>CAYWSR010000192.1:0-8531 GCA_964460385.1 uncultured Occallatibacter sp. | reverse complement strand
TCTCCTATCCCGACATTAATCCACTCACAGAGATGGTGGACCTGATGGGGGCGACACGTGCCTATGGTCTCAACAATGCTGCCGTGCAGGCAGAGAAAAGCATGATCTCCGCCGCACTCGATATCGCCAAGATCTAGCTGGCCGGCCCGGACTGAAGCGAGCCGGAGACAACGCAGCCAGGTTCAACGGGAATGAAGGGACACTCGATGTTGCCCATTCTGAATGCAGTGAGCGCAGCCGCTGGCTCTTTCAGCCTTTCCGACCCCTCGGCGTCTGGCGCCACGTCCTCTGCCCACGGCTCATTGACGACCGAGCCGGCCCCATTCGCCGACCTGATCACGGATGCCGTCGGCCAGGTCAATCAACTCGAAGACGGGGCGCGCGCCGCGATGACGGGCCTGATGACCGGGACAGGGGTCGATGTGCATCAGGCGATGATCGCCACGGAGAAGGCGAGCATGGCTTTTGAGCTGGCGCTCGCCGTCCGCAACAAGGCGGTTCAAGCCTATCAACAGGTGATGGGCACACAGTTCTAGCGAGATGGTCGGTAGGAGGAAGGGAAACACTCCCCGGACAAAATGGCCACCGGAGCACAGTTGGAAAGGACCGCAGCAAGCGTTCCCGTGCAGGCCGGATTTTCCGGGAGGCTGGGGGTTCTGGCCACGCGCGCCCGTGTGCGCTGGGCTGGGCTCAGGCCCAACCAGCGGCTGTGGGCCGGTGTAGCCGCCGGGTTGCTCACGGCGCTTCTGGGTGGCCTGCTCTGGTACGGCCTGCGCACCGACTGGCGCACGCTCTATGCCGATCTCGACCCGGAAGATGCGCGTCAGATCGCGCAGACTCTCACCCAGGCGCAGATTCCCTATGACGTCGCGGCCAGCGGCGGAGCGATTCGCGTTCCGGCCGCGCAGCTTGACAAGGCGCGCCTCGCCACCGCGGCCAAGGGCGGCGTCAAGAGCGGCCGTCTCGGCTTCGAGATCTTCGACAAGCCCAACTGGGTAGGCTCGGAGTTCGACGAGCAGGTCAACTACCAGCGCGCGCTCGAAGGCGAACTCGAGCACACTGTGGGCACGCTTGCCGACGTTGAATCGGCCCGCGTTCATCTTGTACTGCCGCACGACTCGCTCTTCCGCGATCAGGAACGTCCGGCCAAGTCCTCGGTTGTGCTCAAGTTGCGGCATCGCTCGCTGGCCGACGGCGAGCCCGAGGCGATTCGCAATCTGGTGGCCTCGGCCGTGGATGGCCTTACCGCCGATCGCGTTGTCCTGGTCGATGCGGCGGGCCATCTGCCTCTCGGTCCCAAGACCGCCGACGCTTTGCGCCTGACTGCCGAGCAGGCCTTCGAAGAGAAGCTCGTCTCAACCCTCGAGCCGGTCACGGGCGCGGGTAATGTGCGCGCATCGGTCACGCTCGACTACGATCCGACAGCAAGCGAGGAGACCGCGGAGAGCTACGATCCTGACCAGACCGTCACGCTCTCGATGCAGCGGACCGAACAGGTCTCCGGGCCGCAGGCTGTGGCAGCCGGTGTCCCCGGCACGGCTTCGAATGCCCCCAACACGCAGGCCCTCCCCGTCTACCCGCAGGCGACCAGCCAGCCCCAGACAACGCGTTCCGAGGCTGGGACATACGGAGCCACGAAGACGGTTCGCCATGTCGTCGAGAATCCAGGCAAGCTGCGCCGGCTCACTGCGGCCATCGTCGTCAATGACAGGTTGACGCAGCCGGCTGCCCAGGGCAAAGCATCGGTCTGGCAGCCTCGTTCGGCGGAGGAACTGCGCAATCTCACTGCTCTGGCTCAGGCCGCGGTGGGCTTCGACTCCTCCCGCGGCGACCTGCTCACGGTGGAGGATCTACCCTTTGATGCCAACCACGGGCAAACGCCGCCGACGCTTCTCAGCCAATCCCTTGCCGCGGCCGAGGACTCGCCTGTGCTCGTCAAGTACGCTGCTATCCTTGCTGGGATTCTCGTGATTGTGGCCTTTGGCGTGCGCCCGGCTGTCCGCCGCATCGCGGCTTCGCCGTCGTCGACCTCCAAGGGACCGCCCAGGGAGCTCGCGTCTACCGCGGCTCAGGCCGCACTCAAGCCCCCCGAGCCCGTCGAAGTCGATCCCGAGAAGCAGAGAACGCAGGAGATCTTCGAGCAGGTGGCGGACCATCTGAAGCGCGAACCGTCGCATAGCTCGCGCTTGTTGCAGAGCTGGATTCACCAGGATTGAGGGCGGGCGAACACGAACAAGAGGATGGGGTTGTGGCAGAGCAAGGGAATGAAAACGGGCTTGCACGGCGGCGTGAGTCGGCCAATCTCTCCGGGGTTCGCAAGGCGGCGGTGCTGTTGGTGGCGGTCGGCGAAGAGGTGGCGCGGGAGATTCTGCGCGTGTTGCCCGAGGCCGATGTGCAGCGGCTGACCGAGGAGCTGGCCGACCTGCGCGGAGTCTCCCCGGAGCTCTCGTTTGAAGTGGTTCAGGAGTTCTGGGAGCTGCTCGCTACCCAGGGCTTCATCATGCATGGCGGCTTGGACCTGGCGAGCCGGTTGCTGGTGGACGCCTTTGGCAAGTCGCGTGCCGACGAGCTGCTCATGCAGCTACGCCGCTCCCAGGAAGCCGCGCAGGGCAACCTTGCCAAGCTGCAGCGCACCGATCCCAGCCAGCTTGGCAAGCTGCTCGACTCCGAGCACCCGCAGACAATTGCCCTTGTGCTTGCCCATCTCGATCCCTGGCGTGCCTCGCAGGTGCTCGACAACCTCAGCGAAGAGCACAAGGTGGTCTCCATCCAGCGGCTTGCCGAGATGCGCCAGTTTTCCCCGGAGATGGCGCAGAAGGTCGCCCACATCCTGCATCGGCGGCTGGAGAGCGTCGGCGACAACGCACGAAAGAGCTACTCCGGCTTCAAGGCCGTAGCCGACCTGTTGAACCGGCTCAATGCCGAGGAGGCGAAAAAGATTCTGGAGACGATCGAAGAGGGGGAGCCGGAACTCGCTCTCAACATCCGCAATCTGATGTTCACCTTCGAGGATCTTGTCACGGTTCCCGCGGTTACGATTCGCGAGATCGTCTCCGGGGTCGACAAGCGAATGCTTGCGCTGGCCCTGCGCGGCGCCAACGAGGAGCTGCGCGCACAGATCTTCAAATCCATGAGCTCGCGTGCCGTCGAGATGCTCAAGGAAGATATGGACGTGCTGGGCCCGGTGCGCTCCCGCGAGGTATCCCAGGCCCAGCAAGAGATTCTGAACCTCGCGCGTCGCCTCGAGGCCGAGGGCAAGGTGGTGCTCAAGCTCGAAACCGGCGACGAGATGCTGGCCTGACCAGGGCATCCGTGCGGCCGACAGAGCCATGGAGCCGGTCGTTCACGTGAGCGGCTGCCGGTCAGTGAGATCGGTTAAGCAGGATGCAACCCGCAACACGGGCTGACAGAGACGGTGCAGGAGACGGTACAACGAAAGCAAGCCGGCGGCTGGGGGGAAGAGTTGAAGCAGGCAAGAGATAAGACGGGAACCGGAGAAGCACCGAGCGTGCAGGTGTATGAGTATCCCTCCGGCCCGCACGCCGGTGCGAAGACTGGTTCGCGCTCCGCGAATCTGTACTCGTCCGCTCTTTTTCAAGGTGCTGCAGGCGGTAAGCCTCACGACGGAGCTCATCGCGAACCTTCTGATACTGCCCGCTCCGAGTTCGACCGCCGGTTGGCCGAGGAGACCCGGCGCTCCTTTGAGGCGGGCCGGGAGCAAGGCCGTCTCGAGGGCCGTCAGGCGGAGCGCGAGGCGCAGGCGGGGACTGTGGTCGCGGCCGAGCGGGAGCGAATTCGGAAGGCGAGCGAGCTGGTTGAGCGCTTTGCCCGCGAGCGCGAGCGCTACTTCGCTGAAGTTGAGCGCGAAGTCGTCGGACTGGCTCTGGCGATCGCCGCGCGCATCCTGCGCCGCGAAGCGCAGATGGATCCACTGCTTTTGACAGGAGCAGTCCGCGTTGCCCTGGGCCAGCTCTCCGCATCGACTCCCGCTCAGCTCGTTGTTCCTCCCGCCGAACTCGACCTCTGGAAGGATGCGATCGCACATGCGCCGAACCTGACCGTTAAGCCTGAAGTCGTCGCCGGAGAGGGGATGCGTCTGGGCGAATCCATCATCAAAACCGATCTCGGCTCGGTCGACCTCGGGCTTCGCAGCCAACTTGGGGAGATCGAGCGCGGCTTCTTCGACCGCGTCGGCAGTCCAAGAGCAACGCCTTCGCCAGCTGATTCTGCTCGGCACGAGGCCGGCGCGTGACTCCCTCTGCAGCAATTCATCTTGCCCGCTACTTCGCGCGCCTCGAGCGGGGTCAGCCTTGGTGCTGGCAAGGCAATGTCCTCGAGTCGCTGGGCGCAACCATCGAATCAGCCGGCCCTGTGGCCTCGGTCGGCGAGTGCTGCGTGATCCGCGACCGCCAGCAGCAGACTCACCTGGCCGAGGTGATAGGCTTTCGCGGCAATCATCTGCTCACCATGCCAATTGACACGACAGAGGGCATTCGCTTCGGCGACACAGTCTCCGCGCTCGGCGCACGGCCGGAGATCGCGGTCGGCCCGGCTCTGGTAGGCCGTGTTCTTAACGCGCTCGGCGAGCCCATCGACGACGGCCTGCCCCTGGCTGCCTCGGACACGCAGCCTCTCGACGGGCCGGTGCGCTCGCCCATGGATCGCACACCGATTCGCACCGCCC
Organism: uncultured Occallatibacter sp.; assembly: GCA_964460385.1. Classification (GTDB taxonomy): domain Bacteria; phylum Acidobacteriota; class Terriglobia; order Terriglobales; family Acidobacteriaceae; genus Telmatobacter. The sequence continues at coordinate 3,847 of CAYWSR010000192.1, read as the reverse complement.
TCGGCACCGGGATTCGCGCAGTTGACACGCTGTTGACCGTCGGGCGTGGACAGCGCGTCGGCATCTTCGGCGGATCGGGTGTTGGCAAGAGCACCTTGATCGGCATGATGACCCGCAACACCGAGGCGGATATCACGGTGGTCGGCCTGGTGGGCGAGCGAGGCCGTGAGGTTGGCGAGTTTCTCGAGGGATCGCTGGGCCCCGAGGGCCGCACCCGCTCGGTGGTCGTCGTTTCCACCTCTGACCAGTCCCCGCTGCTGCGCTTGCGCGCGGCACTCGCCGCTACCACGATCGCGGAGTTCTTTGCCGCTCAGGGCAAGGATGTCCTTCTCGTTCTCGACTCCCTTACGCGCTTCGCTATGGCGGCCCGCGAGATTGGCCTTGCAGCCGGGGAACCTCCCACCAACAAGGGCTATACGCCCTCGGTCTTTACCCGGCTGGCGCGTCTGGCCGAGCGCGCCGGCCAGTTCCGCTCAGGGTCGATTACCGCCTTCTACACTGTGCTGATGGAGGGGGACGACCAGCTGGATCCACTGGTGGACGCCGTACGTGCGCTTCTTGACGGCCACATCGTGCTCTCCCGTGCGCTCGCCGCCGAGGGCTGGTATCCGCCCGTCGAAATCCTCGATTCCATTAGCCGTCTCATGCCTGCCGTATCCCTCCCTGCCCACCTCGAGCACGCCGCGCTGGTGCGTCGTCTGATGGCCGTCTATGCACGCTCCGAGGATCTCGTGCGTATCGGTGCTTACAAGCCCGGCTCCGACCCTGATCTCGATCGCGCTTTGCGTGCCCGAGATTCTTTGCGCGCCTTCCTCACCCAGAGCACCGACAAGCGCCCGCGCCTGGTTGACTCGGTCAGCCAACTCGCCGAGCTTGCGGCGGATATCTGAGCGATGCCCATCTCCCGCGGACTGCGGCGCCTCCTGCAGCTTCGCCTTCTTGAGGAAGAGCAGAGCCGTCTCGCTCTCGAGTCGGTCCTCGCCGAGTTGCATCGCCTGCAGCGCGCCTTCGAGGCAGCCGGAGAGCGCAGCCGCCGCGGCCGCCAACTCGTCCACAGGGGAGTCCGCACAGGCCAGTTGCCTGACCGCATCGCCGGTCTCGAAGAAGGCCGCGTCGCATTGCGTCAGGCGGTCATGTTGGAAGCCGCGATCACCCAGTCAGAGCAGTCCGCCAACACCCTTCGCGAGAGATATCAGTCGGCTCGCGTCGAGCGCCGGCAGGTGGAGACACTCATTCACGAAGCCGAAGCTGCCGAGGCCCTCGATGCCGGCCGCCGCAGCCAGCAGGCTCTTGATGACTGGTACGGCAGCCGTCATCAGGTCGCCGAAGCCGCCGCAGTACGCGCCCCCAAGAAACTTGAGGGGAGATCGAACGGCTCTTCATGAGCATTCCTGAATCAGGAGTGGCCGTCCCACTTCTGACAACTCTCTAACAAGCTCTCCGGCGATTTGGCATCGCATCTGCACACTCTTTTGGCATGAGCGGAGCCGCAGCGGACCTTCCGGTTGCCAGTCCGAGCCCAAGTCCGGGCATCAGTTCGAGTCTCGGCCGAGTCGCGAGCCAAACCGGAGCTTCGGCGCCAGTATCCGCGCTGCGGATGCCTGCTGGCGTGATCGGGGTGTCCGGACCAAACGGGACTGTGGCGGCGGAGAGCGGAAGCTTTCGCTCCAACTGGCAGGCGATCCTGGCTTCCTTTGACAGCGCGACCGGCGGGGAAGGGTCGGCAGCTCCGACGGAATCTGAGACTGCCGATCAGAACTCCTCGCTCCTCGCTGCTGCTCTCGCCGGACAGATCAGGAGTTTGGCCGACAGTTCGCTCGCCGGGAAGGGAAGCGCCGTATCCTCTGCTGCCAGCACTCCCAATCCGTTGCCCAACGCCGCTTCCGCCGCTTCTGTCGCCAAACTTGCTCGGATTCAGCAGCTCGGGGCGCTCAAGTCCGCTCCAAACCTCTCTGCGGCCAGTGCCACCGAGTCGACCTCTTCCAACCTCTCCTCTCGAACGAACAGCTCCTCATCTCCCCGTTCAGCCCACGGTTCCGGCGTCTCGGATTCGTCCAACCCTGCGGCTGCCATCCCTGGCCCCCTCCCCGTGTCGCTCCTGCCGGCCGCCCAGTTGGCCGGGAACAGTCCGCAGGCAGACCTAGCCGCGGCTCACAACAATAACTCTGTCTCCGCCTCGACCGGAACCGGTTATCGAGAATCCGGATCGCCCTCTGAGTTCGCACTCCCAACTCATGCTCTTGCAGTCTCCGATCCAGCCGGGCAATCGATTCCCCTGGCTGTCTCCGATCCTCAAGCAAATACGATCACCGAACTGTCAGCCTCTGGAGAAAACGCGGCCGCTGCCGGCGCAGCGACCCTGGCGCACACCGTCCCGGCCGTTCCGGCTGCGGGAGGGGACAGCCTGGACGCAAGCTTGAATGGACTCAATCCCCTCTCAACAGCGATGGTGGCAGGGGAGAGCGCATCGGATTATGCATTGGGCGCGGCCTCTGCGGTTGCGCTTCAGCCCGTTGAGGCCGCCTCTGCCGCTGAACGAAGGGGCGCCTCTGGTTCGAGAACCTCCTCGGAGCTTTCCGCTCATTCGGCGAATCCCCGTGCATCGGGCGCCGACGCCGCAACAGGGCTTGCGTCTCACGGCCTGAAACTCGCTCAAGGAAACTCGGCCTTGGCGTCATCGTCAATCGGGCCGGCCGGTTACTCATTCGCTTCGGGATCAGCCCCCGGAACGGTGCCTGGATCGACTTTGGGATCAGGTCCCGGCTCATCCGGCGGCGCAACCATTTCTTCCGCGGCCGAAACGTTCGCCGCACTCGATGGCGGCGCTCCGGCCGGCAGCATCAGCTGGACCCACGCTGGGGCCAATCGCGCCGAGGCTGGATTTGAAGATCCCGCGCTTGGCTGGGTGGGCGTGCGCGCCGATCTGGGCGGCGGCAGTGTCCACGCCTCGCTGGTGCCCGGCTCAGCGGAGGCCGCCCAGATGCTTGGCAGCCATCTTGCCGGGTTGAATGAGTATCTTGCCGAGCGCCATCCGACTGTTGTTCCTGTCACCGTTGCCGGTCATGAGAGCGACGGATCCTCGGCGAATGCACAGGCGGGCTCCGGCACCGATTCCGGAACCCAATCCTTCAACCAACAGAATTCAACAAGCAATGCAAACAACGGCTGGACATCGACCGGGTCCAATCCGATTTCATTTGCAGGCGAGGGATCAGTTGAAGCAGTTTCGGCAAGTTTGGCATTTCCGGGCACGAACCTCGCGACTGAAACGATGCCTGGATCGAGTGGGAGCCACATCTCCGTGATGGCCTGATCGCTGGATCGGGCCCTCCGGAAAAGAAAGGCGGAAAGATATGTCGGTATTGTCGGCCATCCTGCAACATGAACGCGCGGAGCAGGCCCTCAAACCTGCTTCGGCTCTCCCGCAGGCGAGTGCCACCAGCGGCACGAACTCGTCGAGCGCGAGCTCCGGTGCAGCGAGTGCGGATTCCTCCACCATTTCGGCGAACGACTTCCTCACGTTGCTGGTAACGGAGATGCAGAACCAGGATCCGACTGCCGACACCGATCCGAACGAGTACATCAACCAGCTTGTCCAGGTGAACAGCCTGGAGCAGTTGATCGACATCAACCAGACCCTGAACACTGCTTTCACCAGCTCGACCTCGTCCACGAGTTCCGCCGGTTCTTCGGCACAGCCAGGTCTCACAAAGGCAAGTTCCTCCAGTCTCGCCGCACAAAACCTGCACTCGACGGCAGGCGGCAGCCTTTCCAGCCTGGCGTCCGCTTTATCCGCGCAGGCCGGTTCGTCGAAGGCTTCCACAACGCCTCACGCAGCTGGAACTTT
>CAYWSR010000191.1:0-8548 GCA_964460385.1 uncultured Occallatibacter sp. | reverse complement strand
AGGTCACGCTGGATGAAGTGAAGGCGCTGGCCACATGGATGACGTGGAAATGCGCCGTGGTCAATATTCCCTTTGGCGGGGCAAAGGGCGGCATCACCTGCGATCCAAAACATATGTCGAAGGGCGAACTGGAGCGCATGACGCGGCGCTACACCAGCGCAATTCTTCCCTTGATTGGGCCGCAGCAGGATATTCCTGCGCCGGATGTTTACACCAATCCGCAGACCATGGCATGGATCATGGATACCTTCAGCATGACCAAGGGCTATCCGATTCCCGGCGTGGTTACGGGCAAGCCCATCTGCATGGGCGGGTCGCTGGGACGCAATGAAGCCACTGGCCGCGGCGTGTTTTACACGATCAAGAGCGCTTGCGACCACCTCGGGATGACGCTCAAGGGCGCAAAGGTCGCCGTGCAGGGCTTTGGCAACGCCGGCTCGATCGCCGCGCAACTGCTGCATGAAGCGGGAGCGAAAGTCATCGCGGTCAACGATTCGACGAGCGGCGTCTACAACGGGAACGGGCTGGACATTCCGGAACTGATGCACTTGAAGGCGCTCACCGGAAAAGTGGAACGCTTCCCTGAGAGCGAGCCCATCACTGCGCAGGAGTTGCTGGCCATGGACTGCGACATCCTGGTGCCGGCAGCGCTGGAAAACGCAATCGATGCAGAGAACGCCGGCGCGGTACGCGCCAGGATCGTGGGCGAAGCGGCCAACGGGCCAGTTACGCCGGCTGCTGACCGAATTCTGGAAAGCAAGGGAGTGTTCGTAATTCCAGACATTCTGTGCAACGCCGGTGGAGTGACGGTCTCGTACTTTGAATGGGTGCAGGACGAGCAGCACCTCTTCTGGGAGGCGCAGGACGTCTACGACCGCCTGGAGCGCGTGATGAAGTCGGCTTTCAAGGATGTGCTGAAGATCCATCTGGACAAGAATGTGCCCATGCGCATTGCTGCCAACACGCTCGGCATCGGGCGCGTGGCTGAGACCGTGCAGATTCGCGGCATCTATCCGTAGGCGACACGGGAAGAAATAGATGGCCTTATCCGCGGTTGAGAGAGGAGGAATTCGCGGGATTCAATCGCATTGATTTAGCGGCCCATCCAGCCGCCGTCGACAACGAGCACGTGTCCATTGACGTAGTCGCTGGCCGGGGAAGCAAGAAAGACCGCGGTGGCGGCGACGTCTGTGGGCGAGCCCCAGCGGCCGGCGGGAATGCGCTCCATGATCTGGCGATTGCGGGTGGGGTCTTTCTGCAGGGCTTCAGTGAGGTCGGTGGCCACGTAGCCGGGCGCGATGGCGTTGACGCAGACGCCTTTGGAGGCCCACTCGTTGGCGAGGGCCTTGGTGAGCTGGGCGACGCCGCCCTTGGCAGCGGCGTAGGCGGGGACGGTGATGCCGCCCTGGAAGCTGAGCAGGGAAGCGATGTTGACGATCTTGCCGGAGCCTTGCGCAAGCATGAGCCGGCCTGCGGCCTGGCAGAGGCGGAAGACGGTGGTGAGGTCGGCAGCGATAACTTCGTCCCATTCGGCAACGGGATAGTCGACGGCCGGAGCGCGGCGGGTGATGCCGGCGTTGTTGACCAGGATGTCGAGCGATCCGAAGGCCGAAGCGGCCTGGTCAACAAGCGAAACCGCAAGTTCAGGATGGCGGACGTCGGCGGTGAGCGCGACGTGGCGGACGCCGGTGGCGGCGACCTGAGCGACGACATCGGCGGGAACCGACTGCGAGGCGTGCAGTGCAACATTGGCGCCGGCTTCGGCGAGGGCCACGGCGATGGCGGCTCCCATGCCGCGCGAAGAACCGGTGACGAGAGCATTCTTGCCGGTAAGGCGGAAGGAATCGAGGATCACGGGATTGTTCTCCGATTGTGCGATGGGTGGCAAGGGGCCGTGCCTCGCAACCCGGATTGAGGTCGAGCGGCCGCGTGCCTTAAACCTGGTTGTCGTGCATGACGAGGGCCACGGCGCTGCGCAGCCGTGCCTTGTTACCGTCTTGCGCGGGACGCAGCCTGGGGACGCGGACCATGGGGATGCGGCGCATCTCCTGCTCGATGCGCGGGCCGGCGAGGCGCCAGATGGTGGTGATGTCGCCGACCACGACGATCTCAGACGGCGCGAGCGCGGAAGCGATCATGTGCATGCCGCGGCCAAGTGCGGCACACATGCGATCGATGGATTGGCTGGCGGCGGGGTCGCCCGATGCGGCCAGCTTGAGAAGACTTTCGAACGGGGGAGACGGCCGGCCGGCGATTTCGGCGTAGTAGCGCATGCCCGCGCGGTTGGAAGCGACGGTCTCCCAGCACCCGGTACTGCCGCAGCCGCAGGGCAGGCCGAGCGGGTCGACCTGTACATGGCCAAACTCGCCGGCCGATCCGCCTTCGCCGCGCAGAATGCGGCCATTGGCGAAGATGCCGGTGCCCAGGCCTTCGGAGACGTTGACGACGACGAGATCGTGGTTGCCATCGCTGTCGCCAAACCAGACTTCGGAGAGAGCACAGGCATTGGCCACGTTGTCGACGAAGGTGGGGAGTCCCGTAGCCTGTTCTACGCGCGACTTGATCTGACCGATGGGCCAGCGGACGTTGGGCGCGAAGATGGCTTTTGCCTCGTTTTGCCTTGCAGAGCTGGATGGGCCCGGGTGCTGGTGGGGACGGCCGGGAAGGCTGATGCCAACGCCGTCGAAAGAGCGGTCTGTGTTGGCGGCGATCATCTTGCGAATGGCGGTGACGATGGCGCCGACCACCTTCTGCGGATTTTCAGGTAGCTCGATCTGATCTTCGACGAGGATTTGGCCGCCGAGGTCTGCGATAGCCAGCGTGGTTTGCGCGGGGTGAATGTCGAGCGCGAGCACTCCGCGCTGGCTGGAGACATTCAGAAAGGTGGGGCGGCGGCCGCGGGGAAGGCGGCCCATAGATCCTTCCACGACCCATCGGTCGGCGAGCAGCTCTTCCACGATGAGAGAGACCGTGCTGCGTTGCAGTCCGGAGACGCGCGAGAGGTCGGCGCGGGAGATGGGTTGGCGCGCGCGGATGTGGTTAAAGATGAGGTTGCGGTTGATCTGGCGGGGCGTCTTGTTAGAGGCGCTGAGCTTGTTTGTGAACGAGAAGCGGGCGGCCGGGACGTGAGCGCGCTCCTGCGAATTGTTGAGCGTTTTGGCCATGAATCGAGGTTTGAATCAGTGTACTCCCACGGAGATGCAGCCGGAGTTCTCCCAGACTGCGCGATTGCTCGAATTCAAAATCCTGCGAGGCCTCTGAGGGCCAGCCGGTCTAGAGACCGGCGCTACGAGACAGAGCGGCTTGGGGCTAAACGTTGTACGTGGTGGATGAGACGCGGCCTCCGCGGCCGGTCCAGTTGGTGTGGAAGAACTGGCCGCGCGGCTGGTCGACGCGCTCATAGGTGTGGGCGCCGAAAAAGTCGCGCTGCGCCTGAAGCAGGTTGGCGGGCAGGCGAGCAGTGCGATAGCCGTCGAAGAATGCGAGCGCCGTGGAGAAGGCCGGCGTGGGTACACCGAGCTGAATCGCGTGCACGAGGGCCTTGCGCCACGAGCCCTGATAGTGGTTGAGGGCGTCGGAGAAGAAACTGTCGAGAAGCAGGTTATCGAGGGAGGGATTCTTGTCGAAGGCTTCCTTGATCTTGCCCAGGAAGCGGCTGCGGATGATGCAACCGCCGCGCCACATGAGCGCGATGCCGCCCATGTTGAGATTCCAGCCGTGCTCTTTGGCGGCGGCGCGGAGCAGCATGTAGCCCTGCGTGTAGGAGATGATCTTGGAGCAGTAAAGGGCGCAGCGCACCTCTTCAATAAACGCGGCGCGGTCGCTGGGAGGAGCTGTATTGGACGGGCCATTGAGGATCTTCGCGGCGTTGACTCGCTCTTCTTTGAGTGCGGAAAGGCAGCGCGCAAAGACGGACTCGCCGATGAGCGTGACGGGCTGACCAAGGTCGAGCGCGCTGAAGACGGTCCACTTGCCCGTGCCCTTCTGTCCGGCGGTGTCGAGGATCTTGTCGACGATAGGCGAGCCGTCTTCGTCCTTCTTGGCAAAAATCTGGCTGGAGATCTCGATCAGGTAGCTGTCGAGCTCGCCCTTGTTCCAGTCGGCAAAGACCGTGTGCAACTCGTCGGCGGTGAGGCCAAGGCCGCGCTGGAGCAGGTCGTAGGCCTCGCAGATGAGCTGCATATCGCCGTATTCGATGCCGTTGTGCACCATTTTGACGTAGTGGCCTGCGCCGTCTTCGCCCACCCAGTCGCAGCAGGGCGTTCCGTCTTCGACCTTGGCGGCAATGGATTGGAAGATGTCCTTTACATGGGGCCATGCCGCCGGGTTGCCGCCGGGCATGATGGAGGGGCCGTTGCGCGCGCCCTCTTCGCCGCCGGAGACACCGGTGCCGACGAAGAGAATGCCCTTTTCAGCGAGAGTCCTGGTGCGGCGGTTGGAGTCGGTAAAGAGCGAGTTGCCGCCGTCGATGAGGATGTCGCCGGGCTCGAGCACAGGCAGGATGTGATCGATCATCTGGTCGACCGTGTCGCCAGCCTTGACCATGAGCATGATGCGGCGAGGCCGTTTGAGGAGCGCGGCGAGCTCTTCTATCGAGTGCGCGCCCACAACGTTGGTGCCCTTGGCCTCGTCGGCGATGAAGTCGTCCACCTTCGACACCGTGCGGTTGAAGACGGCGACCTTGAAGCCGTGGTCGTTCATGTTGAGGACGAGATTCTGTCCCATGACAGCGAGGCCGATGAGGCCGATATCGCAAGTTGGCTCGGGCATAAGGTCTCCGTGCGTTGAACGGTGGATGCTTCAGGTCCATCTTAACGGTTACTGCAACTCGCATTTTCGGGTTCGATTACTGGTTGACGCCGCTGGCGAGGAAACCGCCGTCGACCACGAGCGTCTGACCGGTGACGAAGGAAGCAGCGTCGGAGGCTAGATAGATTGCGGCGCCGACCAGCTCTTCGGTTCTGCCGAAGCGGCCCATGGGCGTGCGCATCAGCAGTTCCTGGCCGCGCGGCGTGCTGTCGAGCAACTGGGCGTTGAGCTCGGTGCGGAAGACGCCCGGCGCGATGGCATTCACGGTGACGCCGCGCTTCGACCACTCGACGGCGAGCGACCGGGTTAGCGAGCCGACGCCGGCCTTGCTTGCGGCGTAGGCGGCCACTTCGTTGAGCGCGACAAATGCATTGAGAGAAGAGATGTTGATGATGCGTCCGTAGCCGCGCTCGAGCATGTGCTTGCCGAAGACCTGGCAGGCGCGCAGCGTGCCGGTGAGATTGGTGTCGAGGATGCTGGTCCACTCCTCTTCGGGCATGGTGAGCGTGGGCGTGCGCTTGATGCGGCCGGCACAGTTGATGAGGATGTCGATCTTGCCGAACTTGTCGATTGTGGCGGCGAGGAGCCTTTCGAGCGAGGCACGGTCGCAGACGTCGGAGGCGATGCGGAGGGTCTGGCGGCCGCGATCTTCGATGGCTGCGGCGGTTTCATCCACCTGCTGCGGACGGCGTGCGGTGGCCACCACCTGCGCGCCCGCGTCGGCCAGGCCGAGAGACAGCGCGCGGCCAATGCCCGATGTGCCGCCGGTGATCACTGCGATCTTGTCTTCGAGGCTGAGAATGTTTGTTGCCATGGTCTTCCTTTGCTAAAGTCTGCTGCGGTGTGCCCACAGTCCTAATCCGGGGTTGCCGACGAAAAACACCTGCTCGCCGTCAACCGTGTTGTATCCTTGCGCAAGCTTTGCGGGATTGTAGCGGCGCGTCATTGTTTCGAGGTCACCGTACTGAAATCCCACGCCCTCAACTTCTTCGCGAGTCAGGTGAGCGGGGCACCAGGTAATGGTGAAGCGGCCCTCCGATGATGCGTGAATCAGGTGAGCCGCGGCGCTGAGATCGGCGGCCAGGTCGGGTTGGGATTCGACGGCTGCGAGCGTGGCCGGCGTGCCGCAGTAGCCGTACTTGCGGATCAGGGCGTCGATCGTCTTGTCTTCGCCGAACTCACGCACGCCCGGCGCCAGAACGATGAGATCCGCGCCGTCGGCCAGGGCCATGCGGGTGCGATAGACGGCCTTGTTGCCGAGCCATGTGGAGTGAAACTCCTGCGGGTCGAGGTAGACGACAGCCTTTTTGATGGGCTCGTCGAGGATCTCAAAGTTTACCTTCAGACTCAAATCGGCGGCCCGGTGAAAGCATTCTGCGTCGTCGCCGATGAAGAGTCCGCGCACGGCGAGGGAGCCATCGGCGCGGCGCGAGACGACGGTGAGCACATAGACGATGGGCAAGTGGTGCAGGAAGCGCTCGGCGGCGTAGTTGAGCACATTGCGCACTGGGTTTTCCGCGCGGCCCATGATGCGCTCCATGCCGTAGACCGCGCCGAGGTAATGGCTGCGGTTGATGCCTTCGCGGCCGCCCGTGCCCACCAGGATGTTTTTGGTGTAGTTGGCCATGCCGATGACTTCGTGCGGCACCACCTGGCCGATGGAGAGGATGAGGTCGAAGCCGCCGTGCGCGACAAGGCGGTTCACCTGCGCCGGCCATGCGTAGTTGAGCTTGCCCTCGGACTGTTCGCGGATGAACTCGGCTGGGACTTCGCCGAGCGTGACGATGTCGGTGCGCCAGTTGTGGACGCGAAACAAACCCTGCGGCAGATCGCCGAACATGTGCGTGAGCTGGTCGGGCCGCATTGGCGAGTGGGTTCCGAGCGCGGGCAAGACGGCCTTGAGGTTGTCGCCGTAAAAACGCCAGGCGATATTGGTGAGTGCGCCGGCGCGGGAGTGCTCGCGGGATTGGTCAGGCGGAACCGCAAGGACGCTTGTGCGAGTGCCGAGCCGGCTGAGCGCATTGGTGAGCAGGGCTTTCAAGTCATCTGAGGAGAGATCGGTGTCGGCGCTACCGACGGAGCAGTAGAGGCTCATGCCAGCGACTCCACTCTGCGCAACCCTGGAGCGAGGATGAGGATGATGGCGAGGGCCACAAGGTAAGCGCTGGCAGCAATCGCAAACAATGTGGAGTAGCTGTGCGTCCATTGAAGGATGCGGCCGGTATAAGTGGCGAAGAGCACGCCGCCGACGGAGCCAGCCATGCCGCCAATGCCTGTGACGGAACCGACTGCCGTGCGCGGGAACATATCCGAGGTGGTGGTGAAGAGATTGGCCGACCATCCCTGGTGTGCAGCGGCAGCCAGGCTGAGCAGGGCGATTGCAGCCCATTCCGACGAGACGTAGTTGATGAGAAATACGGGGACAACGCAGCAGGCGCAGAGAAACATCGAGGCTAGCCGCGCATGCACGGCAGAGAGCCCAAGGACGGTTCGAAACGGCGCTGGGAGCCAGCCGCCGGCGATGCTGCCAACAGCCGAAGCGTTGTAGACAATAACCAGCGGCAGCCCCAGGTGCGACAGGTCGAGGTGGAAACGGGCACTGAAGAACGAGGGCAGCCAGAAAAGATAGAACCACCAGACCGGGTCGGTAAGGAATTTGCCAAGGGTGAACGCCCAGGTCTGGCGAAGGCCGAGGAGCTTGATCCATGGAGTGGAAGGACCCATCTGCTCCGCCGCTTCCTGGTAGATGTGCCGTAGTTCAGCGCCAGTCAGAGTGGGGTGGTCAGCGGGCTTTCGGTATTTGGAGTACCAGAGAACGATCCAGATGGCGCTGAAAGCGCCGGTGACCAGGAAGGCTGCGTGCCAGCCATATCGAATGGTCACCCATGGCACGATGATGGGGGCCAGGATGGCGCCTAGATTGGTGCCGGAGTTGAAGATGCCCGTGGCGAAGGAACGCTCACTTTGCGGGAACCACTCAGCCACTGTTTTGATGGCGGCAGGGAAGTTGCCGGATTCCCCGATGCCGAGGCAGAAACGGGCGATGCCGAACTCGAGGACTGTGTTGGCCAGAGCGTGACCCATGGCCGACAGGCTCCAGACGGCCATGATCACGATGTAGCCGATGCGCGTGCCGACTTTATCGACAAAGCGCCCCGCGGCTAAAAGGCCAAGCGCATAGGCGAACTGAAATGCGCTGACGACATAGCCGTAACCAATCTCCGTCATCCCAATGCTGTGCTCCAACGTCGGCTTGAGAATCGAGATGACCTGGCGGTCCATGTAGTTGATGGAGGTTGCGACAAAGAGCATGGCGCAGATGGTCCAGCGGACTTTGCCGATACGCGACCCTGGGGAAGATTGACCGTCGCCGGGTTGTTCGATGCTGGTGCTGAGCGCCATGCGCGAGTCCTTAGAGACGGTATGCCTTCTTCACAAGGGTATAGGTGAGATCGTATGCCACTTCGAAGGCTTCGTCTTCGTCCAGGCGGTGTTCGGTGACGAGGCGCGCGAGGAAAGCGCAATCGATGCGCCGGGCAACATCGTGGCGCGCGGGAATCGACAGAAAGGCGCGGGTATCGTCGTTGAACCCAACCGTGTTGTAGAAGCCCGCGGTCTCAGTGGTCTGCTGGCGGAAGCGCATCATGCCCTCGGGGCTGTCATGGAACCACCATGGCGGGCCGAGGCGCAGGCAGGGATAGTGGCCGGCCAACGGAGCGAGCTCGCGGCTATAGGTGGT
>CAYWSR010000190.1:0-8568 GCA_964460385.1 uncultured Occallatibacter sp. | reverse complement strand
GGCTGAATGGAGTCGAAGGCATGCTGACTTTCGGCCGCCAGGGATTGTTCGCGCACGACAATACGCACCATGCCTTACCCATGGCTTACGCTGCGGCAGATTGCTTATCCCCCGAAGGTGTTTTTAACCATGAACGATGGGCCGAGTATCGGGAACAGTTCAAGTCCGACGCAGTCGAGGACTGATTCCTCGCCAGCAATTCGCGATAGGCATGAGAGGCCGCGCCATTTCGCAGCGCCCACCGGTCTATTTCGCAGGTCATAGGAGCAGAGGATGCCCACAGCTGAAAGCAACGGAGTGCGCCTGCACTACGAGGTAAGCGAGCGAAACGACGCGCCGAACCTTGTGCTTGTGAATTCGCTGGGCTCAAACCTGCACATGTGGGATAAGGTGTTGCCTGCATTGGAAGGCAAATATCTCGTGCTCCGCTCGGACATCCGCGGCCATGGGCAGAGCGAGGCTTCTGGGAAAGCATTCGCGATCGAGGATCTTGGTCGCGATGTGTTGAAGTTGATGGACGAGGTGGGGGCGCGAAGATCGAGCTTTTGCGGCGTATCCCTTGGCGGACTGGTTAGCCTGTGGATCGCAATTCACGCCCCGGATCGCGTGGACAAACTGATTCTTGCGAACACCGCGGCGCGGATCGGAAGCGAGGAGATGTGGAAGCAGCGAATCGAGGCTGTAAGGACCATGGGCATGGAGGCATTGTCGGCTGCGATGATTGAGAGATGGTTTACGCCGGCCTATCGCAACAAGCACCCTAAGGATGTGGAGAAGATTCGAGCGATGATCGGAGCGACGGACCCTGAGGGGTATATGGAATGCTGCGCTGCGTTGCACGATGCGGACTTGCGAGCGAAGGCGGCTGAAGTCAAGGCGGCGACCCTGGTGATTACCGGGACACACGATCTCGCAACGCCCCCGGCGCTCGGCCGCGCACTTCATGCGGCGATCGAACACTCGAGCTATTTGGAGCTGGATGCTTCCCACATGGCTGCGTGGGAATGTGCGGACGAGTTTGCGGCTGCAGTGGTGCAACATCTGGCCGCAACGAAGGTCGCGCATGGATGAGCGAGAACGGCACGTGCGAAGCGTGGAAGCGCTCACGCCCGAGATAGACCCAGACGGTGCCGAACGTCATTCCCAGCATGGCTACGCTGATGGCAAAGAAGGCCATGTCGTACCAAACGGTCACCGACATGATGCAGGTTTGCAAGACTTGGAGCATCAGCGAAGAGAAGGTGATCAAAAAGACACCTTACAGAAACGGGGGCTTCCGCGGGCCGCGGGCAGAAGCCTTGGGGGAAGGCATCCTTTGATTCCGATCCTTTCATACCTTTGGCTCGGCAGGCTCTCAAGTTTGATGAATTCTGACGAAAAGCGCTGCACGGCGAACCGAGCAGGCAGCGAATTGCACGAATGGCTTCCCACAGCGTCAGATGCAGATCGCAATTCTGGCTTTGAAAATGCGAATCTGATGATGGTGCCTAACTACCCGAGTTCTGCCCAGGACAGAGACGCACCCCTGGCAATGACTTAGCATGCTTATCTCTTGCGGCGATTTGCTCTTATATCCCGTTCCCAATGGTGGCCGCTCAACCGGCGCATTGGAATAAACCAGGAAAGGTTACGCACCGCCCATTCAAATTCGCCTGGTCTTGCCATATTCTTGAATAGCCACGGTGGTCGGCAGAATCTCCTTCACATCTGCCCGGTCGGTTGGGTAATTGCTCGTGTCGCGGCCCTTGCACTAGCCACTGCCCAGTACCTATGGCCTTCCAGGGGGCCCTGTACAATCGAACAAGCTCACTCCAATATTCTGAAACGTGGGAGTGGGCTCCTGGAGACAGCCCCTTTCCCGTAAAGCATTCATCATCATTGCGTCTTGATCTGCACCGATATAAATCACTTGGTTGGCTTTTGTGGAGTAAAGAATCCAGACCTTGCCGGCGAAAACGGCCGGGACCGCCCGATATACATCGCTGCGCACATCCTCATTTCTGCCGGAACCTCGACTTACCGCGATTCCCCTTGGACAGCAGGGCCAACCGGTGCGTCCGAATTGAACAGGAGCATCGCCCCAACCGTCCATCATTGCGTATAACTTGAATTGTTCCGAACACGAGGCGTGTACAAAGAGAATGTCTCGAGGTTGAACATTGGCCTTCAGGTACTCGACTGCCGAAGCAACGTCCTCCTCCTCGCCCTGCATGAATGTCCTGGATAACTTGACGCATTCCACCGCCAGGAACAACATTACACATGCCACCGCGACATCCAGGAACCGCTCAAGCCATTTCCGCCGGTAATGTCTCAGGCTAAAATCCACGATTAACTGTAAATCGCACATGAATAGCAGTGCCAACGCCGGCAGAACAAACAAGCTGGTCCTGGGAGTATTCGGGAACCATGCGAGACCGTCACAGAGGATGAGCAGAATGCAGGGTAGACCGCAGAGAATCTGCACCTGTATCCATTTCCCTGAACCGTTGCGGAACGCGCGGCAAGCCAGGATGAATCCCCCAAGAAAGGCAACTGTCCACGCTCCATAAACGAAGCGACCGGCATCTACCAGGGAGTGAGGGAGGGGAAGGAGGTCTAACAATTTATGCCCGCTGAATACTGTATAGCTTGCAAAGCTGCGACCACCGCGCCCGTGGTCGAAATGGGAATACAAAGACGGCGAGGTGTTAGGACGCACAAACAGCAGATAGATGCCAACCAGCATTCCCCCAGCCACGACGGCGAGTAAGGAAGCGCGCGCTAACCCAATCCAGCGCATGGTTCGCGAGCCGGAGGCCGACGATGGGAGCCATGTTGCAAGAACAACGAGCAGAGTAACTCCGGGCAAAAGGAAGGCGACCGGATATGCCATTGGAAGACCGGCTGCTATGACCGCAAGCAGCGCGTAAAAGCGGGAAGCGGCAGGCCGCTCCAGATACAGGATGCACATGAGAATAACTGCGGTAGAAGCCGCTTGTTCGAGACTGTATTGCTTGGCGGACCTGGAGTAATAGATTGCGACATGGGAGAAAACGACAAGAGCCCAGGCGGCGGCGGCGAAACGCAACGTAAGAAGCCGCCTCGCCAAGATGAACATGCAAGCCACTGCGATGAGACCGAAGAGGAATGGGACGAGACGAAAGGCAAATGCGGTAAGCCCAAAGGCACCGACGGTCATCCGCTCCAGCACCAAGAATAAGGGCGGAGAAGTCTGCAGCCAGGGATGGTACCAGAACATGTCAGCCCAGGAGCCGGCGGTCACTGAGTTTGCCACCCACGCCTCGTCGAGCCACAGGCTTCTGCGCAGGCCGACAGACCTGAATGCGACCCCGCAAATCGCTACGGCCGAGATAGCCAGCCACCATAATAGGCGGCTGAGGGTGAGGCGCTCTTTCCACTGCAGAACCATTCAGGAACCAAGCCTCCCAATCAAAGTGAGCCCCGCTTCATGGGGTTTAGAGTATCTCCAGGTAACATCCTGCCGCCCCGCAATCAGCATCCCTGCAATCAGACAGCCCAAGCCTGAAGCGCCAGGAAGAGTCCCTGACGCTTTCTAATTCATCTCAGCCCCCTTGTCTCTCCTGACATCGCTGAAAAACGCCAAGCGTAACCTTAAAGGTTTAGCGATGCGGGAAGAATCTCTTCCACGTCGACCCACTGAGTTGGATAGTTGCCGGTGTAACAGGCCGTGCAGTAGCCGGGCGTATGTTCCCCCTTGCAGCTCTGGAGCAGGCCCTCGAGCGACAAGTAGGCGAGCGAGTCCGCTTCAATAAACTGGCGAATCTCTTCAATCGATTTCTGAGCCGCTATCAGCTCGCGCTTGCTGGGCGTATCGACGCCGTAGTAGCACGGCGAGATAGTGGGAGGGCAGCTGATGCGTAGATGGACCTCCCTGGCGCCCGCGCCGCGTACCATGCGCACAATCTTCCGGCTCGTCGTCCCGCGGATGATGGAGTCATCGATGAGAATGACTCGCTTACCCTCAAGCAGATTGCGCACGGGGTTCAGCTTGAGACGAACCCCGAAGTCGCGGACGCGCTGCTCCGGCTCGATGAAGGTGCGGCCCACATAGTGGTTGCGGATGAGGCCCATGCGGAACGGGAGGCGCGCCTCTTCCGCGTAGCCGAGTGCAGCAGTCACCCCAGAGTCAGGGACAGGAACCACCACATCCGCGGGCACGCCGGACTCGCGCGCCAACTGCCGGCCCATCTGGTCGCGGCTCTCCTGCACCCATCGGCCAAAAATCTTGCTGTCGGGCCGGGCAAAGTAGACATGCTCAAAGACGCAAC
Source organism: uncultured Occallatibacter sp. (assembly GCA_964460385.1). Lineage (GTDB taxonomy): Bacteria > Acidobacteriota > Terriglobia > Terriglobales > Acidobacteriaceae > Telmatobacter. Next base: position 4,276 of record CAYWSR010000190.1, on the reverse strand, counting down.
TCGATTGCGGCTGGCCACTCGCATATTGGCGACTGGTGACGCCGTCGTCGGTCACCATGACCAGTTCGCCGGGCAGCACGTCGCGCTCAAATTCGGCCCGCAGCAGGTCGAAGGCGCAGGTCTCGCTGGCAAAGACGATCGTGTCCGGGCCATCGGAGTTGCGGATGCGGCCCATGGAGAGTGGGCGAAATCCACGGGGATCGCGCGCAGCAAAGATGCGGTCGCGCGTCATCATGACAATGGAAAATGCGCCCTCGATGTTCGACAGCGAGTCGGCAATCGCGTCCACAAGGGCGTTGGCCTTGGAATGGGCGATGAGCTGCACGATGATCTCGGAATCGGAGGTGGTTTGGAAGTATGCGCCTTCGCGCTCAAGGCGAGCACGGATGTTGCCAAGATTGACCAGGTTGCCGTTGTGGGCGATGGCGATGAGGCCCTTGGTAGAGTCGACGCGGATGGGCTGCGCGTTGAGCAGCGCCGAGTCGCCGGTGGTGGAGTAGCGCGTGTGGCCGATCGCCATGGGGCCGGGAAGCTTGGCAAGCACGTCGTCGGTAAAGATTTCGCTCACCAGGCCCATGCCCTTGATGTTGGCCAGGCGCTGACCGTCGGCGGTGGCAATGCCGGCGGACTCCTGACCGCGATGCTGCAATGCGTAAAGCCCAAGGTAGGCCTGGCGAGCCGCATCGGGATGGCCATGGATAGCAACGACGCCGCATTCCTCGCGGAGCTTGTCGGTGCTGCGCGCATCGCAGGGCGCGGCTTTGCCGCAGATGCTCTTCGACTTTCCTAGCTCAGTCTCCGACGCGTCGATCTCACCTTCCACGCCTTGATGGAGGAGCCGCGTCATGCGAGCACCTCGTCATGAAGCGTGGCCTCGAGCGATTCGGCCCAAAGCGGGCGAAGCTCGGCGAGCGGAGCCGAGATGAACGGCTCTCGATCCACGGTGATCTCAAGGCGCTGGCCCCCGGTGGTGCCGATGCGTGCGGCCATGAAGTTGTGCTCGCCCGCGAGTTTTTCGATCTCTGAGATGCGCGAGGTGTGTGTGGTGACAATCATGGTTGTGGCCGGCTCGGCGAAGAGTCCGAACAGCGGATGAACAAGAAGCGATTGGTCTTGATCGACGGTTGCTCCGATTGAGTGCGGGAAAGCAGCCTGGGCAATTGAAACGGCGATGCCGCCATCCGAAATATCGCTCGCGGACACGATCAGACGGCTGTCGGCGAGCTCAGCGAGGAGAGTGTGAAGCTCGGCCTCGGCTTCAAGATCGAGGGATGGGGGGGTGCCCCAAAGTCCGTTGAGGACAACTTTGGCGTATTCAGAGCTGCCGAAGGCGACAAGCTCACTGGCAGGAGTCTCCGTGCTGTCTTCCGGAGCATCAGGGACCGGCATTGTGACCGGCGAATCGATGGGAAAAGGCGGATCCGGCACGAGCGGATAGACGATGTAGCGGTTGATCGTGGCTGGTTTGAAGGGGACTTTCAAATTGGGATTGGGCTGCTGGCCGCGGGGAACAGGCCACAGCAGCAGGATCGCGTCGCCGGCGCGCTGGAACGATGAGGGCACGGCCTTGGTGACGTCTTCGAGAATGCCGACGACCCCCAGCACGGGAGTGGGGTAAATGCCCTCGCCGCGGGTCTCGTTGTAAAGGGAAACATTGCCGCCGGTGATTGGCGTGCCCAGAATCTTGCAGGCCGCGCCAATGCCGTCGATGGCCGCAGAGAGCTGCGCCATGATCTCGGGCTTCTCCGGGTTGCCGAAGTTGAGGCAGTTGGTGGCGGCGACTGGGGTTGCGCCGGTGGAAGCGACCTTGCGCGCAGCCTCTGCCACCGCGTGCATCGCGCCGAGTTGGGGATCGAGGTAGCACCAGCGGCTGTTGCCGTCGAGGGCCATTGCCAAGCCGCGCTCGCCGGCAGGCTCTTCGCCTGGCGCCGGCGGTCCTGGGCGCGCACCACTGGTGCCTTTAATTCGCATCACGCCCGCTTCGCCCCCCGGACCGATCACTGTGTTGGTCTGCACCATGGTGTCGTACTGCTCGTGGACCCAGCGCTTGGAGCAGATGTTGGAGGAGGCGAGCAGCTTCTTCAAGTCAGCCGTGTAGTCGCGGGGCTTATCGAGTTCCGCCAGGATCTCCTCGGGCGGATCAAACGGAACCGGCGCCTTCCACTCTCCGACCGGCCGATGATAGAGCGGTGCATCGTCGGTGAGCGATTGGTTTGGAATGTCCGCGACCAACACGCCGTGGTGGTGAATGCGCAGCCGGGGTTCGGGTTTCACAGTTCCGCAGATCACCGCGTCCAGGCCCCACTTGGCAAAGACGCGCAAAACCTCATCCTCGCGGCCCCTTTCGGCAACCAGCAGCATGCGCTCCTGGCTTTCGGAGAGCATGATCTCGTAGGCCGTCATGCCGGTTTCGCGCTGCGGAATCAGGTCGAGTTCAACGTCGAGTCCCACGCCGCCGCGTGCGCCCATCTCGCAGGTCGAACAGGTGAGTCCGGCTGCGCCCATGTCCTGAATGCCGACGATAGCACCCGTCTGCATAGCCTCAAGACACGCTTCGAGCAGCAGCTTCTCCATGAATGGGTCGCCCACCTGCACGTTGGGGCGCTTCTGCTCCGATCCCTCTTTGAACTCTTCGCTGGCCATGGTTGCGCCGTGGATGCCGTCGCGGCCCGTCTTGGCGCCGACATAGATCACCGGGTTTCCGACGCCGGCCGCCTTGCCGTAGAAAATCTCATCGATGCGGACCATGCCCAGCGCAAAGGCATTCACAAGCGGGTTGCCGCTGTAGCACGGCTCGAACTTCGTCTCGCCGCCGAGATTTGGAACGCCGAAACAATTGCCATAGCCGGCGATACCGCTAACGACGCCCTCGACGATGGAGTGGTTCTTCCGGACCAGCTCTGGCTCAACCCCGGGCTCCTCGGTTATCGGCCCGAAGCGCAGCGAATCCATCACGGCGAGCGGACGCGCGCCCATGGTGAAGATGTCGCGCAGGATTCCGCCCACGCCCGTCGCCGCGCCCTGGAAGGGCTCAATATAGCTGGGATGATTGTGGCTTTCGATCTTGAAGGCGCAGGCCCAGCCGTCGCCAACATCGATGATGCCGGCGTTCTCGCCCGGTCCCTGCACCACTCGGTCGCTCTTGGTCGGCAGCCTCTTCAAGTGCACCCGGCTCGACTTGTAGGAGCAATGCTCCGACCACATCACGCTGTAAATGCCGAGTTCCGTGAGCGATGGCGTGCGGCCGAGGGCGGAGAGAATCCGCTGGTACTCATCCGCAGTGATGCTGTGCTGCTTCAGGAGCTGCGGCGTCACCGCAACCGGCGAAGGATCAACTCCAGAGGAGGCAGGATTCATCACGGTTGCCTCCATTGTCGCACGGTGTTCACGATGCATTGACAGCGACTCGATGTGGAAAGCTCGTACGCGGCGGGGCCGACTCGAAGCGCACGGAACTGCTTTCCCGAGGTCGTGCCGCGGCCTGGGTCAGTACCGGATTCATCCGGCTGTCTTTCTCGTCGAGGCGCTGCCAACTAACCCGTCCATGGACACAGCGGCCCACAGGGTTTTTTGCACCCGAGAGGGTAAGCAGCTGGTGGCGGCCCGGACCAACCCTGTGCGATACTTTTTTGAGAGACAGTCACCCCTCTCACAAGCCGGGATGGCGGAACTGGCAGACGCAGCGGACTCAAAATCCGCCGACCGCAAGGTCGTGGGGGTTCGACCCCCCCTCCCGGCACCATAAAATCAATAACTTACTGCGAATCTCCTGAATGTGCAGACATATAGGTTGACCTTGGTTGCGATTTGGGGGCATTTCTTCCCGGATGATTGGATTCCGGCCGACGCCTGCAACAGGAATTTCGATCCCGTCAGTGAGCGCGGGCGATTTTGCGGGATGCGAGAAGCACTCCTGGCGAAATGGGCGATTGCCGGGACTAGCTCGGAACCTTCCTGCTCAGCTTCAGGATGTTGGGCCACACGGCGGAAATTTGCGACCTGCGAGTTCTGAAAGAGCTCGTCGAAGACAGGTTCGCCCCTTGTCGAGCACAGCATGCCGAAGCTTGACTTGGGAGCTAGACAGGTGTCTACTGGTCCGTTGGTGTGGTGAAGGAGTTCACCCTTAACCGCTGTCCATTCCAATAGGCCGGACAGATGATAACTCCTGACAGGGAATCCTGTTGCGGAGTTGTGTCCCGGCCGAATTCCCTGAACGACAATTTAGGAGTTCGTGCTCATGACGAACACTTGGGCTCTTTGTGCGCTCTGGGTGGGT
>CAYWSR010000189.1:0-8580 GCA_964460385.1 uncultured Occallatibacter sp. | reverse complement strand
CGTTGGCCATGCGGACGTATTTCGCCATGTAGGGAAGCAGGATGTGGAGATGCAGATTGGATGATAGCTCTGAATCGCTGCGGATCGCGTCCGCGATGGCCCTGGCGCGTTCGTGAGTCGAGAGCATCAAGCCGGTAACGCCGGCTCGATATGCCGTGCGGACAAGCGAGATTACGTTCTCGGTGCTGCTGAAGTATTGTTCCGTAGCAACACCCCTGGCCGAAGACAGGTGGTTCACACCGAAGAACTGGTTGTGCCCCAAAATCAATTTGTCTCGAATCTTCATTCGCTTATCTCACAGCCAAGTCATATTCGTTATTCAGCTCTACGCTGGCTCCGTTCGCGTCTGCGGACCTATAGAGACAGTCAATCACATGCTGAGTTGACCACGCGCTTCGCACATCGCTCTCATTCTCGCCTTCTCCACGCACGGCGCGGAGGAATGCTTCGTCCTGTCTGGTGTAGAACGGGCCGCCGATATCGGCACTCACGCCGTTTGAAAGCTCGGGCTTTGACAGAGATGTCCATCCTTCCGGGTACTTGCCGGAAGCCTTGCGAAGAAATAGCCGAACTGTGTCATCATCCACGGTGAGCGTACCGTTTTCACAGGTCATTTCCAGCGAAGTCAGCAGCAGGCGATGCCCGTCCACGCTCCACGAGGAGTCCAGCGAACCGATTGTGTCGCCTTTCCACAAGAACAGTGCTTGAGCAAAATCCTCAACCGTCCCGGAATAATGGCTGTTCGATCGCAGATTGACGGAACGAGGCGTTCCGATCATCCAGCACATGAGGTCCACCGCGTGAATGCCCTGAGCTATCAGCACGCCGCCTCCGGACTCTTTGCGGGAGTACCGCCAGCCCTTACCCGCCTTGTAGTTTTGTGAAACTTTCGTTGTGCCGCGGCACGCAAGTACTCGCCCCAGTACTCCCTGCTTCACGATCTCCCGAGCTTTAGAGAACGTGTCCGCGTAGCGCATCATGTATCCTACCATCCCGATCTTGCCCGTCTGCTTCAGGAGTTCGACGAGCGGTTTCGCGGCTTCTGCTGTCAGGGATACAGGCTTCTCTATGAAGACATGGCATCCCTTGCGCACGCATGCCGTGGCAATCTCAATGTGGGATGACGGCGGCGTGCATATGAAGACCGCGTCGAGCGCGACTGCATCGAGCATGTCCGCATAATCCTGGTATGCGGGTACATTCGGGCTGAGGGTCCCAAACCAATTGCGAACTGTCCGGTTCGGTTCGCAGATGGCCGCGAGCCGCGATCCTTCGATCGCGTTTGCGAGCGAGGCGTGGAGCATGCCCATCTTGCCAAACCCAATTACGCCACAGCGGATACCTGCACTCATCGATTACCCATTCTGCGCCTACAGCGGAACCAGAGTAGATGCACTCCGGAACCACCTCGGCCAAGTGGCTTTTTCCTCTCCGGGGCCCCCGCGGATGGGTCTTCGTCCGTGGGGTGGAAGTAAAAGCCACCTGAAATGATGTTTGTGATGCTGCGATTACTCTGGTTCCGCTCGAACGTCTGCGACTCGTTCAAGCAGATGATGCGAATGATCAATTCTATCGAATGCGTGGGACTCTCCGAGGCTCTCACCGGGATTTCCAGAGAACCACCGTACCTTGCCGAAAGGTTGGAGCCTAACTCTTTTCAATCCGGCTGCACCTTGCAAACAAAGACATCGCCGCCGCCCAGGGTTCCCTTGAAGACCTTCATGGTCGGGCAATCCCTGCGGATTTCCGACATCAAGGCAGGGGCGCTCGAGTCCAGATACATCGGGAACATGTAAAGCAACCAAACATCGTGGCCTTGCTTGCGTACGACGTCCAGATCCGCCGGTGTCTGCACCTGGGTCCAGGGTTGGCCGTAGTATTCTCGATACACATCGCCGATCGAACCGGCCGTGACCACAGGTTCGTTCGCTCCACGTTGCTGTTCCACAAACTGCATGGCGCCGCCGAAATCCTGCTTGGGATATTGATAATTCCGCAGCAGTGAGGCCGCGGAGAGCACCAGAATTACGGCTGTCAGCGCCGTTCCCCAGGCCAGTTCTTTTCTCGTGCGCTGCTCGCCATCGGCCTTCCCGGAAAGCCCATCGGCGGCCATGGCTCCAAGGCGCATCGCGCCGCGGACGAGAATCAAAATGCCGAAGCCTAGAAGATAAAAGTACAGCCGGGGATACATGGTGCCGCGCGCCAGCACTGAGCCCGCGGCGGTAAAAAAGCCTGACAGGATAAAAACTGCAGCCGCGACTCCCGATTGCCGCCAATAGCTCCAGAGTCCAACAGCAAAAAAGATTCCCACCACAACTACGCCCGCGCCCGCTCCGAAGCCGATGCGCAGTCCACGCAGCGCCTCCCAAAACGCCCATGCGGGTGTCGAGACTTCGCCCATGTGCGATCGCTTGCTGAATACCTGATGCACCTGAAGCAAAATCGGCGAATAGAGCAACAGGGTGAACAGCCCCGCGAGCGCCACGCCTGCTCCCGGCTTTTTCCAGTCGCTGACCTTAAAGTCACCTCTCTTCGGCTGAAACAGCAGCAGCCACAGGCAAATCGCAGCATGGCTCGCTACCACAAACACCATCGTCAGGTGCGTATAGGCTCCCAAAGCCGCGGTGATCGCATACCGGAGCCAATTTGACCAGGATGGTTTGCGCAGGCCGCGCAATAAAAACACCGAGCAGAGAATTGCAAAGAAGAGCAAGCCCGTGTAGCCGCGTGCGTCTTGCGAGAACCACACTCCATGGTAGGAAACCGCCATCAGACCCGCGCCGAGCAGGGCTTCGCGCTGTGAAGTTAATTCGCGCGCGAAAAAATACAGCGCCGGAACGGCCGCTACCCCAAATAGCATCGCAGGCAGCCGCAGCGACCACGGATGCTCGCCAAACGTCACCACCGAAATCCGCGCCAGCACCGTAAACAATGGATGCTGTGTCTCGGATGGAAACGCAGTGAGAATCATCCAGATCGGCCGCCGCACCGTCTGGAGCAGGGTGAGGATTTCATCCAGCCACAGGCCGGAATTCAGTCCGATGATCCGTAAAACCGCAGCCAGCGTCGTCAAAGCCGCTAACGCAATCCACGGCACCTGCGTAGCTGGTTTTTCCTCAACTGAGATGCCTCGATTTGCACTATCTCGACGCACTGCACCCCACGGTCCAGAGTTTAAATATCCATTCGTATCCATTCGTAAGGTAGCATGCGACTTCTCTCGCAGCAAAATTACCGAAGGAATGGCGTCGTCCCTAAATTCACAACGCAACTGCTATCATGGTTAGCCCGCTATTTGATCCCAACCGCCATAGAGTCCGGGCCGACCAGGTGCTCGACACGCGTCTCCCTGAAGCCTGCTTCCTTCATCCAGCCCATGCAGTCCGCACCGGAATAATCAAAGCCCCCCGGCGTCTCGATGAGCATGTTCAGGCTCATCAGCAAACCGAAGGCATTTTTCGACCGGTCGTCATCGATCAGCGCCTCAAACACAACCAGCGCTCCGCCCGGCGGGAGAGCGTCGTATGCCTTGGCGATCAGCATGCGCTTCTGATCGAGATCCCAGTCGTGCAGGATGTGGCCCATGGTGATGACGTCGGCCTTGGGCAGCGGGTCGGTGAAGAAGCTGCCGCCGTGGAAGCGCACGCGCCCGGCGACGCCGTTCCCTTCGATGTACTCCTCGAAGACCGGCCCGACCTCAGGCAGGTCGAATCCGATGCAGGAGAGATGCGGATTCTTCAGCGCAATCTGCGTAATCAGATCACCCTGCGCCGGCCCAACGTCGCACACAGTCTTGTAGCCGGCCCAGGGGAACTGCGCGGCGATCGCCATATTCCCGCCGTGGCTGATTCCCGTCATCGCCTTCAAGAAGCCCTTGAGCCGCGCAGGATCGGCATAGAGCGATTCAAATGTGTCGGCGCCAGCACCACCCTCGCCCTGCGGTTGGCCTGTGCGGAGGGCGAGTGTGAGGTGGCCCCAATGCGAGTAGAGGCGCTTGTTTGCCATCTCCAGGATGCCACCGATGTAGCTCGGCTTATGTTTGTCGAGAAACAGACCGGTCGAGGGCGTGTTCGAGTAAATGCCCTCGTTGCGCTCTAGGAATCCCAGAGCCACCAGCGTATCGAGGAAATCGCGCGACGACCTCGGATGCAGTCCGAGCCGGCCAGTCAGCGTAGCCAGGTCCTCAGGGTGCTTTGCAAGTTCGGTAAACACTTCCATCTCGACGGCGCTGAGCAGCGTCTTCGATGCCATGAATCCCATGCCGATCTGCATAATATGTTCGGGAGTTGGTGCGCCTGCGTTCATCTCGATCTCCTCTCGCTGGATCCGCTTCCATCCAGAAGCGGCCCGTTCTTCATGGATTTTGGCCCGGGGAATTGCCTTGCAGGCGGGGAAGCCGCATGGGTCATGATTCATTGCCCGGTCAGTGGAGTTTATCGAGTTGGTGGCCGCGTTGGGAAGACGATTCTTATGGCGCAGGGAATGAGTGAGCTCTTACACCCACTCCCCGCCGCGCATTAAAGGCTCAGCGGTACCCGAAGCCGTGACGCCATCGATGTCGAGCTCCGCCGAGCCGATCATCCAGTCCACGTGAATCAGGCTGTCGTTTGCGCCCTTCGCAGCGAGCTCTTCGGGCGTCAGACGATCTCCCTCGCGCAGGCAGGAGCTGTACGACTGCCCGAGTGCGATGTGCGAAGCGGCATTCTCGTCAAAGAGCGTGTTCAGGAATATCAGGCCGCTTTGCGCAATCGGCGAGGAGTGCGGCACCAGCGCCACTTCGCCCAACCGCCGCGCTCCTGCGTCGGTCTCGATCAGCCGCTGCAGAACTTCCTGTCCTTTCGTCGCGCGAGCCTCCACGATCTGCCCGCCCTCAAATCGCACGTGTATCCCTTCAATCATCGTGCCCTGGTGCGAGAGTGGTTTCGACGCCGTGATTGTCCCCTCGGCACGATCCTTGTGCGGTGCGGTAAAGATCTCCTCCGTGGGCATGTTCGCAACGCAATAGATTCCGTTCCCCGCGGTGGTTCCTCCGCCAAGCCACAGATGGTCGTCGGCCAGGCCCAGCTCGAAATCGGTGCCGGGTCCACGATATTTGAGCGCTGCGTAGCGTTTCTCGTTCATTAGCGCTGCCCGTTTCTGCAGGATCGCATCGTGTTCCTGCCACGCCTTCACCGGATCGGGAGTCAGAATCCGCGTCGTGAAGAAGATGGCTTCCCACAGCTTGGCCAGCGCCTCATCTGGCGTGTCGTTTGGAAACATCGCTGCTGCCCAGGCCGGTGTTGCGCTTGCCACAATTGTCCAATTGATCGCGTGCCGCGTAATCAGCTCAAGCGCAGGGCGGTAAGCCTTCGAGACAGCGCGATTCGCACGGCCGACCTTTTCCGGATCCTCTTTTGAGAGCAGCCCCGGATTCGCCCCGGCAATTGCGAGCCGCGCTGCGCCACTCTTGAAGGCCGCGGCCATGCCGTCATAGAGCCAGCCGGCCGCCGTGTCGAAGCTCTCGCTAGGCGCATAGTGATACCGCAGCAGCGCCGCTTCATCGTCGGCGTAGAGCGTCGTTACCAGCGAAGCGCCCGCGCGATACGCGTGCTCGGTGATCCGCCTTGCAAGTTCCATCGAATCCAGGCTTGCCGTCATCACCAGTTCCTGCCCAGCCTTCAATCCGAGTCCGACCTTCACCGCAACTTCCGCGAGCTTGTCCAGCCTTGAGTCGTGTAGAGACCTTTGTTCCTGGCCCGACTGAGATTCTCCCATTTTTGTCCTTAGCTCCGGAATTCTTCGCTTGTTTGAATTAGTAGATCCTGAAACTGCCGCTGCTGTGCAACATGCTCATCAGGTAAAGCATACCGTCGTAGTACCGCTGCTCGCCGGACGGGACCGGCGCGTTCCACAGCGCTTCGACAAATGCCTTCGAAATCTGTCCATTCGTTGCCGCATGGGTGGCCACTGCCGTGGTGGACAGCAAGCCCTCCCTATTACCCCCGCCCAGCGCCTTTCCGTCGAGCGTATAGCGGTCGCCAAACTTGTCGATGCCCTGCGTGTAAAAAAACTTCTGGATTCTGTCGCTCAGCGTGTTTTCCCGAACATCTTTTTTCCACCATGCGAAGTCCACGCTCCAGTTGCTGGCGCTGCGCCATGAGTCATAGCCGAACGGCACCGGGCCGCCGCTCCAGTCCACTGTCTGCGAACCGTCAAAATTCGCGCGCTCCGGCGTAAGCCCCGTCTCTGGTCCGGTGACCCGGTTGAAAAAGTCTCTGCTCACGTCGGCAGCCTTCGCCCAGAATGCGCGGTCGTCCACGGGGCCCCAGCGTGCCCACAACTCATAAAAAGCCGGCAGATGATAGCTGGGATCGGTCACGCCGCCGGGTGAGTTGGGCACGAACTTGATCATGAAGTGGTCTTCGTCGACCATTGGCCCGATCTGCTCGGGAAAGTTCCCGCGCGGCATGCGGAATACCGGAGCCGTTGTTCCCCTGGCTGCTGCTTCCTGCGCGCGACGCCGGCTGCTCGGGCTGGGCCACGGATGATCGGGCGGCGTGAACGGCCCATCGCCCGGATGAATCCGAAACGGACCGGTCCCTGTCAGCACGGGATGATGCCGCATCCCGCGCAGAATCTTGTCGGCCTCGGCATGGTAGTTGTAGATCCCGGTCCCGTTGCCCCAACGATGGGCGGCAAAGTAGAGCGACATCGCGTAGTACTCTTCGCCGTCGGGGGCGGGGCCCGTCGAGCGCGGCGTCCCATCCGTGCTCATGGACCAGGCAAAATATCCCACCGACGGGTTCGCCGGATCGGTGATGAGCATGTAAGTCTTCGACCAGTTCCACAGCGCGTCGAACTCGCGCTTCTTGTTCAGCTGTACGGCGATCATCATGCCGTAGCTCATCCCCTCTGTCCGCGCGTCGTTGTTGGCCCAGTCCGTGATATAGGCAAGGGGTCCATTCTCATTCGCGCCCGTCTCAAAGTAGAGCCGTTCCTCCTGCCCGTCGCCGTGAAAAAGCTGCTGAAACGCCTTCTCGATCTTCGCTTTTGTCTCGGCGGCCGGGTGTCCCTGCTCGGCAAACAGATCGCGGTATTCGTGCGTCTTCCAGGCCCCCGCTCCGTCGCCGGGAAACCGCGGAATCTCTCCGAGCGGCGCGTTAACGTGCTGGGGCGGGCGCGGAAAAACGGGCTGGCTCTGCGCGGCCTGGGCGGCAGCGCCAGGCGCAGATTGTGCGGGAGACTGAGCGAGAGCCTCACCAAGGGGCATGGCCAGAAGACACGAGCCGAACAGAAAAATGCGAATGGACGACGCCAAGAGAAGTCCCTTTCCGCAGCGAATCTGCGGGGCCAGAGGATCGCAGCTTACACGCCCCAACCCACCCTGGCCACTCCCATAGTACCGTTCCTACCTTTACCGAGTCCGGATAGTCTCAGATCCCGAAATCTCTCATATCCCATGGGAAGAAACAGCCAGGTAAACCGGGCCGAGTCCTTGCCGGCTTGCCACGACGTGCGCCAAGTCACAGGACGTTCACACTCGCCATGTGATAGCATCCCTTTTCTCAAGCGATTGACGCCGGACGGATTCATCTCCTGTTTAACTCCCCCGGCGCCGGCCCTCACCTCTATGGACGAGGATCAAGGCAGACCGGGACCTGTGGCCCTCCAATTCGGCCACCTGGACGCCCCCCAGGACGTCCGCAAGCCATCCCTGTGCCCGCCGCGCGAATCCTTACCTGCAATCAGAATCCGGATGCTTCCGGCCTCTTCCGCCACGGCGGAAGGCCTGGGATTCCTGCATCCCGACCCGCCCTCGTTCAATCAACGACACCTCGCCTTAGGAGAACACCATGAAAACGTACCAGGGAAGTGAGATCCGCAACGTAGCTGTAATGGGGCATGCGCACAGCGGCAAAACCACCTTGATTGCCGCCTTGCTGCATGCCGCGAAGATGACCCCCACCCAGGGCCGGGTGGAAGACGGCTCGGCCGTCACCGCCTATGACGAAGAAGAAGTGGCCCGCGGCGTCACCATGCAGAACGCCGTTGCCTTTGCCGAGTGGCAGGGCGTGAAAATCAATTTTGTCGATACCCCCGGCTTTCATATGTTCAGCCACGAAGCCCGCGCCGCGCTGCTGCCGGTGGAGACGGCCGTGGTGCTGGTGAACGCCCAGAATGGCGTCGAGGCCATGACCGAGCGGGTGTGGAGGTTTGCCGAAGAGGCCGGCGTCCCCCGCATCGTGGTGGTCAACCAGATGGATCACCCCAAGGCCGGCGGCGGCGGCGGGCTCAGCGCCCTGATGGAGGACCTGGCGGATCGCTGGGGCCGGCAATGCGTCCCCGTGCAGTTGCCCATCTCCGATGCCCAGGGCTTCCATGGCGTGGTGGACCTGATCACCATGGATGCCTTCTATTACACCCCCGGCGGCGACGGCCGCGGCAAGGTCACCACCGAGATTCCCGCCAGCGTGGCTGCCGACGCCAAGGCCCGCCACGAGGCGCTGGTGGAACTGGTGGCCGAGGGCAAGGACGAGCTGATGGAGGAGTACTTCGAGAAGGGCACCATCCCCGAAGAGCACCTCATCTCCGCGCTCCACG
>CAYWSR010000188.1:0-8660 GCA_964460385.1 uncultured Occallatibacter sp. | reverse complement strand
CGTCGGCAACGGCGGCATCCGGACGGGGTGGGGCGCCTGCGTTCGGTGGGGCCGGCGGGGTGGTACTGGCATGTCCCATCGCGCTGATCTTTCTCGGGGCGGGTATCTATCCGCGCTGGCGACGCCGCCTTCTGTCCCTTGGCGTGATGGCCGTGGCCTCAGTGCTTGTGAATTCGTGTGGCGGCAATTCCGTCGCGGCTCCCACCTCCAGCCAGACTTACGTCTATTTCCTTCAATCGCAACCCGCCAGCAGTATCACGATTGACACTCCTCTGACTCTGACAGTCACTCAGTAACAAGGGAGGGCCTATTGGAAAGCGACCGGCTTCCAGACGCCGTTGTCTTTGAGAGCGAGTTGAATTGGCCGGGGCGGCCCCTTGGGCGGGACGGTGACCTCGACCCAGATTTCGCGTACTGACATCGGCGATGCGGCCCAGGGAAGAGCGGCGTGCTCGGGAAGATAGAAATCAACGCTGTCTAGCAGGTACAGGCTGTCGCAGGGCAGGCCTGGCTGGGTTTGAATCCACTGGCCTCTGGATGGGTCGCCGGAGTCGGGGATTCGGATAGCGACGAGCTTGTTGTTCTGGACACTGAGCCTTGCCGGAAAGGATACCGGGAATTGCGACTGAACCCGGTAGGTATTTCCCACGGGGACGCCTTCCAGGTTGTGCGGCATCTTTGCCATCTTTGCCGAGGGAAGGGTGCTCTGGCAGGCGTCGACGACAAGTTGCAGCGCAAGGTAACGGCCACGCATTACGCCTTCAGGGTCGACAGCGACGGTGCGGACCCAGACGTGCGGGCAGGTGGCGCGCTGGTAGAGGTATTTGGCGGCAATGGATGAGACGAGCGCGAGTTGCACGGCCAGAACGACGATGGACGCAAGCGGGATGGAGAGTTTCCCAAGCCTCATGGGGCCACCTCCTGCGCGGGGGCCGAGCCGTCCGCAGCCGGAGCGGCCATCGTTCCGGCACCCATGGTCCCGATCAGGCGCCGGCGCGTCTTCTCAAGCAGCCAGCCACCGACGAGGAACAGGACGCCAAGGCCGATAAGACCGAGCGAGCGGCCGACCTTGTCGAAGATCTCGCTGAAGTAGAACCAGCCGACCGTGATGGCGAAGCCAACCATGCCGAGATTGACGAGCGCTTTGCTCGACAACCGCACACCCCACCAGATCACGAAAATCGCCGCGCCGGCACACATCAACTGCCCGAGGAACTGCCTGGCGATCTCGGTCCAGATTTCGCTGTTGGCAAACCAGATTGCGGTCAGAGCAAAATAGACTGCGCCGAGCGCGATCAGCGCCTTCGATGCCCGCATGAATCCCCACGCCACGAGAAAGACTGCAAAGGCGGCTACAAGCGCATAGGCAAGAAGATTCGGCTCATTGCGCGTGTAGGAACTATGGCCACCAACATTGTTGTAGTGCTCGGTCCAGATGCGGTCGCACCACGGCAGAGCGATGGTGAAAGCAACTGCGGCCACGACGGGAACGAAGCTCCTGGTGAATCGCACCAGCGCAACGATGAGAGGCAGTGCGGCAATTGCCGTCCAGCCCCAGACGCTAAGTCCCCAGGGCAGAGAGGTCATTGATCCCCAGGAACGCCAGCCTTCAACCATCATCACCACGCCTAACACCGCTGCGATTGCGCCGGCGGCGAAGAGAATCCCCTGGACCGCCTTGCGACGGGAGCCGAGCAGGAAGGTCAGATAGAGCACGGCCCATACGAAGAGAAAGCGGCCAATGTAGGCCCCCTGGCCGATGTGGTTTTCAGCGTAGTAGGTAAACTCCGAGATCATCCACGCTGGGATGAGCAGGAGCGCGAGCGTTTCCTGGGCTTCGTCGTGGAGCAGCGCCCAGCCGATGAGCGCGGCAATTGCCCACATCAGGATCGCCGCCGGCCAATGCTCCTGGATGTTGAAAATCTGGCCGGTGAGCGCAATGGCCGCGCCAGTCGAAGCGGTGCCCACGGCGTGCAGGGCCGTGGAAAGACCATGAAACTTCTCGCGCACCAGTCCGCCAGCCAGGTGAAAAAGGCTGACCATGGCAAGAACCAGCGCAAAGCGCCCGCCGGGGCCGATACCGTCCCAATGGGCGTTGACGAAGAGCACCACGCCGCATGCCAGCAGGATGGCGCCGAGAATGAGAGCAACCAACCCCTGCCAGCGCAGGCCCGCAGGCCGTTTCTGTTGGTGCTCCCAGGCGCGGATACGGCTTGCCGCTTCCGCGCTGAGGACGCCGGCCGATTGCCAGCGATTGAGCAATGTGTCGATATCGGCCATGAGTGATGGGCACAATTAAATCACAACCGGGGCTGCTTGTACGGTGACAACGCAGGACAGGCGCATGCGCTGCTCTGGATGGGCCGGTCCCATCGACACCGTTTCTGGAGCGGAGTAAGATTCCGGCATGATGCGCGCGCGACCTTTTCTCATCGCAATTCTTCTGCTGCCTTTGTCCCCACCTGTCGCGGATGCACAAGCCAAGCCGTCGGAGTATGCAACGCTGCTGGCTCAGGTGAAGGCGGGCGACACCAACATTGATTACGGGCGGCTGCGGTTAAGCTGGATGGACTCGCCGGAGTACAAGCAGGCCAAGGACACAACCAAGGAAAACCAGGCGATGTTCGCGGCGCTGAACCACAAGAACTATGCCGAGGCGCTCAAGGATGCTGAGATTGTGCTGGCCAGTGAGTATGTGAACATGGATGCGCATTTTGTAGCGTACGCGGCAAACAAGGAATTGGGTGCGGAGGACAAGGCAGAGTTCCACAGGACGGTGTTTCGCGGCCTCGTGAATTCGATTCTCAGTTCGGGCGATGGGAAGTCGACGGAGAAAGCCTGGGTGGTGATCAATACCCATGAAGAGTATGTGCTGTTTCGCGTGCTGGGTTACCGGCCGGGTGACCAAAGCCTGATGAACAAGGATGGGCACGCTTACGACGTGATGAAGGTGAAGAGCGTGGAGGACGGGACAGATGCGACGTTCTACTTCAACGTGGATATTCCGATGAAGCATTACGGGGTGTGAGGGCGGGCGGTTGGGGGATGCGCGC
Organism: uncultured Occallatibacter sp.; assembly: GCA_964460385.1. Lineage (GTDB taxonomy): Bacteria > Acidobacteriota > Terriglobia > Terriglobales > Acidobacteriaceae > Telmatobacter. Next base: position 5,607 of record CAYWSR010000188.1, on the reverse strand, counting down.
TGCGCGTGGTGGGGCGTGGCGCAATAAATGATCGCCCACGCATTATCATCAATGGGTATGCGCTTCGAGATCGTCACCATCTTTCCCGGATTCTTCGCCAGCATCTTTGAGAACGGAATTGTGCGCCGCGCGCTGGCCGAGGGGCTGGTGGAGGTGAGCATTCACGATCTCCGCGCGTTTACGCACGACCGGCACAGGACGGTGGACGATCGGCCGTTTGGCGGCGGCGAAGGGATGGTGCTGAAGGCGCAGCCGATTGCCGAGGCGCTGGAGTCGCTTGGGGTTCGGGCGAAGCAGGAGCGAGCAGCATCGACTCGCACCCTTGATGTGGACATTGCCACGCAAGCCCACATCAAGGATGGGGCACCCGGCGAAGGTGAGGCACCCGGCGTTGTGGGAGGATCGCGTCCCACTGTAATTCTGTTGTCGGCGCAGGGGCGGCCGCTTACCCAGGGACTGGCGCGCGAGCTGGCGCAGTCGGACCGGGTGGTGCTGGTGTGCGGGCGGTATGAGGGCGTGGACGAGCGGATCAACGAGCTCTACTGCGACATGGAGCTGTCGATTGGGGATTACGTACTGAGCGGGGGCGAGTTGGCTGCAGCGGTGGTGATCGATGCGACCATGCGGCTGATTCCGGGCGTGCTGGGCAATGAGGCTTCAGGGGAGTTTGAGAGCTTTGGCGCGGCGGATGCGGAGATTGAGACGGATGTGGAGGGGGTTCCGCGATCGCAGCACGGAGCGGGCGGGCTCTTGGATTATCCGCACTACACGCGGCCAGCGGAGTTTGGCGGGCTGAAGGTGCCCGAGGTTCTGCTGAATGGCGATCACCTGCAGATTCGGCGCTGGCGTCGCGAGCAGCAGTTGAAAAAGACATTGAAGAATCGGCCGGATTTGCTGGAGAAGGCGGCGCTGAGCAGAGAAGACGAAAAGCTGCTGGAGGCGATCCGGCAGCAGCTTTGAACTACTGTGGGCATTACCGAATCAACACGGGGAGAATGTGCGGGGATGAAACTTGCATACTCAATTGCTGGACCGGAAGATGCGGCCGAGCTGGCGGCACTGCAGAAGGCCTCAGCCGATGAGCTGACGCGCCGCTTCGGACAGGGAGCCTGGTCGGGTTCGGCGTCGGAGCGAGAGATCCTGGCAACGATGCGCCTTCCCAAATTCTCAAAGAAGCTGGTTGCAAGGGCTAGGGGAAGAATCATCGGCACCCTGCGGCTGGCTACAAAAAAGCCCTGGGCGATTGACACAGCCTATTTCACGCCAGTGACGAGGCCGCTGTATCTCGTCGGCATGGCGGTCCATCCGCGGCATCAGGGCAAGGGCGTGGGACGGGCGCTCGTTGATCAAGCCGTTGCCCTCGCTCAGGATTGGCCGGGCGATGCGATTCGGCTGGATGCGTGGGACTCGGAGGCGGGCGCGGGCGGATTCTATGCGAAGTGCGGATTCCGATTGGCGGCTCACGCGAAGTACAAAGGGGCTCCGCTGGTCTACTACGAGATGTTGATTTCGAGGCCGAGTGACCCCCGCTGAATGGCGCTGGCGATTTCAGTTGCTTCACGCCCCGACCCGGCCGACGCCGCGTCCGCGCCGAAAATGACATACTGATTTCGCACGATTCCTACTCCAGGCTGGGGGCCGAACAAGTGCGATCACTTCTGCTTTGTTCCTTATTGATTTTCTCGCCCGTGGCGTTTGCGCAGACGGCGCCGGTCTCCATTCCCGAGAGCAAACCGCAGGACGTCTATGCGCAACCGCCGCAACTTGAGCTGATTCCGAAGGGTGCAGGCGCGCATTCGGGCAAGGTATGGGTGCGCTCAGGCGACGACGGCCTGCACGTCTACGTGAACGTGCAGACTCCTGGGGCCGAGCCGCACTGGCCATTTGAAAAGGCGAACATGCTGGCCAGCGACCACGTGGAGATTTGGCTTTCGACATCCACCAAGGTCGAAATGCCGCCGATTGGGTACGGCAACCAGTTTGGCCCCATCACCATGAAATCCGCTGACGATTGCACTGCGCTCGAAAACGAGCAGGGCCCGGGCACACCGAGGTCGCCGAAGGTCGATGAGTGCGTTCACTGGTTCAACAACCAGGTGCAGTATCGGAAACTGCTTGAGCGGCTTTTTACGCGGCAATGGCTTGCAGCCGACACACGCTATGTCGGCGCTATCCACTCGTTTTTTGAGGATTTCGCCTCCAGCGCCTGGGCGAACCTTAATGCGGCATTCTTTCGCAACGAATTGCCCGAAGCCCTTGAACCAAAGATCGCGAAGGAGATGAAGGCCGAGTTCCAGGAGGACATTGAGCAACTGCCTCCGAACCCAACGGCCGAGCAGCAACAGAAAAAGCCGGCTCTCCTGGGGTATCGCCTGCATTTCTTAATCCCGTGGAGCGCCTTTCCGCCGGCAAACCAATTTGACCTGCGCGATCTGTGGCTGATGGTGGATGTCTTCAGTGCCGCTCCGGATGGCAAAAAGATGGGCCCCTACTCGACGACGGCCGCAGGACGCGTGTGGGGCTCGCCCGCCAGCTTCAATCACCTGGTGCTGGCCGCGCCCCGTAAGCACATGCTGAGCGAGTGCAATATTCCCGGCTCCGAACGAGATGTCTACGGCGACAAGCACACGGCGTGGTTCACTCCCATGGCCGGCAAGCCGCCCTTTGTGGCGAACGACGATTTCTCTCTGCAAAATGTCGCGGAAGGGTACTTCTACGATCCGGCGGGAGTTTCGCCGACGGTGCAGTCGACCGAGCACTTCTCCAAGGCCTTGCCTGATGGTTCGTTTGTTTGCGGGCCCAATCTGGCTTATCGCGGCAAGGGCGGCAGCGGCACGACCGACAAAGAGATCGACGGCAAAAACCTGACGGCGCATCGGCTGCCCGACGGCTGGCTGATGGTGCGCTCCGGGCCCACCTCGACGATTCAGAACCCGAATTTCGGTTCCGGGATGTGCGGCTTGTGCCCGGCAGCGGCTACTGCGATCTACGCGATATCGCCCGAAGGAAGCATTTCTTCAGCACTCGAGCTGCGCGAGAGCTTTAGCGGCATTGTGGGCAGCGCAGCGGGCGTCGATTACAGCTTCTCCGATGATTGGAAGACGGTGACAACCTTCCTCGAGGTCCAGGACGACCAGGACGATCCCCCGAAGACGCACGTCGAGTCGGTCACCTACTGTCTGAATGGCCACAAATACGAAAAGTGCGGAGAGGCCAAAGGTGTGAAGATGCCGAACCCGCCGAAGTACAAGATCAGCGGAGACGACCCGCAACAGTGACACCAAAGCCGCGCGCCGTTGATGCGATGGCCTTGGCCGCTAATTGAAGGGCTGCACGGCGGGAGGCTGATCGGCGCCGACGCAACCGACGGTCACATCGGCGATGAAGAAGTTTTCGCCGATGGCGGGGCTGCCTGAGAGGCGGCGGAGCATGGCGAGCTGGCCGACATGAGTGAGGGCGTCGGCAACAGGCCCCTGCATCAGGCGGTCGATGGGGGCGGCGAGCGGCGCTTCGGAGGCGAGGAAGTCGTCGAAGGCCTTGAGCGCGGAGAAGAAGCGGGCCTCTTCGTCGGCCCACGGACGGGGCTGGGCAGTGCCCCATTGTTCGTTGCCGACGGAGATGCTGAGCGCCCAGGCAAAAAGGTCGCCCATGTGAGCGAGAATCTGAACGGGCATGCGGCCGGCGGCGGCGTAGCCGGCGAAGTGGTCGGGAGCGCCGTCAAGGGCGCGGGCGGCGCGGTAGGCCAGGGCGGCGACAGTGTGGCGTAGAAGCTGGCGGGCGGGGTCGGACTGGGTTGAGTCGATCTGGGACATAGGAAAAACTATAGCGGAAGGTGCGTACTTACCAAACCTGCCCTTGCTTTTTTTCGCAAAAAACTGCTAGATGCAAATACATCACTTGCCCCCCGTCTGACTGCCGAAAGGCCTCAGGCGGGGTTATTTACTTCCGCTATACCAAATACTTCTAGTTAGAACTGGGGCTATATCCCACCCGTCAATAATCGGAGATACTTTCATGATGGAGCCGACGCACAAGCGTGCCATCGCATTTGTCGATGGCCAAAATCTATTTCACTCCGCCAAAGATGCATTTGGTTACAACTTTCCTAACTTCGATATCCATCTTCTTGTCAACGAAATCTGCACAGCCCAAGGATGGGATATCGAGGAGTGTCGCTTTTATACAGGCATCCCGAATCCAGGGGACAATGCGTTCTGGAACTCATTTTGGGTGAAGAAAACCGCCCAGATGGGAAGGACTGGCGTGAAGGTTTTTACGCGGCCCTTGCGCTACCGCAATAAGATTGTTCGACTTCCGGACGGCAGCGCCCACAGCTTCCTCAACCGGGGAGGAAAAGGGTATCGATGTCCGCATTGCGCTGGACATCCTCAGCGGGGCAGTGAACGGGACCTATGAGGTGGCTGTTGTGTTCAGTCAGGATCAGGATTTGTCGGAGGCCGCGACTGAGATTCGGACAATCGCCCAACAGCAGAGTCGGTGGATCAAGATAGCCTGTGCTTTTCCATGGAGCCCGGCGGCGCACAATAGGCGGGGAATCAACAGCACCGATTGGATAAAAATCGACCGGTCGACCTACGACAAATGTATCGATCCTAAAGACTATCGCTCCTGAATGAAGGCGGCAGGTTTTAGGCGCTCGGGCCGATTTTCTGATAAAATCAAAGTTCTGAGTCCAAAAGCAGGAAACGACAATGTCCATTCATCCCGTAATGCAGCGCCTGGCAGATAAGCTCAAGCGCACCGACCTTCCCGAGATTGCGCCTGGCGACCAGATTCGCGTGCAGGTAAAGATCAAGGAAGGCGATAAGGAACGTCTGCAGGCCTTTGAGGGCCTGGTAATCGCCATCAATCGGGGCCCGCAAGGCACCTTCACTGTCCGCAAAATGAGCTTCGGCCAGGGCGTGGAGCGCATCTTCCCCTTCAACTCGAAGGTTGTCGACAAGATCGAGAAGATTCGCAGCTACAAGGTTCGCCGCGCCAAGCTGTTCTACATCCGTGGACTGCGCGGCAAGGCTGCCCGCCTGAAGGAAGTGGATCGCGTGACGGGCAAGGTTCGCGCGTAAGAGTTCAGCGCGCAACGAGAGGCTTCCCTTTTCACCCAAAACCCCCGGCCCATCGGCTGGGGGTTTTGCTTTGCCGCGCTTCCTCTACAAAACAGCCTTCTCCGCCCTCTCCGTGCTGCCGTGAAGAAGGCGTGTAGTCGGCGTTGCAGTCTCCGGTTTGGCGGCGGTTCAACCACCTGGCAGCAGCGCGACGGCCGTTTGATGCTCACGTTTGAGCAGAACTGAACAGTCTTTTGATTCCTGTAACCGGATACTCTCAGTAAGCCGGAATCCATCCCCCAATTCGTTTTGAAACCGGAAGACTTTTGCTGTTGCGAATCTAAGTCGATCTATCGCTGCGCCACGCAATCATGAAATGACTTCAACAAGAGATGTAGAATTGCGGTCGAGAGAGCAATGACAGCGCCCGATACGAATTCTGCACCCGAAGAATCAGCCGGAAATGGCGGCCCGGCTGGCGTTGGCGCAGCGGGAACTCCGGCGACGGCGGACAAGTCTTCGACTGTTGCAAAGGTCAAGAGCC
>CAYWSR010000187.1:0-8730 GCA_964460385.1 uncultured Occallatibacter sp. | reverse complement strand
TCGACCGCGCGCCGGCCCAGCCCGCGCCCAGCACCATGCCGATCGCCGCCAGCTCATCCTCGGCCTGCACCACCGCAAACGTCGCCTTGCCTTCCGGCGTCACGCGGAACTTCTTCAGGAGGTCCGTCGTCGCTTCCACCACCGAAGTCGAAGGCGTAATCGGATACCAGGCCACCACCGTCACTCCCGCAAATACCGCACCCATGCCGCACGCCGCGTTGCCGTCGACGATGATTTTGTCCTTGGTCTGGTCCATTCGCTCGATGAAGTAGGGGTCCTTCTTGGTGAACTTCTCCGCCACATAGTCGTACCCGGCTTTCACCGCGCCGAAGTTCAGTTCAAAGACTTTTGGCTTCTTCGCGAATTGCTTGCGCAGTCCGCTCTCCACCACGCTCAGGTCAATCGAGAGCAGTTGCGCCACCGCGCCGACATACACCATGTTCTTGACCAGCTTGCGCAGCTTGGCCTCAGGGCAGATGCCCGCGGTTATCTTGTCAAACGGAACCGGGTAAAACACCACGTCGTCGCGATACTGGCTCAGGTTGAGGCTCTCCTCATAGATCGCCACGCCCCCTGTGGGCAATGCCAGAGCATCTTGCTTCGCCGTCTCCGGATTGATCGACACCAGCACTTCGGCGTCCCGCTTCCGCGCTACGTATCCGTCCTTGCTGGCCCTGATCGTGTACCAGGTTGGAAGTCCGGCGATGTTCGACGGAAACAGGTTCTTGCCGCTAACCGGAACCCCCATCCCGAAGATGCTTTTCAGCAACACGCTATTGGCAGATTGCGAGCCGGACCCGTTCACCGTTGCTACATTAATGCTGAAGTCGTTTACCACGCGTTCGCGCGTGCTCGTTGCCCTTTGCACTTCCCCAAGGGCCAAATTGCCTGTCGCCATTTGGCGGGATCCCTTCCGAGTGGTCTCTCTTGAACCGTCGTCTCACCCTGTGAGACCAACGGCCTTTTCCGTCCCATGTGATTATAGTCACTTTCCAACTGCAGCGTCCCAATTCTCCGCCCGCCTGTAACCCTTTTGAGTCATGCAAATTCCCGGCTCGGATTGGATAAAAGAAAAAGGAATCCGGCGCCCCTTCCCGTTCAATTGGCGCATGTCGCCCGCACCTCAATTTCCTCGTTCCCCCCCGCAATCCGAATGAGATACGATTGCCCGGATGGCATTAGCCGAGAATGCGCCCCGCATCACCTACTCAGACGCCGGAGGCGAGCGCACTGTCTCGCTCGATCGCGACGTCCTCACCATCGGCCGCTCTCCAGATCAGGACCTGATCTTTCCTGACGGCTTTGTCTCCCGTCGCCACGCCGTCATCGAGTCCAGCAACGGCAGCTACGTCCTGGTCGACCGCAACAGCTCCCACGGCACCTATCTCAACGGCACGCGCATCACCCGCGCCCTGCTCAAGCCGGGCGACTCGATGCAGTTCGGCTCCCTCGCCGCCGTCAGAGTCCGCTTCCTTCTCAACAACGACGAAGACTCCCCGCAGTCGTCGCTCGCCGGCGATTTACTCAACGCTCTCTCGGTCTTCGTCAGCCCTTCATTGGCCTCCCGCCCCGCCGCCCGCGAGATGGAGCAGCTCAGCTTTCTCCTCAACGCCGCTCGTCAGCTCAACGCTGGCGGCGCCATTACCGACATCTTCCACGTCCTGCTTCAACTCTCCATCCAGCTCACCGGCGTCGAGCGCGGCTTCGTCTTCCTGCGCGAAGGCAACGACATGCGCCTCGCCCTCGGCTTGCGCGCCGATGGCACCACCGTCGCCGAAGACTCCACCATCTCGCGCAGCGCCATGCGCAAAGCCATCGAGAGCGATTCCAAATTCTCCGTCTCTGACACCCTTGGCGGTAATTCCGGTGGCGCTGGCGCCTGGGCCAGCGTCATGGCCAACTCCATCCGCTCTATCTACTGCATCCCGCTGCGCAAGCGCATCTCCGCCGACGAGCCCAGCCGTCTCCTCGGACTGCTCTATCTCGATAGCCAGCTGGGCGCAGGCCATCTCACCGCAGTCGATCACGAAGTCCTCGATACCATCGCCACCGAGGCCGCGACGCTCCTTCACAATGCCCTCCTCGCCGAGGCCGAGATGAAGTCCCGCCTCGCCGCCGAAGAACTCGCTATCGCCGCCCGCATCCACGCTGGCCTCATGGCCATCGACTTGCCTCGCCTCTCTTACGCCCACCTGCAGGCTAAAACCATACCCTGCCTCGCCATCGGCGGCGACTTCTACTCCGCCCTCGCTCTCGACGATTGCCTCGGCCTCGCCATCGCCGACGTCAGCGGCAAGGGCGTTCCCGCCGCCATCGTCGCCGCCACACTCCAGGGAATCATCCACGCCCTCATGCTCACCGGCCAACCTCTCGCCGAGATCGCCGACCTCGTCAATCGCTTCCTCTGCGATCGACAGGTCGACAAGTACGCCACCATGATCCTGCTCAAGCTCTTCCCCGACGGCCTCGTCGAGTTTGTCAACTGTGGCCACGTCGCCCCCGTCCACGTCACCGCCTCAGGCCCCCGCCACCTTGAAGATGGCAATCTCATCGTCGGCCTCATTCCCGGCGCCACCTATGAATCTGTCCAGTACCGCCTCGCTCCCGGCGAGCGCATCGTGCTCACTACCGACGGCATCACTGAGGCGCACAACACCCAGGGCGTCATGTTTGGCGAAGCCGGGTTCGACGCCATCGTCCACATTGAAGATCTCGACCAGATCCTCGACCACGTCGCTCGCTTCCAGGCCTCCAACGAGGCCGAGGATGACTGGACTGTCGTCGATATCCGCTACACCGGTCCCGCCTCCGCCTAGCTCACAGTCACCCTGCGCACTCAAACTCGTACTCACACTGTGCCCTTCTCCGAACTGCCTTTTGCTATACTGCGCACGTTCCTTCAGGAGGCACCATGGGCAAGATCAACATCGGCCGTCTGATTCTCGCTGGCCTCGTCGCTGGACTCATCTCTGACGCCTTGGCCTACCTGGTCGACGGCGTCATCCTCGCCGAAAGATGGTCCGACGGGATGGCCTTCCTCAACCATAGCCAATTCTCCGCCATGCAGTGGGTCTGGTTCAACGTGGTCGGCCTCCTGGGCGGCATGGTTGCCGTCTGGATCTACGTAGGCATTCGCCCTCGCTTCGGTGCCGGCCCGGTCACCGCTATCTACGCCGGAATTGCTGTTTGGCTCCTTTTCAGCGCTATGCCAAACTTCGAATTCATGTGGGTCCTCGCTCTCTTTGAGCACCACCTCACCGTCTTCACCACGCTCGGAGCCTTGGTCGAGATCGTTGTCGGCACCGTGCTGGGAGCCGCACTTTACCAGGAAGACGAGGACTGACCCCCCGCAAATCTCCAACGATCTCCTTTTTCAATCACTTACGCTGATCCAAATGGGCCGCTCCAATCGAGCGGCCTTTTCCCTTGGGGCCGATTCCGGGGCTCTGCGCTCTCGCCCACCCCCCATTTTCACCCTTCAGATCACTAAAGTCACCTAAAGTAATAGCACTACAGTGTCATAATAATCACACATAAGTAACACTTTTCTGTTTACTTTTGGCGCGTCTGCGGCGACACTGTTCCATATAGGTGCCGATCGAGTCCCCCAGCTCTAGCCGGCTCCTGTTCGCACGAAAGGGGAACTCCCCAAAATGCTCGATGCGCTCCGCCGCCTAGGAAAGCCCGTCCCCCTTGCCGTACTCTCCGCGGCAACCCTTGCGGCAGGAGCGCAGAGCGTTAACATCACCCCCGGCTCCACCAACCTCGGCATCATCCACACCCTCCAATACACCGCCACTGGCCCGGCCCTCACCAATAAGACGGTTACCTGGCTGGTCAATGGCGTCAAGAGCGGCAACGCTACTATCAGCAGTGCACTGCAGAACTACAGCCTCTTCGCCCAAAATCGCAGGGGCTGGCCCTTTCCCAGAACTCGCTGCTTCCCATCCACAACGGCAATGACGTCTATGGGCTGCGTCCAGGCAAGCCCGAATTGCAAAGCCTCTGCAATCAGGGCGTCATTGCCATCCACCAATGCAGGCAACCTCGTTCAACCCATCAACGATGACGGCTACAATGCCACCAACCTGGCGATCATCCCTGCAAAGCTGTTCGCCACTCCGGCCAGACCGGGCAGTAGCAGGGTGCCATCCCCATTGGCTTGAAGACCACCAAGAGTTGCAACCCCACACTCGCCGGGCCCTGATGGACTCCTTCCAATCAGGGCCCACTTTTTCGACAAAGACCAGAGTCGGTGCGGTTCTTTCTCTCTTTTGCGGGGATTCTGGAACCGGGATTCGTCGCTGCGGTGGGACCAACAGAGAGCAGCGGCGTAGACCTGCCCTCCCCTTGAACGACCCCCGGAATCCGACACGGACTTGAGGTCCAGCCCTACCACATCCCCCAGTCCCCACGCCCCAGCACCCATGCAGCCAGTAAAAGGTTGCTCGTCGCATGCGCTGCCACCGCTTCGCCGAACCGTCCAGTCCGGTTCGCCGCCAGTGCATAGGCTACGCCCGCCGCAATCCCGACCGCCCATTGCGCCCCGTGCATGAAGCCAAACGCCACCGATGACACCGCAATCGGTACCACCCCCAGCGTCCGAAACGACCTCCGATCGAATTCGCGGTCCATCAGCCTGCGCGCCAGATAGCCGCGAAATGCCAACTCCTCGGCCATCGGCACAGTGACCACCGCCGCAGTCACCCGAACCGCCAGCCATCCCAGCCGCTCCCAGGCCGGCAGCGCTGCCAGAGCCGCACCCAGCCCACTCGCGCCCGGGCCATGCCCCCACATCTCCGGAATCACCCAAACGGCAAACACCACCGCCCCTACCGCCGGCCCCCTCCAACCAAACCGCCAGTCCAGCTTTCTCAACTCCCCGCGGAACAGCCACAGCGCCGCACCCGCTGCCACAAATCGCAATCCATAAAGCGCCTCAAAGCCCGTTCCCGCGCTTCCCCCCGCTAGCCTCGAAACATAACTCGCCGCAATGATCGCCAAAAATGGCACCAGATACGCAGGCGTTGCCGCTGCTTCTCCAACCATCTCCGCCCCGGTCGCGTGCCCGGCCGCCGCGCCCGCAATCTTGCCCTCAGTGCCAACAACCTCAACTCTTGCCACGTCTCGCCGCATCCACGGGACTCGCAGCATCGCCAGCGAAAACCCCAGTGCCACCGCTGTAAACGCAATCCACCCCGCCTCCGAGTGAAACGCGTAAAGTGCCGCATCGCTTCCCCACCGAGCCCCCAAAAACACCAGCGCCGCAATTCGCACAACATTCAGCGCCCACATCGTCCCCAGCGCCACAGGCACCAGCACCAGAGCGCGCGGAAATCGGATCTCCCTCCGGAAGAACCAGAGCCACATCCCCGTAAACACCAGGACCAGCCCCAGCCCTTCCACGCCCGAACAAACTTCGTTCACCTGCACCACAAACTGCCCCGACCCGATCGTGAAGTTTGCCACATTCCCGGTGACATCCGGCAGCCACCACGCAAGCACCGCCCGCACCGAACTGAAAGTCACCCCCTGCAACCACCGAGCTGGCCAGCTTGCCGTCCAGTCCCAGAGCTTTAGCATTGGAGCTCGCGCCAGCCACGCCGCCAGCCCGCCTGCGCACGCCCACAACCCCAGCAAGCCAGTTCGCCGCACCATCTCCGCCCACACCTGCGGAGGAACACACGCCAGTACCAGAAGTACGACTGCCCCCAGATGCACGCACCCCAATCCAAACAGAAAAAGTTGCGTCGGCTGCGCGACGCCTCGCAGCACCGCCACTGCACCCGCTGCGTATGCCGCGTAGCACATGGCATGCGCCCAGAAGAGCGCCCAGCCAAACCGCAAATTGTCATTGATCTCTTTGATCCGCGCCTGTCCCAGCCCTAGGAACAGCGCATACGCCACAATCGCCGGAATCGTTGCCGCCTGTGCCAGATCAGGATGGGCAGCCAACGGCCACCGCACCATCAGTTCAAGTGACAGGATTCCTGCGATCAAATACAAGCGCCCCACCAGGTGGTGGGGCAGCAGGCGATCCAATCTTGATGAACGTGTGAAGTCGGTGATCACTTCGCCTGGTTGAGCAGGAATCCGCCCTTCCCGTCTCCGTCCACTCTTACTTGCCGCGCCGTGCGCGAAGGACCGCTACCGTCCCGGCGACCAGCGTCAACGCGCCGATGGCGAGAGTGGGATCAACCTCAGGCCCCGGGAAGAACAAAACCGCCGCGTGAGCTACCCCGGTTACACCAAACGCAAAGCCGGAAAGAACTACCGCAATCCTCAACCAATTCTTCTTCATCGTGTCTCCTCCCAGGCAGTGACCGGACTGTTTCGCTCCCCGGCGAACCATATCGAACCGATCTAGGAGCGAGTATAGCATCGAAGTCTCACGGATTCTTAACGATTCCCAAGAAAAAGCACTCCCTCGCATTTCCGCCAACACTCCACGGTAACTCCTGTATATTCCTTCAAGTAACCTCTGTTCTCCAAGGCGCTGCCCGGGAGCCCTCGTTTGCTTTTGGCTCCATCGCCACAATGCAAAGGTGGGCGCAAATCGCTGGCGCCCAACGCAGCCATTCGCTCGCCTGCGTGCTAGTGAGGCCGCCCAACGCAGTTGCCGGGGCGCCAAGCGCAGTTGTTTGGCCGCGCCGTAACCAATTCTTAGGCCGGGCGGCTGGGCGCCACAAAGGTACGCCCTGCAGCCTTCCTGGTTGCGATCACCAACTTCGCTGGCGTCAACTCCGGACCGTCCCAGCCGTCCTTCACTGCCTCGATATGGATTTCGCCCTCGCGCCGGGTCGACTGCACAATCACCTGCGCCAGCCCGTTAAACAGGCTCCGCTTCGGCTCCTTGTCGCTCTCCTGGCAGTTCGGATCCCCGTTGCCCACACCCAGCAAGCGCCCCTCGCCCGAGATATTGAATGCAATTTTGTTCATCGCCGTCGGAACCGGGCGGCCCTCCTTGTCCAACGCCTCCACGGTCACCAGCACGACATCCTCGCCATCCGCGTCAATTGTCGTTCTGTCCGCCGTCAGCCGGATCTGCGTCGTCGCGCCGGTTGTTTCGCGCTTTTCAACCAACACGACCTTCCCGTCCTTCGATGCGCGCACCTCGATCGCACCCGGCTCGTACTGCACCTTCCACTCCACGTGTCCCAGACTGGGAACTTTCTGGCTTCCCATGCTCTTCCCGTTCACAAAAAGCTCGACCTCATCAAGGTTCGTGTACACCCACACAGGAATCGTTCTGCCCTCTTCGCCTTCGAAATTCCAGTGCGGAAACAGGTGCAACGACGGCTCCTTACGCCACCACGCCCTGTAGTAGTAGTAGGTGTCCTTGGGAAATCCGCACATATCCACGATGCCGAACTCCGAGTTGATCGACGGCCACCCATAGGGCGTGGGCTCGCCACGGTAGTCGAAGCCCGTCCACGCAAAGCCGCCCGCCTCCCATTCGCGCGTGCCGTAGAACTTCCACCACTCCTCGGCCGTCTCGCCCCACCGCACAACACCGTTGTAGTCGTTCACCAGGTTGCGCAACGGGTCCGTCGTGTACATCCCACGCGTCGAGATCGCGCTCGATGTCTCTGACCCATAGAGCGGCCGCGTCGGGTGTTGCTTATGATAGCCATCCGGATGCTCAAGCCCATAATTGAAGCCGATAATGTCGAATGCGTCGGAGACTCCTTTCTGGTTGTCTCCGTTCACCGCGGCCGACACCACCCGCGTCGGGTCGAGCTCATGACACAGCTTCACCATCGTCGCGCCGATCTTCGCCCCCTGCTCCGCTTCAGCATTCTGCAGTTGCCACTCTTCGTTGCCGATTGACCACAAAATGATCGACGGCGAGTTGCGATAGCGCTTCACCATCGCCGCGAGCTGCGCCAGGCCTTCCGGGTTGGAGCTCATCTGGCGCGTTTCGCACATCATCATCAGGCCCATGCGGTCGCAACCCTCCACCCACTCCGGCGTCGGCATGTTGTGCGAGGTCCTCACCGCGTTGCAGCCCATCCCGCGCAACACGTTCAGCCGGAACCATTGCAGCCCGTCCGGCAGCGCCGCGCCAACACCCGCGTGATCCTGGTGGTTGCACGTCCCCTGGATCTTCAGGCTCTTGCCGTTGAGGAAGAATCCCTTGTCCGCGTCGAAAAGCACGGTCCGTACACCAAAGCTCACGCGCTCGGCATCGCGTACCTTTCCTGCAGCCTCGACAGAAACGATGGCCGAGTAGAGGTTCGGCGTATCCACGCTCCACATCGCAGGATTCTCGAGCTTGGTGGTCGCACCGTAATGCGCCGTCCCGTCCACATCGATCTTCTGCTCTGCGGCCTCGGCCGTCGCCACGGTCTTGCCCGCAGCGTCCAGAATCTTCCACGTCACCTTTGCGGTCTCCGCCTGTTTGCCCTCATTCTGGACAATCGTCCCCAGGCTCAGCGTAGCCGTATCGCCGCTCACCGCCGAACGTACCCAGCTCTCCAGAGCGCCCAGGTGCAGCGCATCGGTCTTGGACAGCCACACATGACGATAGATGCCGGCGCCCTCATAAAACCATCCATCGCCAAAGCTCGCATCCACTCGCGCAACGATATAGTTCTTCGCCCCGTAGCTTAGAAAATCGGTCAGATCGAAGCTGAATGGCGCATAGCCGTTGTCGTTGCGCCCGACGAAGCAGCCATTCACGAACACCAGCACATCGCGAAAGGCTCCATCAAAATCCACACAGATTCG
>CAYWSR010000186.1:0-8765 GCA_964460385.1 uncultured Occallatibacter sp. | reverse complement strand
GAAGATCTCCTGCATGCTGATGATGTTCTCTTCCATGCCGGTGATCTCGGAGATGCTGGTAACCTTGCGGGTTCCGTCGCTCAGGCGCGTTGCCTGCACGACGATGGTGATGGCCGAGGAGATCTGCTGGCGGACCGACTTCTCGGGCATATTCATGGAGCCCATCGCCACCATCGACTCGAGACGCGAGATGGCATCGCGGGGCGTGTTGGCATGAACGGTGGTCATCGATCCTTCATGACCTGTGTTCATGGCCTGGAGCATGTCGAAGGCTTCTTCGCCGCGGACCTCGCCCATGATGATGCGGTCGGGCCGCATACGCAGACAGTTGATGAGGAGCTGCCTTTGCATGATGGCGCCTTTTCCCTCGATGTTGGCAGGGCGGGTCTCCAGGCGGACGATGTTCTCCTGCGCGAGGCGCAGTTCGGCCGCATCTTCGATGGTGACCAGGCGCTCTCCGTTGGGAATGTACTGCGACAGGATATTCAGCAGAGTCGTTTTACCGGAGCCGGTGCCGCCGGAGATAACGATGCTGATGCGCGCCTTGACGGCGCAGGCAAGCACTTCCATCATCTCGGCAGAGATGGTCTTGATTTCCACCAGCTGGTTTGCGCCGAGCGGGCCGGTGCCGAAGCGGCGAATCGAGAGCGAGGGACCGTCGAGCGCGAGCGGAGGAATGATGGCGTTGACACGAGAGCCGTCGGGCAGGCGGGCGTCGACCATCGGCGAAGACTCGTCGACGCGCCGGCCGACGCGGGAGACGATGCGGTCGATGATCTGCAGCAGGTGGCGGTCGTCGCGGAACGAAACGGGAGCGCGCGAAAGAAGGCCGCTCTTTTCAATAAAGACATGGTCCTTGTTGTTGACCATGATGTCGGAAATCTTGGGGTCGCGCAACAGAGTCTCGAGAGGCCCGAGGCCGAAGACCTCGTCCAGAAGGTCGGACTGGATCTTCTCCTGCTCGTCGTAGTTGAGGGGAACGCGCTGGTCGGCAATGATCTCCTTGACGATGCCCGAAACGGCCTGGCGCGCCTGCGTGGAGTTCACCCGTGAAAGCTTCTCGAGATCGAGCTTGGAGATAAGCGTTCGATGGATTTCCGATTTGTAGTTTTCTAGATTTAGAAGTTCCACGTTGTCCTATCCGACCTTGCAGTTGTGCCGGTTGCGCCGGCGTTACTTTCCGAACAGCTTGAAGCCTTTCTTTTTTGGTTCCTCTTCGGCCACGCCGGAAGCGGCCCTGGCCAACTTCTTGATGAGCCGGGAAATCGGCGAGTCCGCGGCGACGAGAGGCGTTGCGGTGTTCTGCATACGGCGTACCGCGGGATAATCGTTGGGGATCTTCCACTGTGCCGGCCGGGTGAGCGCCTTGGTGATGTGCTCGTCGGTGACGCCGAGCGCCTTTTGCTCGTAGCGGTTGAGGACGATCTCAAGCTTCTTGTCGCCGGCCGGAAAATACTGCGAGATGAGCCGGTTCGAGTTGCGCAATTCAGGGATGCCGGCCTGCGTCACCAGGTAGACCGTTGTGGCTTCTCGATAGAGCAGGGTCCCGGTGGAGTCGAACTTGGAGCCGACGTCGACAACCACGTTGTCAAAACCCTGCCGGGCGACGTTGATGAGCTTGTCGATGGCTTCGTTGCTGCCATGGAAGCTCGGGAACCTGCCCGGAGCAGCCAGCACCCACACACCGGAGCTGTGCTTGACGATGAGCTTTTCGAGCAGTGCCGGATCCAAGCGGGTGTAGTCCATCAGCGCGTTGATGGTGGAGTATTCGGCGATGATTCCGAGGTTGAGTGCGGCATCGCCGAGCGGAAGATCGAGATCGATGAGCAGAGTGCTCTGACGGGAATTCTGGGCCAGGGCCACAGCGAAGTTGCAGGCCAGTGTGGTGACGCCGGCTCCGCCCTTGGCGCCAAGGAAGACAAGCAGCTTGCCGCGGGTTTTCTTCTGCGTGCGCCCGGCCGGACGGCGAGCCGCGGCGCGCACCAGCGCCTCGGCCATGGTGGCCTGGGCAAACGGCGGAGTGAGGAACTCGCGTGCGCCTGCGCGCATGCAGCGGACCAGCATTTCAGAATCCGGCTTGGAAGAGAAGACCATCACCGTCGCCGAGCCATTGGCGCAGAGACTTTCCACCAGCTCCAGGGCGTACTCGGGATTGGTGTCGAGGTCGATGATGATCACGTCGAAATGCTGGTCGAGGAGCTTGGGCACTTCGTCCAGATCGGCCGGATAGGCGGCGAACTCGCGGATTTCGTTTCCTCGGCCCTGGCGCAGCGCATCCGCAGCCGCGCGCCGGGTCAGTTCGTCGGGCCCGATGAGCGCGATCGAAAGCGCTTCCGTCGAAAGGGAGTCGGCGAACGGTGTGTCGACGGACGAGTTCGTATTGGAAGTCATGGGGTCGCTGCCTGCCGCCGATTGCGTCGTCTTGAGCGGATCGCTGAAGTATCGGTAAATCTTGTCGGTTTCAGCCATTTCTCTGTTGCAACCTCAGTGAGAAAAGAAGGAGATTAGGGTTCCAACCGCAATAGCCGGTGCATAGGGCATCTTGCGCTTGAGGAAAGTAGAGAGAGTCGGCTTCTGCGCGCCATCGGAATCTTTGCTTCGATTCACCAGCCTCTTGATGCCAAATGCCCAAAGAACCCAGAGAAGAATCATCACGCCGCCTGCCATGGCGGTGACGATGAGTGCGATAAACAGTTGGTCTGGTCCGATCCATGCGCCAATTGCGGCAGCCAGCTTGACGTCGCCGGCGCCCATGCCGCCCACCCAGAAAAGAAATCCGTAAATGAGGATTCCCAGGCCGAGGCCCGCAAAGCTATGTCCGAGTCCGTGCCATCCTCCGATCCATGCCGAAGCCACGAGGCCTGCCAGCATGAAGGGAAGCACCAGCCAGTTGGGGATACGGCGGCTGCGCAGGTCAGTGAACGTCGCCACTGCGAGCACGATCAGTGTCGGCCACCATGCGAATGAGTGCATACCTCGGATCTCCTTTGGAGGGCCCATACCTGCCGGGAACACAGATATCAGTGCAATCGCCCATCCAAAAGGTCACACTTCTAACCCGTCTTGAATCATGGAGGTAGCCTGTGCCGGACCGGAGGGTGTACACGGGTGTATACGCAAATTCAGGGAAGTGGAGCGGGGCGTATACACCCTGAAACGTGGAATTTAGCGCGCCGCGAGGGGGCCGGGAGGGAACAGCAGTGGGAGATCGCGAATGGGCGCCGTGACAAACGGGTGACCGTTCAGCAAAACCGTTTGTAAATCCTTGGCCGGCAAAAGTTTAACAACATCGTCGATGTAGTGCGTGTACGCCACATTCCCGGCCGGAAGAGGGAAGATAACAAAGCGCGACCACGCACCGGAAGGCAACGCCGACAAGAGCGCGGTGTTTCGGCCCTGCATTGAGAAGATGCGGACGCCTTCGGCCAGATGAGCCTCAGGATACTCGAGCGTGAGATAGCCGGGAAGGTAGTAGCCGGCGTGGCGATAGCCGAGGAAGTGGTTGTCAAAGCTGACGACCAGCAGATCGCTCGGTGCTCCCACTTGCGGCAGCGCTGTCTGGACTTGATCAAGCTCCGCCTCAAAGTGGCGAACCGAGCGGAATGAGCAGTAAGCGGGGAAGGCCAGAAATATGGCGACGTTGACGGCTGCGCAGGCGGTGAGGAGGGCCAACCGCACGGCACGCGGCCAGCGAGCGCGATCGTACCAGTCGGCGATCCAGTGAGCGATCCAGAGGCATCCGGGCACGGCGACCAGCAACAGGTAACCGCTGTTGACGAACTTAAGAAAGATAAAGGTGAAGAAGCAAAGCGCGGGCACTACCCACACGGCGGTGAAGATGGTGCGCGCCTTCTGTGAAGGGTCCGGTTGACGGGGCGCCAGCAAGGGAGCCAGAGATGCGGGTCCGAAGCAGAGGAAATAGATGAATGCGATGGAGAAGGCTCGAGCGAGCGAATTGACCGGCGGCGAGTTGAAGACAGTGTTCTTCGACGGAACCATCCGCCACAGCGAGGCCAGAGCGCCGTAATAGTTGGCGAAGCCGCCACTGATGTAAATCATCGGGAGGAACCATGCGACGCAGGCGAGCGCAAGAACGCCGAGGCCGAGGAGACCTTTCCTGATCGGGACCGCACCCAGCGAGAAGAGAAACAATGGCCCGAGAAAGACCAGCGAGGACGGTCGAATGCCGGCCGAGACTCCAAGTGCAATGGCCGCCGGAACCACGAAAGCGGCGTTTCCTTTATAGGTGCGCCAGCAAAGATAGCCAAGCAGAGCCGAAAAGGCCGCTTCCACGCTATAGGTGAGGGCGACGGTTCCGTGGAACCACGCGAGCGGCGAAAACAGAAATAGCATCCCGGCGAACTGGGCGGCGCGGGGACCGAACCAATCCAGCGCCAGCAGATAGATCATCGCCACCGTGGCCATTCCGGCTGCAACGCTGACCAGCACCAAGGCGAGGTTCGCATCGTGGACGAGGAAGTTTACCAGCCTGCCAATGCAGACGTAGAGGAAGTAGCCCGGCGGGTGCGGCTGATGGACGCGTGTATCGAATCGCTCCATCCCGAGTGCGAAGTTGACCGAGTCCAGGTCGTAGAGATCGCGGCTGCGAAACGCGAGACGGCTAATGGCGACAGCGCCAACGAGGAGCGAAATCTCAAGTTTTTGCCGCGCGGTCACTCTCCGAATCGTAGCAACTGCGAGGCCAGTTGACCTTTTGGGAGGAATCAAGATACGAAATGCACCTCAAGTACTGTTACCGCGGGAGGATCGGATTAACACAAACGTGTTAGCCGCGAAACTCCGCCAGCTCGGTGAGACCGAGCCGCAAATTGCTCCCTCGACGCGCCTGAGAAACCGCCCTAACCATCGCAAAATGAGCCTGCTATCGGGAAGGGAGCGTCAGCCTCAGAATGGGTGTTTCTGGATTCAATGGAGGCATAAGACGGTCTTTTGTTTCGCGTCAAGCAATAAAAGGGGTGGGAATGAGACGGAGGTGGCATTGACCACGTAGATTCCCGTGGCTACTTTCAGAGTACAGTTTCAAAGGCAATCGACAGCGCGACGAGCGTGCGCGCGAAAGCGGGGGGTACCTGGAGGGTTTCCCGATGGCAGGGGAGCTTGTGCCAGAGCATTAGTGGTAACTGCGAACCGCGCATTACCAAGGTTGCACAAACATAACGCAAAACAGGCATTGGCGCGGCAGGAGCCGATAACGAACATTAAGGTTACGTCGCCAATGGATTTCTTTTCGACGAGGCTGCAGAGACAGGAAAAGGCCGCGCGGGCATGATCAAAATTGGGCTTTATTCCGAAGACCGAACGATTCACCCTCTTCTCTCCTCTGCATTGGGGAAAGAATTCCAGATTTCTCTGGAGTCCGATCAGGAAGGGATGAATACGAGAGTCGCGGCAGGCGAGTGCGACGTGGTGATCCTCGACCTGAACTCCGACCACGATTCGTTGCGCGAGCGGATTGACTACTCCCGCAGATTGATCGAACTGAACCTCCCCGCCATCGTGATGGCCGACGACGGCCTCCGTTCCACCGCATTCGAACTTGTGCGCACCGGGGCATTCGGCTATTGCCGCAAGCCGCCCTCTATTCGCGAACTGAAGACGATGCTGAGCCGGGCCTATGAGACCTCGCTCCTGAAGCGGCAGCTCCACACCGTTCAGCAGCGCCTCGAGGAACCTGGTACATGCGACCGGCTTATTGGGTCGAGTCCCCAGATGCAGCGGGTCTACGATCTGATCCAGCGGGTTACCAATCTGAATGCCGCGGTACTGGTGAACGGACCCAGCGGAACCGGCAAAGAGCTTGTCGCGCGTGCCATTCACAACCTGGGCTCGCGCGCCAATCGTCCGTTTGTAGCCGTATCCTGTGGCGCGATTCCAGAAACCCTGATTGAAGCCGAACTCTTCGGCCACGAAAAAGGCGCATTCACCGGCACGGTCGGTTCGCGCGAAGGCTACTTCGAACAGGCAGCCGACGGAACGCTGTTCCTGGATGAGATAGGAGACCTGAGCCTATTTACGCAGGTCAAACTGCTGCGCGTTCTTCAGGAGATGGAGTTCAGCCGTCTGGGCAGCAACAAGCTGGTTCCCCTGCGTGCACGTCTCGTTTTCGCTACACACCGCGATCTGGCCAAACTGGTAGCCGAAGGCACGTTCCGCCAGGATCTTTACTATCGCATCAACGTGATGCGCATCGACTCGCCCGCCTTGCAGGATCATGCCGAAGATATTCCCAGGATCGCGCGTCATTTCCTGCGCCACTACTCGATGACGTTCCAGAAGCCGATGGAAGGCATTGAGCCCGACGCCATGGATCTTCTGCAGAACTACGGCTGGCCGGGCAACGTGCGCGAGCTGGAAAACGTGATGCAGCGGGCCATCATTCTGGCTCCCGGCCAGATGGTTCGCGCTGAAGATCTGACGCTGAACCCCGCAGAGGCCGAAGGAGGCGAACTTGAGGATGTGGTCGACATCAGCGACTACAACCCAGCCAGTTCCTTCGAGCGCCAGCTGCGTGACTACAAGGTGAAACTGGCGGTGAACGCAGTGCGCGATAACAACGGGAACAAGACGCTGGCTGCCCGCAGCCTGTGCATCTCGCGCGCTTATCTGCACCGGCTAATTCGCCTGGCCGAGTCCGACGCTGTCTTCGAGCCTGAGCTGCGCGAAACGGTTAACGGCTAAGCTCGGCTCCCGCCGGGAAATCTTAAGTTGCGAGGCCTAAAAAGGCCACCAATCAAAAAGACTTTAGGTGTGCGAGTTGTAGCCAGGCGGTCCGGCGATGACCATGCCGCTCTTCTGACGGCCATGGATGTACCAGCAACACCAGTTGGTTTCATGCTCGTTGCTCCCCTGCGGCGCAACCAGGTCGCGATACACGATCCTCCCGTGCAGGAAGAGCTTCTCGTCCCAGTTTTCGATTCGCTTGAACCGCTCATCGGATTCCGCGATCGCCGGCACGTCGTCGCGTGAGAAGACTTTAACCGGTGTCGACTCACCGGGAACCAGGGTCACGGGAATCATGGGCTGGGTTTCCTGCCGATCGTCGTATTCAGGGTTCGCAGGAAGATGCGCTTCATCGGACTTGATGCCGACCTGCTCAAACAATGCCGTGATCGTCGCGGGGGTTCTCCCCTTGTTGGTCGCGGTGATGGTAAAGCTGTTGGGCATGTTGATGGTGAGCTCAACCGACACGAGAATCCACGGGCGCTCGGAAAGCAGAATGGCCTGCGCTGTGGCCAGTGCGGCCTGCGAGGCATCGAGCGCCGCTTTGGAAGTTGTTTCGGCCAGCACCGTGTTGCGCTCGATCTTCTTCAGGGTCGAGAGCGCAATCATAATGGCGACATATCCGACGAGCGCAAGCACCAGGGTTGCGCCCCAGCTGATCCGCTCACGCAGCAGCCACGGCTGTGCGGGCTGCGGCGGAAGGGTGACGATCAGGTGCGGCTGCTGATCTTCGCAGGGTGCGCCGTTGCAGTCGGCCTTTCCGGTTGCGCCTTGCGAGGGAGTTTCCGATTGAGCCGCGGGGGAACCTGGCTGAGCGGGGGACGCATGAGCGGCTTCTGGAGCGGTTCCAGAGACGGGCTTGGGAACCGATCCTGAAGCGGGTCCTGATACGGGTTTGGGCGCATTTGCCTGAACCAGGGACAGCAGCAGCGCCAACGAAGCAAGACCCTGAACCATCATGGCGCAAATGTACCACACGGTCCGCGGCGATTGAATGCGGTCCTCCTCGCTCGAAAGCAGGTCCGCCGAAGGAGCTGCAAGAGAGGCCGGCGCTTGCCGGAAGCGCGGCCCGGTCACGTGACCTACGTGTTGCCGCGTTCAGGCCGGAATTGTGCCCGCAGGTCCGCTTTTGTTACTATGAGACGAGAGATGGTCAGCGCTTCCCTAAGACGTTTCTGTTGTTGCCTTTCGAACACCTTCGACGGGTGGAACGCTGGTCTGTGATCTCCCAGTCTGGGATCTCAAGGCGCAACTGATCCAGAAGACGCACCCGAAGCTGAGTTGCCGGGTTTTGTCTTCGCTTCCCTCCGGCCTTCAGCAATCAAGCAGTTGAAGAGGCCTCATGCCGGTAGCCGCAAACGGTACATCGTCCCCCCCATCGCCAGCCAACGGTTCGCCGCGTCTGAGCCATTTGCGGCTGCTCGAGGCCGAAAGCATCCACATCCTGCGCGAAGTGGCCTCGGAGTTCGAGCGCCCGGTCATGCTCTACTCGATTGGCAAGGATTCGTCGGTGATGCTTCGCCTGGCGCAGAAGGCCTTCTATCCCGCACAGATTCCGTTCCCGCTGCTGCACATC
The DNA here is from genome assembly GCA_964460385.1 of uncultured Occallatibacter sp. Taxonomy (GTDB): domain Bacteria; phylum Acidobacteriota; class Terriglobia; order Terriglobales; family Acidobacteriaceae; genus Telmatobacter. Next base: position 448 of record CAYWSR010000186.1, on the reverse strand, counting down.
GACACCGGGTTCAAATTCCGCGAGATGCTCGATTTTCGCGACCAGACGGCGCGCTCCGTCGGAGCCGAGCTGCTGGTGTGGCGCAACGAACCGGCCATCGCGACGGGCACCAATCCGATTGTGCTCGACACCAAGCGCTGCTGTGGACTGCTGAAGACGCAGGCGCTGCTCGATGCATTGCGACATTACAACTTCGACGCCGCCTTTGGCGGTGCTCGCCGCGACGAAGAGAAGTCGCGCGCCAAGGAGCGCATCTACTCGTTCCGCGACAGCGTCGGACAGTGGGACCCGAAAAACCAGCGGCCCGAGTTGTGGAATCTCTACAACGCGCGCGTGCATCCGGGCGAGTCGATTCGCGTCTTTCCGCTGTCGAACTGGACGGAGCTGGATGTTTGGCAGTACATCCACGAAGAGAAGATCCCGGTCGTCGATCTCTACTTCGCCAAGG
>CAYWSR010000185.1:0-8812 GCA_964460385.1 uncultured Occallatibacter sp. | reverse complement strand
GGAAAATCTTGCGTCAACTGTGAACGCCCAGCTCGCTGCGATATAACGAAGTGCGAACCTGCATCAGCCGGCTATCCCAAAGTCCAGCTCTTCCTTGACCTTCGAAGCCACTCAGTTCGCAAAGACTACCCGCACTGGAGAGCCCATTGCAAAAACAGACGATCAGCCTCCTCGCTTTTGCATTCGCTGCGCTGATTGCATCATCCGCCGGATCCGCACAAGCACCCGCCCAACCACTGTCCGCCCCCTACGCCACCATGGCTCCGCTCGAACAGTACATGATCCCGGACCGGGCCTCTGAGATCGCCCTGGCTCGCAGCGCCGCTCCCAAATCCATCTCCGACGCAGCCGATGTGCTCGTGCTGGGCCGCGACGGATACACCACTGCGATAAAGGGCACCAATGGCTTTGTCTGCTTGGTGCAGCGACCATGGTCAGCGGCCACTGATTTCTCTGAGTTCTGGAATCCCAAAGTCCGCGCCCCCATTTGCCTGAACGCGCGAGCCGCACGAACATATCTCCCCATCGACTTGATGAAGACCAAGCTCGTCGTCGCAGGTAGATCGAAGGCCGAGATCGCGCAAGCGGTCAAATCTGGCTTCGACAGCGGCAAACTCCCTCTACTCGAGCCGGGAGCCATGTGCTACATGATGTCCAAGCGTCAGTACCTGAACGACCACGACAAAAACTGGCATCCGCACATGATGTGGTTTGTGCCAGGCGACGCGGCCACAAGCTGGGGCGCAAACCTGCCCGGCTCGCCGACTCTCGCCGCCAACGACCCCGAAGAGCGACTGACCATCTTCCTCGTCTGGGTGGGCCACTGGTCCGACGGAACCCCGGCGCCTCCAGAACACGCGACACCGGCTCCGCATAAGATGAACTGAGCAACGACTCGACGACTGACCGCCGACATGCAAATCTCCCCACAATCCGTCCTCCTCGTCATCGACGTCCAAAACGACTTCTGCCCCGGCGGCGCCTTGGCCGTCGCATGCGGAGACCAGGTCATCGCGCCCATCCTGAAGATTGCCCCGCTCTTCCAGCACATCGTCCTCACCCAGGACTGGCATCCCGCCGATCACACCTCGTTCGCCAGCTCCCACCCTGGCATGCAGCCCTACGAGACCATCGAGATGCCCTACGGCCCGCAGACCCTCTGGCCCGATCACTGCGTCCAGCAAACCTCCGGCGCAGAGTTTCACCCCGACCTGCACCTGCCCCACGCCCAACTCATCCTCCGCAAAGGCTTCCACCCGCAGATCGACTCCTATTCCGCATTCTTCGAGAACGACCGCACCACGCCAACCGGCCTCGCCGGCTACTTGCGCGAGCGCGGCCTTAATCGCGTCTTCCTCTGCGGTCTTGCCTACGACTACTGCGTCGGCTACTCCGCACTCGACGCCCGCCGCCTCGGATTTGAAGCCGTAATCCTTCAGGACGCATGCCGCGCCATCGACCTCAACGGCTCCGTTGCAAGGATCGAAGATGAGTTCGCCGCAGCCGGCGTCGTGCTCATTGGCTCCGAGGAGCTCGCGCGCTAGGAGCAATCCGTCGGCCTGCCGTCGAGGCCGCTAGAATCGCTTCAGGCGTCCTCTTCAACTGTCGCCAACACTCAAATGTCGCGCAACTTCTACATTCTGGCCGCGGTGCTGGGCCTCTTTGCCCTCATCTCCGGCGCTATGTCGCTGGTGCCCTCGACCTACCAGCCCGGCCTGCCTGCCAATGCGTCGCTCTGGCGCACAGTCGCGCTGGTTCTCGTGCTCTTTGGCCTCGGAGCGGCTCTGGTCGGCGTGATGAGCCATCTCTTTGAACAGGTAGATCGCCGCAGCGAAGAAGCCCGCCAGGCCGAGCGTCGCCGCCGTCGCGATGGCCGCTGACCCGACTCATGAGCACTGCAACCTGGGTGCCCCATTCTTCGAGCGTTTGGTGCTCGAAGGGTGGGATACAAAGGAGCCCATCGCCCGCCACCACCAACGCCGCTGGGCCTAAAATAGAAAAGACGGGACTCTTCCCCGCAGGATCGAGCGATCGCAATGTATGAAGTCACCGTGGAGGCTGGCTTTTCCTCCGGCCACTACCTGCGCAACTACAAGGGAAAGTGCGAAAACCCGCACGGCCACAACTACAAGGTCCGTGTGACCCTGGCCGGAGCCGAACTCGACGAGGCCGGTCTGCTGCTCGACTTCAAGCTGCTCAAGCACGTGATGCGCCCCGTCATCGACCGCATCGACCACCAGATGCTCAACGACATAGAGCCCTTCACGGTCCTCAATCCGTCCGCTGAGAACATCGCTAAATACTTCTACGACCAGACAAATGAGCAGCTGGCCGGCATGACCGCCGGCCGCGTTCGCGTCAAGGACTGCACCATCTGGGAGACCGACACCACCACCGCTACTTACTACGAGTAGCTGCCCTGGCGGTCCCGGGCACGTCCGCTGACCTTCAGTTCATCTGCGCCGACTTCGACTTCAAATAGTTGTCGAACGGAATCTCGAAGTAGAAGAGCTCCTGCCCGTCAGCGTCCCGCAGTTTGTGCAGGTGCAGCTTGGCTCCGCGCAGCGGGTGATCCAGGTCCGACACGTCGTACCAAAGAAAACCAGCCCGCGTGGTGTGCGGCTCAACAACCAGCGCCTGGTACTCAAACTGGTCAAAGTCCTGCTGGATATCTTTCACGCTGGCCTTGGGCTTGGTGCGGATCGGAGGTAGTCCACCGGGCAGCGGGATCTTCCCGCCCTCGCGTTCCTTCCGCGTCATCAGCCGGTCCACATCCTCCGGCTCCGCCGCCTGAATCTTGTCTCCCGCCGCCGTCATAAACAGAATCCGCGCATCGCGCAGGCTGATGGGCCGGTCTCCGTCATTGGTCACAATCAGCCGGATCGGCATCATCCCGTGCGACAGGTAGTCCACGCGAAAGATGCTCGCCTTCTCTTTCGTGTCGTACGGCTCCACGGCAATCGCCACTTTTTCTTTGTCATGCACTTCGACCGCGGCAAACGAACTGGCCGGCTGCACGCGGGGCACGGCATGCTCGGCCGCTGTACCGGACAGCCCGGTCAGCAGAACAAACAGCGGCAGCGCTCGCAAGGCTCTCATCGCCATCGACTGTATCATTTGAGGGTTAGTTCCTTCGGTTTAGACGGGGGAAGGCAAGATTCTGTCACGCATGATCCTGTTTTTCTACAATGTGGCGCTGCTGCTGGCCCTGATCCTGGGGTCGCCGTGGTGGCTGTGGAAGATGGCCACCACCCACAAGTATCGCGAAGGGCTGATGGAGCGGCTTGGCCGCGTCCGCATCCGGCCCGACTCGGCCAAGCCCGTCATTTGGCTCCACGCCGTCTCCGTGGGCGAGGTGCTCGCGGTGAGCCGACTGGTTCTCGACCTCGATCGCGCCTTTCCCGGACATCAGCTCCTCATCTCTACCACCACCCGCACCGGCCAGGATCTCGCCCGCAGCCGTTTCGGCGCGGACCGTGTCTTCTACTGCCCGCTCGACCTGCCCTGGGCCGTGTCGGCCTACCTGAACGCCCTCCAGCCAAAGCTCTTCATCCTCGCGGAAACTGAATTCTGGCCAAACCTCCTCAACGGCTGTTTCCGCCGCAACATTCCTGTCGCCGTCGTCAACGCCCGCATCTCCGATCGCTCCTGGCCCCGCTACCTAAGGCTCCGCCGGCTCTGGCGCCCTTTCCTGGGCCGTCTTTCCGCCGTTCTGGCGCAAAGCGAAACCGACGCCGAACGCCTGCGCGCCATCGGTTGCTCCCCGGAGCGGGTCGGGGTCGCCGGCAACCTCAAGTTTGACGTGCGTGCCGCATGCGAAGCAGAAGCAACGACCCACTTGAAGGAACTGGGCCGGGGGCTCCGTTTCGTCGTGGCCGGTAGCACACTCGATGGCGAGGAAGCTGCGCTGCTTGAGGCCTGGCCGCGTCTGCTCGAGGTCGACGCGCAGCTGGTTATGGTGCTTGCCCCGCGCCATCCGGAGCGATTCGCCAACGTGGCCGCCCTGCTGGAGCATTCCGGCATTCCCTGGGTCAGGCGGTCCGATTGGCAAACGTTGCCAGTCGCGACGCTGCAGCCTTTGTCCCCAGGCCAGATCGTTCTCCTCGACACCATCGGCGAGCTCGCCTCGGTCTACTCGCTTGCGTCGGTGGCTTTCGTCGGTGGCAGCCTCATTCCCGCCGGCGGCCACAACCCGCTTGAGCCGGCGCAATTCTCAGTGTCCATCGCGATGGGTCCCCACTACGCCAACTTCCGCGCCATCGTGGACGATCTCCTCGCGCAACAGGCCCTCCGCATCGCCACCAAAGAGGATTTGGCCCCCGTGATCGTTCGCCTGCTCCAGAACCCGGCGGAAGCCGCAACAATGGGTGCCCGCGCCCGCCAGGTCTTCGACCAGCAGGCCGGCGCCACAGGCCGATGCGTTGCAGCGTTGCGAGAACTGCTTCACGCCGGGGCATCCATGAAGGAGCCTGCATGAGTGATCCATCCTCTGGCCGCGGACTTCTGCTTCCACTCGTCCCCCTTTATCGCCTTGCGCTGTCCGCGCGCGAACTCCGGCTCCGCTCTGGCCTTGAGCCCATCCGCCGCCTCCGCTATCCCGTCATCAGCATCGGGAATCTCTCTACGGGCGGCTCCGGCAAGACCCCGCTCACCATCGCCCTGGCCAAGGCGCTCACGCAGCGCGGCTTCCAGGTCGATGTTCTCTCCCGAGGCTATGGCCGCAAGGGCTCGCTTCCCGCCCGCGTCCGCCCCGATGGAACCGCCGAGGAATTCGGCGACGAGCCGGTCCTGATCGCGCGCGAGGCGGGCGTTCCGGTCTACGTAGCGCGGCAGCGGTTCGAGGCGGGCCAAATGGCCGAGGCCGAGGCGGCCCGAGCCCAGGGCGACCACAAGCCCAGGGTCCACCTGCTGGACGACGGCTTCCAACATCGCCAACTCCATCACGACGCCGACATCCTTTTGATCGACCGGCGCGACTGGCGCGATCGCCTTCTCCCGGCAGGCAATCTGCGCGAGCCGCTCAAGGCCATTCATCGCGCCTCTGTCCTCGCCATTCCTGCCGATAACCCGGACTTCGACGCTGAGCTGAAGGCCTGGGGTTGGACGGGTCCGGTCTGGCGCCTACGCCGCACCATGGACGTTCCCTCCATCGAAGGCCCGGTCGCCGCTTTCTGCGGCATCGCCCGCCCGGAGCAGTTCTTCGCCGGCCTCGAATCCGCCGGACTCCGCCTCGCATTGCGCACCACCTTCCCTGACCACCATCGCTACACCTCCCGCGACCTCGCCAACCTCGTCTCTCGCGCCCAAGCCGCCGGCGCAACCGTGCTTCTGACCACGCAGAAGGATCAGGTTCGGCTTGGTTCTCTCGCGCTCGAACTACCCTTGAAAACAGTCCGCCTCTCGATCGAGATTGACCACCCGGACGAAGCCCTGAACGGCTTGCTCGGCCAGCTGCCGCTTCCTCCCACACCCCGCTCCCTGTGAGAAAATCAGAGTTTGCACACGCAGTCCAAGTTCCGTCTCCTGGTGGTCCGACTTGGCGCCATGGGCGACATTCTCCACGCCCTTCCGGCCGTTACAGCCCTTCGCCAGGCCCATCCGACCTGGGTCATTGATTGGGTCGTCGAACCGCGCTGGCGCGCCCTGCTTGCCGCCGATTCTGCTCGCGACAGCCAGGTCGGTCCCAACCCCGGCTCACCTCTCGTTTCCCGCATCCATCTTGCCTCTGCCAAGCAGTGGGGCAAGTCTCCGCTCAGCCGCCAAACCTTCTCTGAAATCAATGCATTACGCCGCGAGCTCCGCGCCTCCGACTACGATGCGGTCATCGATTTTCAGGGTGCGGTCCGCTCCGCATGGGTCGCCCGCATGACTCGTTGCCGCCGTCTCATCGGGGAGTCCACGCCACGTGAATTTGCCGCCCGGTGGCTCTTTTCCGAGAGAATCGTCACGCACGGCGTGCACGTCATCGAGCAGGATGTGGAGCTGGCTTCCGCCGTCGCCGGGGACGAACTTTCGCCCGTAGCTCCCCTGTTACCCCTTGACCCGGTCGCCGATGCCTGGGCTGCTCAGATCTTGCCCACCGGTAGCCCCGCCGTCCTCATCAACCCGGGTGCGGGATGGGGCGCCAAGCGCTGGCCCGCCGAGCGGTACGCCCAAGTAGCGGCAGACCTCATTGCCCAGGGCTTCCGCGTCGTGGTCAATGTCGGCCCGCGAGAAGAGCCTCTCGCCGATTCAATTGTTCAGGCCACTGCCAGAGCCGCCACGCCCCTCAACTGCTCGGTTGGCCAGCTCATCGCCCTCACCCGGCGGGTTGCGCTTGCCATCGCCGGCGACACCGGCCCGCTCCATCTTGCCTGTGCCCTCGGCCGTCCTGTCGTCGGTATCTACGGTCCCACCGATCCGAGCCGCAACGGCCCATTCGGGTGTAACTTCAAAGTGCTGCGAAGCCCAGAGAGCCGCCGCGACCACGCCCGCCGCCCGGAACCCGAAACCGGCCTGCTCACCATCCAGCCTGCAGACGTCTTGCATGCCGTTCAGGAACTGCTGGCCGAGGAGAACGCCCGATGACCGGCCACAGAACTCCTCCAGAGCCCCGCACCACACCGCCTGACGATTGGATTACGAGCTGGCAGCGTATCGCTCGCCGCATCCGCGTGCCACTTGGCTTTCTCACGGCTGCCCTCTATCTCTTCGAACTGGCTCGCCGCGCCCCCCCTCCCGACGCCGTTGCCTGGAGCCTCCTTCTTGTCCTGCCCGGCCTCTGGCTGCGTGCCTATGCCTCAGGCTACGTCAAAAAGAACCGCGAACTCACCCAAACAGGCCCCTACGCCCACACGCGTAACCCGCTCTATCTCGGCTCCATGCTGATCGCCGCCGGCTTTGCCGTGGCACTGCTCAGTTGGCCGGTCGCCCTGGTGCTGGCCGTCCTGTTTGCCCTCATTTACATCCCCACCATCGCGTCCGAGGAGCGCTTCCTCCGCGCCACGTTCCCTGAGTTCGCTGACTATTGCCGCCGCGTTCCCCGCCTCATTCCCCGCCTGACACCTTCAAATGCTTCCGGGACTGAAGGCGCCCAGGGCACTTTCGCCCTGTCGCTCTATCTCAAGCACCGCGAGTACAATGCAGCTATAGGGGCCGCTCTGCTTTATCTCTGCCTGCTCCTCCTGCGGCCGCTCACCCGGCAGATTCTTCACCTCTAGTTGGGGTCGAGTCCGCAATTCAGCCCGGTCGATCCTTCCCTGGGGTCTTCCGCAACGTCCAAGTTTTGATCCCATCCCGCAGAGCCGGGTCCGCGCCATCGAGCTGCGGTTTCTCCGGTTGCCAGGTGCATGGTTAATCTCAATCGATGCAAGGAGTTCCGTCTGAGGGTCAGCACGCGTACAACCGGAGTTGGCATTCTCTGTGCCCTTGCGGCAGCCCTTCTGGCTCCCGGCCAGCAGTTGCCCCCGCTTAACCCACCCCGCCCGGGCTTCAGCTTCCCTCACAAGCAGACCCTCACCTACGCCGTCGACTGGCGAGTTTTTCCCGCAGGCACCGCCGTGCTTCATTTTGAAGACAGCGGTGACCTGGAGCGCATCTCCGCCAACGCCGACACAATCGGCGCCATCAATCTCCTCTTTCACGTCAACGACCGCTTCCAGTCCACCTTCGACCGCAATCGTGGCTGCACCACCGAGTTCGACAAGCAAACCATCGAGGGCCGCCGCCAAGTCAACTCCACCCTCAGGCTCGACTATCCCAACTCCAAATCCATCCTCGACGAGAAAAACGTGGTCAACGGGGCGACCAAACACGTCGAAACGCCCGTCCCCGGCTGCCTCACCGATCTGCTCAGCGGCGTCTATTACGCCGCGTCGCAGACCATGGAGGTCGGCAAGTCCTTCCCCATCCCGGTCGCCGATCCTCTCCGCCCCGTGCTCGTCACCATGAAGGTCGAAGGCCGCGAAGAGGTCAAGACCCCCCTCGGCGTCTTCAAGACCATCCGCGTCCAGCCCACCGCCGAGGCCGGTGTCGTCAAAAACCGCGGCAACATCTGGATCTGGTACACCGACGACGACCGCCATCTGCCCGTGCAGATGCGCGCCCGTCTCTTCTGGGGCACCATCACCTTCCGCCTCACCGCCAACGAGAACAAGTAAGCTCGGCCCGAGCCCAAGTGTCAGGGCACGACTTCAGTCGTGCCGTAGAAGGCCCAAGAAAACCTGGGCTTCAGCCCCTGCGGTCAAGTCGAAAAGTCTGAATCCTCGCCGCCCGCGCTCTCCGATTTTCGTTCAACTTTTCTGCGCTTCTGTTCCTTCAGAAACGTCGAGCAATATGGGTACCGACCGGGCGCATCTGCCAGCCCTGCCTTGACGGGATTCCCGTCTATGTACGCCCTATGCTGGCTGAAACTCAAATCGTCCGAAATCCGCACGTCCGAAAACCCGCGTTGCCAAATCTCTCCATGAAACCCCAGCTCTTTTCCGGCTCGAAAGGAAAAGCCGCCCTTGATCAACTGCATGGCTTTTTCAACCGTCATCTCCTCTGGAACGGTCACGAGGACGTGAAGATGATTGGGCATCACCACAAATTCGTGGATTACGATTCCTTTTGACCGCACCACGGAGCGGAGAGCGTCAATGAGAAGACTTGCCATGCGCTCCGTTTGAAACAGAGACTTGCCGCCCGCAGTGCGCGTAGTCGCAAAGAATGTCCGCGCGGTTTGCGGCGGGTGTATCGGAGAGGACGGACGATTCGGTTTTGACATGGCAGGGGCTGAAGTGTCTGCGTGAGAACTACACAAGGTACTTGTAATTCACAGCGTGTTTGGGCG
>CAYWSR010000184.1:0-8999 GCA_964460385.1 uncultured Occallatibacter sp. | reverse complement strand
GCCAAGACCCGTTAACCCCCCAGCTCGCCCGCACACGATTTGGCCCTGCAACGTCTCCCATTGCAGGGCCAAATCGTTTCTCCTCATCCCCGAGCGAATTCCGGAGCGACCACTGCACCTCGTGGCGTCACTCGATCGGCTTCCTGCATGCGCCCACAGTCATCGATGTTCCGTTCCCGTCCAACGACGCAAATGCAATCGAACAAGCGGTCTTCGCGCTCATGCCCTTCGGCAGATCCAACTCGGGGCTCGCTTCACTATCCGAAAGGGTCAGCCTCCATGCAGACTCAAGCGAGTTCGCAGGGATGCCCTTGACCTCGATCAACTCTTTGCCGATGATGGTCCGAAAGATCAGAGGAGCCCCGCCTCTCATCGCCTGCGGCGCAAGAAACATTCCATCGACCGTTTGTAGCATCGCAGAGTCCGCGCCGTTCGAGATCGTCACCTCCCGGGGAAGTTCGATCGGTTTTCCATTCACCGTGATAGCCAACTCCACCGGGTAGACGTGTTGGTCCAGAAGAAACTTCTGTTGCCTCGTAAAGCGAACCATATCGCAATGCGCAGTCACTCCATCCACCTCAACCTCCCGCGGCAGATGAAGAACCACCCCGCGACTTCCGGTTTCGCACTTTGCTGAATCGGTCAGTTTGTAGATGAAGGTCACGTCGAACGATGTCGCCGCATGGTCCGCCAGCCGCCACGTCCGCACATTCTCCTCAGCGGCCTTGACGAGCATCGCAGGACCGCTCTGTCCTGAGGTTTCAGTCACTGCCTTCCCGTCGGTCGATACACGCAAATGCACCATTCCCGAGAGGCGGGCTGCCAGAGCGTCAGCGGGATAAAAAGGAACCCCTGCCTGAACCACCTCAGGAAGCACACCGGAAGGTTCCTGGGCAGCAGACACATGCGCGATGCACGCCGCCAGCAGAATCGCAGCCAATGAACTGTAAAAGAGACGCCCCATGCTCACCGATCTCGAGTTTATCCCCATTATGAGATCCTTGATGGCCTCACGATACGCCATTAGATCACCCAAATCAGTTCAACGCTAGAGCCCGTCCCAATTGCACCTCTACTTCCGCTTCGCCGGCATCTCGTGTCCGCCCTGGTGCAGCACCAGCAACCCAATCGCCCCGCTCGCGTCCGGAACAAACTCGATCTCCGCATCCACCAGGGTCGCGAAAAACATTGAATGCCCGCCCTTCAATCCTTCATACTGCACTGGCAGCGCTGGCTGCCCGGTCCCTTGCACCGTCAGCCCGTCCGCACCAACCGCAACCGTCAGCGAAAACGTCGGCGCCAGATCGTAAACGCCAACAAACTTCGCCAACTCCTCCTTCGCAATCGGCTGCGCCTTGCGCTCATTCGCCAGTGCTACAGGTTTGCCCAGCACCACATCCAGCAGCTTGCCGCCCATCCCATCCGGCGCAGCGCCGTTCACGTTGCTCAGCACCACCACGCAGATCTGTTTCTCCGGCGCATACCCCAGGTGCGTATTGAAGCCCTCAATCCCGCCCCCATGGTCCACAATCGTGACCCCATCCTTGGTATTCACGAACACGCCCATCCCATAATCGCCCTTGCCCGGCGTCGTCATCGCCTTCAGCGAATCCGCATTCAGCACCTTGCCGCCAAACAGCCCGTGCTCCCACTTCAGCAAGTCGCCTGTCGTCGAATAAATCGACCCCGCCGCCCATGGTACCGTCATTGACTCTGACCGAGCCACTTGCAGTCCCTTGGGCCCCGGCATGTATCCCTCGGCCCGCTTCGCCAGCACCAGTTCATCGCTGTCCAGGCCCGAGTCCTTCATCCCCAGCGGCTCAAATATCCGTTCCCGGAGCATATCTCCGTATTTCTTTCCGCTCGTCTTTTCAATCACCGCACCCAGCACCTCAAAATTCGAGTTGCTATACGCAAACTTGCTGCCCGGCTCGAATTCCAACGGTTTGTCCTTGAACAGCGCCAGTTCCTCATCCGTCGTATGCGGATTCATACGCCACGTGCCAAACTCCTTCATGTCCGTAAAGCTCGGAATCCCCGACGTGTGTCCCAGAAGGTTCGCCAGCGTGATCTTCTCCCACGTCTTCGGCACATCCGGCAAATACTTGCTCACCGGGTCCTCGATCTTCAACTTCCCATCCTGCTGCAGAAGCAGCACCAGCGTAGCGGTGAACTGCTTGGTCAGCGAGCCCAGCCGGAACTTCGCCTCCGGCACATTCGCAATTCCCCACTCCAGGTCCGCCATGCCGTATCCCTTGTCCAGCAGAACCTTGTCCCCTTCGGTCACCAGCACGGTTCCCATGAACGCATTGTTCGCCGTGTACGAGGTCGCCACCTGGTCCAGCCGCGTCTTCATCGCCGCATCATCCGCCGTCTGCGCCGGTGCACTCTTCACCAGCCCCAAAAGCACTACCGCACAAGCGGCCCCACTCATCCATCCCCGCATTGCCTCTCCTTCTTTCCTGGCCATCGCCATCCCACTGGTACCCACAAACACTCTGGAACCTGCAGCTTCCTACGTATTATCTCGCGCACAGTTCAAGCCCCGGCAAGCTTATCACTTACCCGCCGGTCGCCCCTGTGACCCGGCCCTGGAATCACGGCTCTTTCTCCTTTGCCAGGCCCACACTGCCTCCCGCATCCCAGCCACGCCCGCTCATCGTCTATCCTGAACTCTCCAACCCGGAGGTCCCGGATGCTTTCCCCTTCCGTCACAGCGCCGCCCCACCCAACTCCGCCTGAAACCATCGCCGAGGCAATCCTGCACATCGGCCCACTCCACGGCCTGCCCTTCGAAGACCGCCTTTGGCTGGCGCGTAACGGCGAGGAGCGCATCGCCTCCGCAGGCGAAGTCCTCTTTGAAGAGGGCGCCCCCGTCGAGCACATGATGCTCATCCTCAAAGGCGAACTCCATGTCCGCCGCCAGCGCACCGGGCCCATGTCCCTTTTTATTGGCCGCTCCGGTCAGATGACCGGCCTGCTCCCCTTCTCGCGCATGAAAAGCTACGGAGGACAGGGTTTCGCCGCCACCGACGTCTGGGGTCTCCTCATCCATCGTTCGCTCTTCCCTGAGATGCTCAGCGCCATTCCTTCCATGGCTCAGCGGGTTGTCACGGCGCTCCTCGATCGCGTGCGCGAAGTCACCCGAATGGAGCAGCAGGCCGAAAAGCTCAACGCCCTCGGCAAACTCGCCGGGAATCTCGCACACGAGCTCAACAATCCTGCCTCCGCCGCGCAGCGCGCCGCCTCCGGACTCGATCAAGAGCTCCGCGCCAACCGCAAGAACCGCTTCCAGCTCATAAACCTCTGCCTCACCGATGAGCAGATCACGGCAGTCGAAACCTGGGAGCTCAAGGTCCTCGTCGGACCGGCTCACTCGCCCGATGAGCCTCAGACCCAACCCACCTCGGTCGCTCTTCTCGCCCGCGAGGAATCCATCCGCGCCTGGCTCGCCGCTCTCGGCTGTCCCGAGCCCTGGCAGGTCGCTGCTCCCCTTGCCGAGCAGGGTGTTACCGTCGACGAGCTCAACCAGCTCCGTGCCGTGCTTCCTGCGGACGCAACCTGCGTCTCCCTCCAGTTCTTCGCGCGTTACCTGCGCTCCTCCCGCTCCGTCAACACGCTTATCAGCTCCACCGCGCGCATCTTCGACCTCATCAGCGCCGTCAAGGACTACTCCTTTATGGACCGCGCTCCCATCCTCGAAGTCGACGTCGCTGCCGGCCTCGATGCCACCGTCCAGATGTTCCAGTCGCGCTTGAGCCATGTCAAAGTCACACGCGACTACGAGACCGATCTGCCCACCATCAGTGCGTATGGTGGCGAGCTCAATCAGGTCTGGACTGCGCTCCTTGAAAACGCGCTTGATGCCCTCGGAAACCAGGGCGAAATCCGCCTCACCTGCCGCCTTGAGACTGACATGCTGTTAATTGAGATTTGGGACACCGGCCCAGGCATCCCCGCCGAGCTGCAGGACCGAATCTTCGAGCCGTTCTTCACCACCAAGGCTCCCGGCCAAGGCCTCGGTCTCGGCCTCGACAACGCCATGCGCATCGTCCGCAAGCATCGCGGACACATCAGCGTCATTTCCGAGCCCGGCTCCACCTGCTTCCGCGTCCGCCTGCCCTTGGAACAATTGCAAGCCTATTAGGACGCGCTCCAAGGCTTCCTGCTCGAGCCCGCAAGACTCTCTTCACCTTCCCTTTGTTGGAAATGGGACGCAGGTTAGTCTTTTCCAGATCGAGGACACCAGATCGAGGACACCAGATCGAAGAGTGGACCGGCGGTTACAGCGGGAATATCGGAGCGACGATCGATCCGCCGCGGCGGAAGTTGGAGAAAACTGGCCCCGTCACCTACTTCTCTACTTCCACGCCGCGCCAGAACGCCACATGCCCCTTGATCTTGCGCGCCGCCGGCTTCGGGTCGGGGTAGTACCAGGCCGCATCCGGGTTATCCTGCCCCTCGATCAGCAGGTTGTAATACCGCGCCTGCCCCTTCCACGGACACGTGGAGGTGGTGCTGCTCGGCTTGAAGTACTCCCGCTTGAGGCTGGATTCGGGGAAGTACACATTCCCCTCCACTTCCTCAGTCACATCGCTTTCGGCAATCACTTTGCCGTTCCAAACTGCTCTTGCCATTGGCTTTATCCGTCAAATCCTTCTCATCCCTTAAAGTGCCCCAAACACAGGGCAAAACAGGGGAACGGATAAGACATTAGCAGAGATTGGCCCGCAGGTCGAATCCTGTGGCCAGACGGAAGGCTCCGCCTAGCCTTCGAGCCTGCTTCGACGCAGCTCCTACTTGGCTTCGGCGATCGAGTCGATGTGAACCGTCTTCTTGGCCGCATCCGCCTTCGCGGTCACCGTCACATGCACACCGTAAAAGTCCTTCACTGCCTCCGGATTGTCGATGCTCCAGACTTCCTTCTTGGCCTCATCCACAAACACCGGCTTCTCGCCGCCCTCAATGCACTTCTTCACGCAGGCCGCACCCGTTCCGGCATGCTTTGCGCCGCACATTTCGTCCGAAATCCAGCCGTTTATCTTGTTCGAGTCGGCAGCCCGCGCGGCAATCACCGTCACGGCGCCAACAACCAGCAGCAGAGCCAGAACACGTTTCATCAAAAACCTCCGGTCGGGGGGGGAATCCTCGATCAACTACCATAATGCCCCCGCAAACGCAGATTCGGCAAGAAATCTAGAATTCAGGCAGCGGCCAACGCTGAGACTTGGGCGAAGCTGGGGCTGGCTGGGAAGCAGGTTGAGCATGATCGGGACCTTCCGCCACTTGCGCACCGCCAAGAAGCTCTCTGTAGTGCATCATTCAACCTGACCACTACCAGGCCCTGCTCTAGATTGACTCGCTTGATTTCGTTCGATTAACCTCAGTGGACCCGAGAGCCGGCGGGGATGTGGCTGCCTGCGGGTGGGTTTGGAAGGACTGGCCATGGCTGACATTTGCTTGAAGTGCGGCGCTGAAATGCATCCGGGCGCGGACGTCTGTTCTGTCTGTGGGACGCCGGTTGGGCTGGTGGGTGCCGTTGCGTCTGTTTCTGAACCGGTCCATGCGGGCCATGTGCCGCCACCGCCAGTGGCGAAGAAGTCGCATTTGGTATTGAAGATCGTCCTGAGCGTCGTGGGGGTGGTGGTTCTCGGCTTTGTGGGGCTGATAATCCTCGGGAACCACATCATACAGACGCAGAAGCAGGCGGCGGCCCAGGCTGCCCCGGCCGCTTCCAGCTCGGCTCCCGCTCCGGCGAGTGGGTCTGCTTCAGCCGCAACCGGTGCGGTTACGCTAACCGCGAAAGACCTTGGTCTGCCGCTGTATCCGGGAGCTACGGTCGATCCCGGCAGCACCATGATCACATCGTCGGCCACCACGCACGTGGTAAATGCCACATTTTGGACCGCCGATCCGGTGAGTTCGGTGACGCAGTATTACCAGAACCAGCTTGGCAGTAAGGTGGATGTGATGGGTTTGGGCACCGAGACGATTCTGAGCGTGGGCGGCGGCAACAATACCGTGGCCATGATGATCGACTCAGAAAATGGCAAGACCAAGATGGTAGTGATTCACACGACCACAACCGGCAAATAGCTCGTAAGCGGGGGCGAGACCGGGAGAACTCAGGGGCTTCGCAGGGTAACAGTCTCTCCAGCGCGCTACTCGCTTTGGGCCCCTTCATTTCCGGCCGCGAGCAAATCAGGCGTCTTCGCCGTCATTCTCTGCCGCCGCGCTTCCAGAGTCTTCATCGTTGTTTCATATCGCTGAGCGGCCGACGAAAACCGGTTGATTAACTCGGATGTCTTCACCATGAAACCAGGCATCCGCGCCCGTATATCGTTCAGGATCGGGTGAAACTTGCCCAGCAGAAAGAATCCTTCCCCGTTTGAATCAACAAACAGCTCCGCCGACACTGCCCCATGCAGCACCATGGCCGCAGCCATCTCCCAGTATGTGATCACTTGCCGGTAGTGGGCATTGTGCTCATGCTTCGGGTCCCCCGCCACGGCAAAAAACTCCTCCACCGTGGTCGGCCAGAACTCTCCCGTCATCCACGCCCGCGCCTCGCGCATCACCGCCTCGGTGCGCAGTTGATACAGCTTCAGAATGATCTCGGCATCCGCCGGGGTCGCCAGCATCCGTTCCATCGTTTGCACTCTCCGAAGCACAATCCTACAGGATTCCGCCGCAATCGGGGTTTTAGAGTGCCGCGCGCCCTTACGCCGGCTGAAGCTCGCGCTTCTTGCCCTTCGGTCCCGCGCCCTCAGCCACAGGCCCGTGCGTCTCCGCCGACGGTGGCGGAGGCGCATCGCCAATCCGCTTCGAGTAGCTGCACGTCACCGCCGCAGGCTCTTCTGCGGCAGCCTTCTTCCCGCGCTTCTTCGGCGTCGGCTCGTCTTCTGCGCCCTTTTTCTTGTTCGGGCACTCCAGAAAAATCCCCGACTTCAGCGTCTTCTCCACCAGGTACGCGCTTCCGCACTCCGGGCACTTCGTCGCCACCGGCTTGTTGTTCGACGTGAAGTCGCACTTCGGATAGTTCGTGCAGCCCCAGAAGACGTTCCCCCTCCGCGCCTTCCGCTCCGCAATGTCCCCCGTCCCGCACTTCGGGCACTTCATCCCCTCAATCAGGTTCTGCTTCACGTACTTGCACTTGGGGTAGCCCGAGCACGATACAAACTCCCCGTACGCTCCCTGCCTCAGCACCAGCGGCTTGCCGCATTGCGGACACGCCTCGCCCGTAGGCTGCGGCGCGCTTTGTTTCTGCTGCTGCTTCTGGCTCAGCTTGCGGAACGTCTTGCACGGCGGATCTTCGTTGTAGCCCGGGCAGCTCATGAACATCCCGAACGGCCCGCGCCGCAGAACCATCACCCGCCCGCAGTTCTCGCAGTACTCTTCCTGCTCGCCTGCCTCTTGCGCCTCCGGCGTGTTCAGGTCCGGCTTGCCCGCCGTATTTTCCTTAGTGAATGTGCAGCTCGTCGGATCCTTCTTGTTGTACGCCGAACAGGCAAAGAAGCTCCCGAATTTGCCCCACTTCAACAACAGCGGCGACCCGCACAGGTCACATTTCTCGTCCGTCTTCTTCTCCATGCGCTTGATGTCGCGCATGTTCTTGTCCGCGTCCTTCAGCTCATCCTCGAAGTAGCCGTAGAACCCCTTCATCAGGTCCGTCCACTTCTCCTTGCCATCTTCAATGTCGTCAAGTTCTTCTTCCAGCTTTGCCGTGTAGGCAATGTCGAAGATGTACGGGAAGCTTTCCACCAATAGGTCGCACACCACCATCCCGATCTCCGTTGGATAGAACCGCCCCGATATCTTCGTCACGTATTCCCGATCCTGAATGGTATTGATGATCGACGCATACGTCGAAGGCCTGCCAATGCCCTTCTCTTCCAGCACCTTCACCAGCGACGCTTCATTGAACCTCGGAGGCGGCTGCGTAAAATGCTGCTCCGGCTCCAGATGCTCCAGCTCCAGTGCCTTCACATTGTCCAGGTCCGGCAATTTGTTCGAAGACTCATCGTCCTCGTCCTTCTTGTCTTCAACCACCTCATACACTTTGAGGAACCCATCGAAGCGCAGAACACTTCCCGAGACGCGGAAGTCATACGTCTTCCCCGTCTTCGCCGAAACTGCCGCAATCTTCGCCGTGGTCACGTCAAATACCGCCGGCATCATCTGCGACGCCACAAACCGCCGCCAGATCAGCGTGTACAGCTTCTGCTGCTCGTCGCTCAGATACTTCGTCAGCGACTCCGGCGTCCGCGAAGCATCCGTCGGACGAATCGCCTCGTGCGCATCCTGCGCGTCCTTTTTGCCTTTGTAAGAATTCGCCGTCTCAGGCAGGTACTTCGGGCCCAGCTGCCTGCCGATCCACTCCCGCGCCCCCTGAATCGCATCCGGCGAAACACGCGGTGAATCCGTTCGCATATAGGTAATCAGGCCCGTTGTTCCCTCTGCGCCCAGGTCAATGCCTTCATATAGCCGCTGCGCTACTCCCATCGTGCGCCGCACGTTGAAGCCCAGCTTGCTGGCCGCGTCCCGCTGCAATTGGCTGGTGATGAAAGGAGCCAGTGGCCTTCTCTGCTTCTCCTGCGACTGCACTGAAACCAGAGACCATTTCGCCTTTTCCAGTGCCGCAACCACTGCTTCGGTTGCCGCCCCGTCCGGCAGCGCACTGCTGATGAACTGGGCCTTCCCATCCTTGTCCTGCCCGTTCGCCACGCGCGCCGGCTCGCCATCGATGCCCACAAAGCGCGCTTTGAAGCTTTTCGCCCCTTGCTTCTCCGGATGGAGCAACGCATCCAGCGTCCAGTACTCAACGGGCTTGAACGCGCCGATCTCCCGCTCGCGCTCCACAATCAGCCGCACCGCGACCGTCTGCACGCGCCCTGCCGAAAGTCCCCGCCGCACCTTATCCCAAAGCAGCGGCGAAATCTGATAACCCACCAGCCGGTCCAGCACCCGGCGCGTCTGCTGCGCGTCCACCAAGTTCCGGT
>CAYWSR010000183.1:0-9018 GCA_964460385.1 uncultured Occallatibacter sp. | reverse complement strand
TACAACTTCGTCTCCGCGCTCAACTGCATCCTCGCCCAGCGCCTCGTCCGCACCATCTGCGAGCACTGCGTCCGCACCGTCAGCTATTCCGCAGCCGACCTCGAGTCCTTCGGCATCGACCCCGCCGAGTGGGCCGGGTTCCCATTCCGCGAGGGCACGGGCTGCATGGAGTGCGGTGGCACCGGCTATCGCGGTCGTACCGCCATCCACGAGCTCCTCGACTTGACCGACCCGATCCGCGAGATAATTCTCGAAAAGAAACCAACCTCCGAAATTCGCCGTCTCGCTCGCGCTGAGGGCATGAGCTTCCTCCGCGAGTCAGCCCTCGACCGCGTCCGTCGCGGCCTCACCACGCTCAAAGAGATCAATAAGGTCACCTTCATCGAGGCCTCGCGCTAATGGCATCTCCGCTCAACAAGGCAGCTTCGCACGCGAGCGCGCGCCCTCCCGCCGCCATCGAACTGTCTCCCGAAGGCGTCCTCGCTGCCGCCGTGCCCGCGCCCGGCCAGCCGCCTGTCTACGCCTTCCAGCCGCTCCCTCCCGGCTCGCTTGTCCCCGGCATCGCCGAACCCAATCTCCCCGCGCCGGAAATCGTCGCCTCTGCCATCCGTTCCGCGCTGGCTCAGGTTTCGCCGCGCTCCCGCTACGTCACCCTCGTCGTTCCCGACTCGGTCGTCCGCGTCTTCGTCCTCGACTACGACTCGTTTCCCTCCAAGCCCGATGAGGCCTATCCCGTCCTCCGCGTCCGCCTTCGCAAAATGGTCCCCTTCGACGTGGAGCATGCCGGCCTTAGCTATCAGGTTCTCTCCTCCAAACCACCCGAAGTCCGCGTCCTCGTCGCCATCCTTCCCGGCCCTGTCCTCGCCGAGTACGAAGCCGTCGTCCGCGCCGCTGGCGTCGAGCCCGGCGCTCTCCTGCCCGCGACCCTCGCCGCGCAGGAACTCGTCGACCTCTTTGAAGCTGCCCTCGTCGCCAACCTGAGCTCCGGTTCCCTCACCACCGCCATCGCCAACGGCCAGGACCTGCTCCTCTATCGCACCCTCGATCTCCCTGCCGAGCCCGACCATCGCCGCGACGAAGTCCAGCGCGGCATCGCCGTCGCCGCCGCTTACTTTGAAGACAAGCTCGGCTACAAGCCCGCCCGCCTCTACTACTCCGCGGGCCGCGAAGCCGACGCTTTCCCCCTCTGGCTCCTGGAAACGGGCATCAGCGTCCCGGACAGCACCCTTCCCACCCTCAGCCTCGTCAATCTCTCTTCCAGCCCATCCACTGGCGCAACCACCTCGCTCGGTCAGGCCAGCCTCGCCGGCGTTGCGGGCGCGCTCACGGGGGTGCGCTAACCCCATGCGCATCACCCTCAATCTCGCCTCCCGCCCCTTCGCCGATGCCGGCCCAGCAATTCGGCGCCTGCGCATCGCCCTCGCCGTCCTTGCCGTCGTTGCCATCGCGCTTGGCCTCGGCCTTCACGCCCTCGACAACCAGGCCAAACAGGCCCGCGCCCGCGAGCGCGTCCTCGACGACAAGATCGCCGCCCTCAACACCCAGCGCCAGGGCTACCAAACCCTCATGCACCAGCCCGACAACGCCCGCCTCCTTGCGCAATCCGGAGCGCTCAACCAGCTCTTCGACGAGAAGTCATTTAGTTGGACCCTGACCATGGAAGACCTTGAAACCGTCCTCCCTGCCGGCGTCCAGGTTTCCACCCTTGAGCCGGTCATCGATAAATCCGGCAACATTACCATGCATCTCCGCGTTCTCGGCCCCCGCGACACCGCCATCGACTTCGTGCGCAACCTCGAACACTCCCGCCGCTTCCGCAGCTCCCGCATCGTCGGTGAAACCGCTGAAGGCGCCACCACCGGCCAGTTCAACCGATTCGAGCCTGTCAGCGCCTCGTCGCGTGTCAGCTTCGATGTCCTCGCCAATTACATTCCCCCAACCCCTCAAGAGGCCCAGGCTCACAAGAAGGCTGCCGCGGCAAACGCCGCCTCATCTTCGGTCCTCAAACCGGGCCGGGGCCGCGTTCCCTATACCGGCCCCCGCCCAACCAACGTCGTGCCCTTTCGCGTGCCTCGCCGATTGCCCCCGCCCGCCAACTCGCCACCTCTCGGCAACCCAAATCAGGGAGGTCCGCGATGAATCCCCTCCGCACCTCCACCACTTGGCGTGAGCGTCTCACCTCCGCGCTCACCTGGCATTTCGTCGCCTGCGCCGTGCTCGCTGTCCTCGTCCTCGTCCTCGGTATTCGTCTCGGCATGGATTGGGCCGCCACCAATAGCCGCTCGTCGTCTGCCCTCGAGCAGAAACAGATTCAACTCCGGGCCCTCGAGCACCAGACCGCGCCTCTCGCCGGTCTCGATCGCCGCGTCGACGATTCCCGCAAGCAGATCGCTGCCTTCTACTCCAGGCGCATCCCCGCCAACTACTCCACCATCGCCCGCACCATCGGCGACCTTGGCGTCAAATCCGGCGTCCGTCTCTCCAGCGTTCAGTACACCCAGGGCCAAACCGGCGCAGACCTCACCGAGATCACCATGGATGCCGGAATCGCTGGCGCTTACCCCCAGATCATGCGCTTCGTCAACAGCCTCGAGTCCGACCAGACCTTCTTCATTGTGAAGGGCATGGCCCTCACCGGACAGCAGGGGGGCCTCGTCAATCTTCGCCTCCGCGTCTCTACCTGGCTGCGTCCAGCCGACGTGCCCAGTGGCCTGCCCCACGAGGAGCCAGCTCCCGAGCCGTCCGACTCGCCCTCCACTCGCAAATCCGCAAAGGAGGTCGACTAGTCATGGCCCTCAAGCCCGGCTTTGAGAATAAGCGGCAAGTCTATCTCCTCACTGCTCTTGGCGCAGTCATCCTCGTCGCCGGCGGCTACGAAATCTACGACTATTTCCTCAGCTCACCGGCGCCCACTCAGCCCATCCCCGTTGCCGCGCCCAAACCCCTGCCCCAATCCCAAACCTCGCCCCAGTCCGGCCAGCCCTCAACAGCTTCTGCCCCCGCCCCTGACGCCGAAAAGCTCGCCTCCCTTTCAAACGCCGGCCTCGATCCCACGCTCCACCTCGGCAAGCTCGTCCTCGCCGAGCAGGTCCAGTACGCGGGCTCCGGCCGCAACATCTTCTCCGCCGACTCCGCTCCCATCCGCATACCCGAGGCCATCAAGAGCGCTCGCAACACCGCCGCGTCTGCTATTCCCGTTCCAACCGGCCCGCCGCCCCCCCCGCAGCCCCCCGCCATCGACCTCAAGTACTTCGGCTACTCCCAGTCCAGGGACAAATCCCTCAAGGCCTTCTTCGTCCATGGCGACGACATCTTCATGGCCCGCAGCGGCGACATCGTCGACCACCGCTATAAAGTAGGCGCCATCATGCCTGGCAGCGTCCAGGTCACCGACCTCAGCTTCAACAACACCCAGACCCTCCCTCTCTCGGCAAACTGATGCGCGTTCCAACCCAGCCCCGGCCCCAACTCCCCAAGGGTGGAAACCCCTCCGAAGACGGCTACGTCCTCATCGCTGTCATCTTCATGCTCGCCCTCTTCATCATCGCCCTCGCCGTCGCCGCCCCGCGCGTCGCCAAATCCATCCAGCGCGAGCGCGAAATCGAGACCATGCACCGCGGCAAACAATACATCCGCGCCGTCAAGCTCTACTACCGCAAATTCGGCCGCTACCCGCCCAACGTCGACGCCCTCGTCAACACCAACGAGATCCGCTTCCTGCGCAAGAAATATGTTGATCCCACCACCGGCAAAGAAGACTGGAAACCCATCGCCGTCGGCATGAACAAGACCCAATCCACAGGCTTCTTCGGCCAGCCCATCGTCGGCTCCGGCGGCGGAACCGGACTTTCCGGCAGCCCCGGCATGGCCCCCGGTCTCGGCGGCGCAAGCCCCTCGGGCAGCGCCTTCTCCAACACCGGCATTGCGCCGGGAAGCAGTAGCTCCAGCCTTTTCAGCTCCTCCAGCCCCTCGACAACCCCCTCCGGTCCTTCAACCGACCCATCCGCCTCCGGCTCGTCTGCTCCCACCACCGACGCCAACGGCAACCCCATAGCCCCCGGCTCCTCCTCCACGGGTTCCGCATTCGGCGCCGGTCCAACCATGGGAGGGCTTGGCCTGATGGGCTTCTCCCCCAACAGCCCCAAACAGTCCATCCTCGTCTGGCACAAGAAAAACCACTACAACGAGTGGGAGTTTTTCTACGACCCCACGGCCGACCTCACCATGATCGGCGGCAACGCCGGCGCCATCGGCCAGCCCGCCGGCAGCACTCCCGTCGGAACCGGCCCCGGCATCGGGTCTGGTAGCTCCAGCTTCGGAAGCTCCTCCACCAGCATCGGCCCCGGCTCTACCACCGTCCCATCTTCGGGCTCCCCGCAGCCATCCCCCCAGCAATAGCCCCGATTTCACGCAGAAAAAAGCCCGTCCCACTCGGGGGACGGGCTTCGAACACGGAGAGAAATCGGCGCTTGCAGCCTTACACGCTAAAGGATGAACCGCAACCACAGGTACTCTTCACCTGCGGATTTTCAAACTTGAACCCGGCTGCTTCCAGGGTCTCCACATAGTCGACCGTGCAGCCGTTCAGATACATCAACGAAGTCGCATCGACGTACACCTTCAGATCGTCGAAACTCAATACCTTGTCCATCATGCCGCTCTGGTTCTCGAACGACATCGAGTACTGGAACCCTGAGCACCCTCCGCCCACCACGCCCACGCGCAGTCCAGCAGGAATCGGGTCCTGGGTCGCCATGATCTCCCTTACCTTCGCGATTGCCGACGGCGTCAAGATCAGCGGGGCCTTCTTCTCGGTCTCTTGTGCGGGATTAACGGTTGCTGTTGCCATGGTTTCTCCAGTTCTGTGATTTTTTGCTCTCGTTCTTAACTCTACTCGGCCACGTGCCGGGACACAAGCCCAATCCGGCCCCCAATTGGGCTCACAGTTCCATTGGATGCAACCCACCCCGGCAAAGTCGCACCCGTACCCTCCAAACCGACCGTACTTCAGAGCTGCTGCATCGGTAAACATGAAACTTGGTTACCAACCCTCTAATCTTTGTCTTCGGTAAGCGATTACGTAGCACAAAAGCTAAGTCAATGTGCTACACTTGACGAGAGGTTCTGTCATGGCCCAGGCAATTGAATTTCAGGCTCCCCGCAGCTCAGGCAGGCTGAAGCGCGCGATTAGTAGCCGCAGAATCGACGACGCACTCTCCATAGCTGGGCAGCAAGGGCTACTGAACGGTGGCCGGACGCTCACGGTACGCGGACGCATGCCATCGCTCCTAGTCGAGCAGGCAAAGAAGAAAACCGGCATCCAATCCGACTCCAAGCTGATCGAAGCCGCGCTCGCCAACATCGTGGCCGCGGACGACTATGCTGACTGGCTTCTTGCCCAGCGCGGCACGGTGAGCAAGGACCTGGATCTTGAATTCTAGTTCCGCATTTCAACAATCGCTCCGGCGATTAAAGCCAGAAAAGCGTCAACAGACGCTCGCCTACCGCGATCGCTCTCAGTTGCGATTTCTATCGAGCCTCAAGCCCCCGCTCCCCAAACTGCTCCTCGACACCACCGTCTACATTGACGCTCTGCAAGGAAGACTCCCGGATGATCTCGAGATTGCGCTCCGCACCGGGAGCCTCTGGCACTCCTCGGTTACTGAATCGGAACTGGCGGCCCTCGCCGGTTTGCTGGATCCAAAGCACCCGGATACAGCGAATGCCATTGCCCAGGTCGCTGCAGCCATCGACTTGCGGCCTGAGCATCGTATTCTCACACCGGACCGGGGTACATGGCGCGAAGCCGGCATCCTCGCCGGACTCCTGGCGCGGCTGCAGCGATACGGCAAGAACGAACAGCGCAAAGCGCTCAATGATGCGCTGATCTTTCTTTCAGCAACCAGGAATGGCTGCGTGGTCCTCACTCGCAACCTTTCGGATTTCGATCTGCTTATGCAACTTGATGCAAAAGGACATGCCGTCTTCTACGACTCTGTCTAGTTCCGATACCTCTGTCGCAACCCACCCGCTCTCACACCTGTTCCGCTGCCTCTTTTCCCTCCACTCCCCATCTCCCTGTTCCCTATCCTCTGTGCTGTGAAATCCCCCCAAATCGACTGTGACTCTGATCACCTCGCCGGATTCCCTTCGGAGCTATCATCTCTTTCCGTACGGCCCCTCTACTCACGAGACCGCGGCTACTTCACGGACCCGCGGGTATCCGGGACCAGAATCTTCTTCGGAGGTGGTTTATGACGGGAATTGTTCCTACCATGTGGATTGTTTGGGGAGTGATCGTTCTCCTGTTCTTGGCCCTCAAGATGTACAGCGGCAGACTCAGTAAGTACGAGGAAAACCAGCTCATTCTCGATGACGCGTTCAGCCAGTTGAAGAACGAGCAGCAAGCCATCCAGGACAACGTCCACAAGCTGGCCCCATTCAGAATCGCCAGTCTTTGGTTGCTCGTGGCCGCTACGCTCTTTGTCGCCGGCTACTACATCCTGGACATCGTCAACCAGTTCAAGTAAGGGCCTGAAAAGCTGCGCGGGCGCCCACTGTCACGGCTTACTCTACTTGCTGCCGCGCCCTGTACCCGTCCCTCGCAATGATGTCGTACTTCAGCGGCTTGTGCTTCTCGTCCTGGATGTGCAGCGGCTGTCCCTCGTCGTCCACCAGCTCTACCCGCAGCTTGCGGAACGTCCCGTCCAGCTTGGTGTTCGTCGGGTGATACACCAGCTCGTACTTAGACCGAATATTCTTGTTGATCTCGCCAAAAATGTCCGGATACTCACCCTGGAACCGCGGAAAATAGCTCGCCCCGCCCGTCAAGTTCGCAAACGTCCTCATCTCGTTGTCGGCCTGCAGATAGCCGATGTCCCGAATCTGCTGATCCATCCTATGCCCACCCTCGGACATCACCCGCATCGCGCCCCCGGTCGAGATTGTGAAGATCGTAATGTCCCGGCTCTCCTTCACCTTCTTCAGAATCTTGTCCAGCGTCAGCTTTGAAAACGAGTCAACCCCCGACGCGATCAGGATGATGTACTTCCGCCCTTCGATTCGCTGCATCCGATCGATTCCCTCATACAGCGCATCGAACAAGTTCGTCTCGCTGAATCCCGGAATCCGCAGCGACATGATCGCTTCCTGGAACTGCCGCTTGTCCTGCGTGAAGTCGGTCAGAATCTGCGTGCGCATGTCGAAGGTCATCAGCGCTACGTAGTCCTGCGGCCGCAGTTGCTGCGTAAACGCCATCGCGGCGTTGCGCATATCGTAGATCATCGTATAGTTGGTCGCGGCAAACTCGCACAGCATCAGTGCCGTGATTGGAGCTTCGGTCCGCTTGAAGCCCGTCACCTTCTGCTCCACGCCGTCCTCATAGATCTTGAAGTTGTTCGGCTTCAGCCCCGGCACAAACTGGTGCGTCTTCTCCAGCAGTACGCCCACGTCCACCGTCACCTCCGTCGCCTCCAAGTGCAGCGAGAAGTTGCTCAGCCCCTCCGGGTTCTTCACCTTCGGCTCGGCCGGAGCAGGCGCAGGGATGTCGGCTGGCGCTTCCTTCTTCTTCGGCAGCGCAATCACGCCTGTGTCGCCCCCGGGACCGCCCGCATCGGGAGCCGTCTGGTCCTGTGCTGGAGGGGGAGGAGGTGGCGGCGTTGCCTGGCCCACCTGGGCCCCAGCCCCTTGTGCATGTGGATTTCCGGATGCGTCAAAATCGAGCTGCAAATCCTCGCCCGCATGAATGACTAACGACCCTTTAACATTCTTGAATTCCATGACCCCGGGGGCATTATCCATGAGATGAACTGAGAGGTCGTAGTGTCCTGGAGAGACCTCAGCCGCAAAATTTCCTGAAGCGTCGATCAGAATGATGTAGTTCTCTTTCCCGTCAACGGTAAGGGACATTTTTCCCACAAACGGATGACCCGACGGGAACGGATTAGCGATGGTGCCGTGAACCCTTCCGGAGCTCTCGGATGCGGGCGATGCTTGCCCCTGCGCCTTCTCCATCGCGGCCCATCCCGCCAACATCAGCACAACAACACAAAACCCGCGCAATCCGGCGGGCAAAATCGGGTGCGTTTTTCTCATGGCGACCTCTATGTCCCTCAGCATACGGGAAGACAGCTCCCTGCCCCTAGCGTCCAGCTCTTCATCCCGAAATCCCTGCATCTTCAACCCATTCACGAAATCCTGGATCATCAAGCGCCACTCGATGGCGACGCAAACCGTTTATCCCCGACTTGGCGTAGCTAGAAGCTAGGGGCTGCTTCCCCGCAAGCCGGGAGCCAACGGCTGTACTCTTATAGACGTGAAAACAATCCCCAAGGGAATCGCCGCGATATTTTCCTGCCTCTTTACGGCCGTTGTCACCCTCCTCTGCCCCCTTGTGCCCTTCGCGCAAACCATCCCCGCTCCTCCGCCCTCGACCGGCGGCTTCTTCCCCCTCAGCGAAGTCCATCGCGGCCTAACCGCCACCGCCTGGACCGTCTTTTCCGGCACCACCCCCGAGCCCATGGACGTTGAAGTCCTCGGCGTTCTCCGCGGCGCGCGCGGGCCTGGCCACGACCTCATCCTTGCCAGGCTCACCGGCCCCCGCGCCGAGTACACCGGCGTCGTCGCCGGCATGAGCGGAAGCCCCGTCTACGTCGGCACCCGCCTCCTCGGCTCCGTCTCCTATCGCTTCGGCCAGTTCTCCAAGGAAGCCATCGCCGGCATCACCCCCATCGAGCAGATGCTCGAGGTCCGCGACCTGCCCATCCAATCCGCCGGCCAGCAATCCATCGCCCAGTCGCCAATTTTGTCTACCACCTCCAGCGATCGCTCCTCAAACCCCATCTCTCCATCCCCCTCCATGACCTTTCAGGCCATGGAAACGCCTCTCTCTATGAGCGGCTTCCACCCCGACGCAATTCGCTTCTGGCAGCAGCAGGTCGCCGGAACTGGCCTTGATTACGTCGCCGCCGGCGGCACCGGCTCCTCGATGCCCGAAACCGCAGCCACCGCTTCCTCTGC
>CAYWSR010000182.1:0-9152 GCA_964460385.1 uncultured Occallatibacter sp. | reverse complement strand
TTTGGGCAGCAAAAATCGAAAAGAGGCGGATGAGTAAGGTTCGAATTAACGATCTTGCACGCGAGATGGAAGTCAAGAGTCGACAGATCCTTGACATATTGACGGAACTCGGCCTGGCCCAGGGCAAGACCCACTCCAGCTCGCTGGAGGAGGACGAGGCCGAAAAGGTCCGCACGCATCTCGGTCGCGGCTCGAGGTCCACCGGCCATGCCAGCGGCACATCCTCGCGTGCCTCCCAGACGATTACGCCCAAGATTGATCTCTCCCACGTCTCCAAACCCGGTGACGCGCTGAAGGCGGTTCTCGCCGCTAAAAAGAAGGAAGAGCAGGACGCTCGGCAAAGCCATGCTCCGGCGCGCGCTTCTTCGGCGCCAACGCCCGCCAAGCCTGCGCCCGCAACCCCGACCGCGGCTGCCGCAACACCAGGGGCTGCATCGCCGCCTCGTCCCGAACCGCGCAAGATCCTTCCGCCCACGCGACAGGCGCCTCCCATTGTTGTGGCGCCTGCATCCACTCCGGCAATCGCTTCGCGTCCACCGGCAGGAACCGTGGTCGCCAGGCCGCCAGCGGGTTCTGCAGCGGGAACGCGTCCGGTTGTGGTGGTAGCGCCACCCGCCGGCACCGTCGTCGTGAAGCCTCCTGCGACGCCCGCAACCAAGCCGGACCAGCCCGCACAGGAGCCGCAGCGCGCGGTCGAGAAGCCTGCAGTAGTAAAGACGCCGGCAACCGTTACGCCGGCCACTCCCGCTCCTCAGGAAACCGCCGGTCTGGTCCCTGCGGAAGTTGCTGTGCCGCTGCGCTCCACGGCGCCCGCGACCTCGCAGGTTGATTCCGGGCCCGCTGCGAAGGCGCCCCGAGCAGAAACGCCATCCGCTGCGAAGCAGCACGAAATTGAGGCAGCTGCTGAGACGCCTGACAACGTTGAGGCTCCGGCCGAGCTGGGACAGGCTTCCCCCGACGCTTCGCCAGCGGCTTCGCCGGTACGCCGCATGGTGATGCCGCAGACCGGGCCTCGGCCTGTTTACAAAGCTCCAATTGTTCCGGCGGGGACTCAGGCTGCAACGGGCAACCAAGTTCCTGGCGCTGGAATCCAGCGCGGCAAGCCGATCTTCGATCGTCGTCCAACCGGTGGGCCTGGCGGTTATCCGCCCCGTCCGCAAGGTGGTCCATCCTCCGCACCGGGCCAATTCGCGAGCGGTCCTCGGCCCAAGCATCCCACGCGCACGCCGATGGGTGGATCTGCCAGTGGTGCACCCGGAGCTCTGGGCACACGGACTGGATTCGCCGCACGACCTGGTTTCGGCGCACGGCCCGGTTTTGGCGCGCCGCGTCCCGGCGCAGGCGGAGCTCCGCCCACGACCGAGAGTGCACGTCCGCCGCGCTCGCCAAACAAGCGACCGGGCGGCAGCAGGCAGCAGTATCCGAAGACCAAGGAAGGCCCAATGAAGGGCTTTGTGCCACCGCCGAAGTATGGCGGGGTGCAATATGGCGGAGAACCCCTTCCAATCACACGCGAAATCACTGTCACCGAGGGCATCAGCGTCAAGGACCTCGCGGAAAAGCTCGAAGTCCGCGCCAAGGACCTGATCGCCACCCTCCTTATGACCGGCATCTTCGTCACCGTCAACCAGTCTCTTGACGCCGAAATGGTCAAGGACGTCTCCGCCAAGTTCGGCGCAGCCGCCACCGTCATCAGCTACGAAGAAGAGATCGCCAACCAGGCCATCGAAGAAGTCCTCGAAGCCGAAAACACCGGCGAGCTCGAAGTCCCCCGGTCCCCTGTAGTCACGGTGATGGGCCACGTCGATCACGGCAAGACTTCGCTGCTTGACGCAATTCGCGAAACCGATGTCGCCGCCGGCGAAGCAGGCGGCATCACACAGCACATCGGTGCCTACAAGGTGAAATTTGCCAAGGAAGGTTCCCCGGCATCGGGCCGCGAGATCGTCTTCCTCGACACCCCGGGCCATGAGGCCTTCACCCGCATGCGAGCTCGTGGCGCCAAGGTGACCGATATTGTGGTCATCGTTGTTGCGGCCGACGACGGCGTCATGCCGCAGACACTCGAAGCCATCGACCACGCCAAGGCGGCCAACGTGCCGATCATCGTGGCCGTGAACAAGATCGACAAGCCGGAAGCCAATCCTGACCGCGTCAAGAAGCAGTTGGCCGATCGCGGGCTCATTCCCGAAGAGTGGGCCGGCGCCGGCGATCAGGGTACGGTCTTCGTCGAAGTGTCGGCCAAGAAGCGCAAGAACCTCGATCTACTGCTTGAGATGATCTGCCTGGTATCCGATATTCGCGCGCCCAAGGCAACCCCTGGCCGCAAGGCCGTGGGCTCGGTCATCGAAGCCAAGCTCGACCGCGGACGCGGAGCCGTGGCAACCGTTCTCGTGCAGGATGGAACCTTGCACCTCAACGACAGTTACATCGTCGGCAACACCTTCGGCAAGGTCCGCGCGATGTTTGACGATCGTGGTCGCGCCCTGGTGGAAGCCGGCCCTTCGACGCCCGTGGAAGTACTGGGCCTGGAAGCCATGCCCGATTCCGGCGACACGTTCCTCGTGGTGGCCGATCGCGATAAAGCAAAGGGCATCGCCCAGTACCGCAAGATGAAGGAGCGCGACGCGCAACTCGCGAAGAGTTCGCGCGTCTCCCTCGAGGGCCTGGCGGAGCAGATTCGCACCGCCGGCGTGAAGGATCTGCCGCTCATCATCAAGGGCGATGTGACCGGCTCGGTGGAAGTGCTTGCCGACTCGCTGGTGCGCATGTCCACTGAAAAGGTGCGCGTCAAGGTGATCCACTCCGGCGTGGGCTCGATCACCGAGAGCGATGTACTGCTCGCGACTGCCTCAAATGCCATCATCATCGGCTTCAACGTCCGCCCCGAGCGCAAGGCGGGCGAACTGGCGCAGCAGGAAGAAGTGGAGATCCGGCTGCACTCTATCATCTACGAGTTGCAGGACGAGATGCGGCTCGCGATGCTGGGCCTACTCGAGCCGACCTTCAAGGAAAACTACGTTGGCCGCGCAGAGGTGCTAAACGTCTTCAGGATTCCCAAGGTTGGCACCATCGCCGGTTGCCGCGTGCAGGACGGCGTCATCCGCCGCGATGCCGAGGTGAAGGTCGTCCGCGGTAGCGAGCAGATGTTCAAAGGCAAGATCGTTTCATTGAAGCGGTTTAAGGACGATGCTCGCGAAGTGACCAATGGCATGGAATGTGGCATCGGACTGGGCAACTTCAACGACATCAAGGAAGGCGACCTCATCGAAGCCTTCTCCACCGAAAAGCTGGCTGCGGATCTGGGAGCACTGACCGCGAAGGCCTGATTCAACCGCATTCGCAACGACGGCCCGCCCCAGCAAAAGGAGCGGGCCGTTCTTTGCCATAAAGGAAGCCAGGCCCGATGCCCCGTCGAATTCTCTATGTCGCGCCGCTGGTTGGAGGCGAATCGAGCCTCTACCGCTATCCCTCCCTGCTGCGGCTGAAGCAGGATGTGGTTCCATTCAATCTTGCTGAGTACTCTTTCCGATGGGATAAGCTCAACGCGCTGCAGTACCGCTTGCCGGTGGGGCCGTTGATTGCTCGGGTTAATGCCGGCCTTGTCGATGCTGTGCATACTGCGAAGCCCGACGTGGTCTGGTTCGACAAGCCGCTCGTCTTCACGGTGCCGACGCTCTCCCGCATAAAGGAAACCGGCGCTCTCACGGTCTGCTACAACCAGGACAATCCGTTCGGTCCCCGCAACGATGGATGCTGGCTGCAGTTTTACCGGATTCATCCACTCCTCGATCTCCACTGCGTTTTCCGCAAGACAGACGTCGAGCGCTACCAGGGCTGGGGCAAGAACTTCATTGAACTGCAATTCAACTTCGATTCGGCACAGCAGTTTCCGCCGCCTCCAGGATGGTCCGATGGAGACCGCACCCGCGAAGTCTCGTTCATTGGAAGCCCGTACGAGGAAAGGCCCGCGTTTCTGCGCAAGCTGATCCTCGAGCACAAGCTTCCCGTAACCATCTCCGGGCCGAGATGGAATCGGGTTCTGACTGAAGAGGAACATAAGCTCTTTGTGCGCGGCGCCTTCCTGAAGGACGAAGCGTATCGCGCAGCAATCTGGCAGTCGAAGATCAATCTGGCGTTTGTCACCAGGCTGAATGAAGACGACGTTGCACAGAAGGCGTTTGAGATCACCGCCTGTGGCGGATTCCTTTTGGCAGAGCGTACGCCAGCACACCAGGCCGCTTTTGAAGAGGGCAAGGAGGCCGAGTTCTTCTCGAATGTCGAGGAATGCGCCGACAAGATTCGCTATTATCTTGCTCACCCAGCAGAGCGCGAGCAGATTGCCCAAAGCGGACGGGAGCGGGCAATTCGCTCCGGCTATGACAACGACACCCAATTGGCCCGCGTGATTGCGCGGCTGGATGAGATGCTTCAAGCTCGGTGATAGGACGCTTCAAGGCCGGTTACCGGCAGGCCTCAGCAACCCGGCCTTTTCGAACTGCCCTTGAGGAACTTCGGCGGCCGCCAATCCTCCCCGCCCGGTCCTGGACCTTTTCCTCGTGTAGTCTCCTCAACTCAATACATTTGGCGAGCCCGATCGCTGAGCGACGGTGCCGGCTGAGCCCTGCGCTACTCGGGCCGCAACGAGGAAGAACCATCCCACATTCCGGAGCCTTGAAAGCAAACTTGCCATGTCTCGCAGATGAAACCATTGAAAACAAAAAGACTAATTAATTAAATTGACAATCGTATTATGTTGGTACTATAGTGGTGATGGGTACAAGTTGACCCATGGAGGTATTTTATGCGTCGTATTCTCTTTGCAAGCGTTCTGCTCTCCCCTCTGTTCTTCAGCGCAGCTGCAGTCGCAAGCCAGCCTTTTGCCGATGATGCTGCCTCAACCCCGATTTCTACCGGCGTCAAACCCGCCCAGATTCTCTCGTCTGCGTCGGTTGAACTGCCGGCCCTCACCCCCTACATTGCTCCCTTTCATCAGGCGGAAGTCGTCCTGAGCCTGAAGGTCGACGAAACTGGCAAGCCCACTAACATCCAGATTACAAAGTCTCCGAACGCCAATTTGGATGAGGCTGTACTCTCGGCGGTTAGCAAGTTCCGCTTCGAGCCCGCTACCCTCGACAACAAACCGGTTGAAGTTCCCATGACTCTGACGCTCGAGGTCGTTCGCTAGGCTCGGCCCTCCCGCTAACCCGGACGAACCCACGCGCCCTCCAACCCTCCGGCAATCTCGTCGAAGGCGGAGGGCGCTCTCGTTTGTGTTTCGGAATTCCCATTGGATCCTGCGAGGTAAGCGTCCTGTCTTCCCCTCTGGCATAGGTGTGTGCCGACGGTTGACCCTTGGTTCATGGGGAAGGCACGCAAGCGGTGGCCGGTAGCGGAGAAGCGGCGGATTGTGGAGTTGACGCTGGAGGCGGGGGCGAGCGTAGCTCAGGTGGCGCAGGCCGAGGGCGTGAACGCGAACCAGGTGTTCCAGTGGCGGCGGGCGTATTACAACGGGGATTTGCAGTTGGGAACTTCCACCGCTCTGCTGCCGGTGGTGATCGGGGCCGAGGCTGCTACTGTTGCAGAGATCGAGCCAGCGCCGGAGATCGCGCAGGCTGCGTCGACGGAGGCATATCCAGCGCAGCCCTCAGGAGCGATTCATATCGAGTTGCCGGGCCGTGCCACGATCAGCGTGGAGCGCGGCGCAGATCGCGCATTGCTGCGCACCATTCTTGAGAGTCTGAGCCGGTGATCGAACTACGCGCAGGCACTCGCATCTGGCTGGCGGCGGGCGTGACGGACATGCGCCGCGGCTTTCAGGGTTTGAGCGCGCAGGTGCAGACGGTGCTCGAGCAGCAGCCCTACTCGGGCCACGTCTTCGTCTTTCGCGGACGGCGCGGCGACATTATTAAATGCCTCTGGTTCGACGGCGACGGGCTCTGCCTGTTTGCGAAGCGATTGGAACGTGGCCGCTTCATCTGGCCGAAGGCCGAGAGCGGAACGGTTTCTCTGAGCCGCGCGCAGTTGTCGATGCTTCTGGAAGGCATTGACTGGCGCCGACCCGAGCGGACATTCGAGTTGCCCGCGGCCGTATAGAGGATCGTAATAATCGCCTGTGTTCATGCGCCTTTTGTGTGCGGTTTCCACATCGTTTCATGGCATACTGCGCTCATGGTTGTCACTGCTCTTCCAGACCTCGACCAGCTCGATGCCGAAGCGCTGAAGGCGCTGCTGATCGCAGGACACAACCAGTTGCTGGAACAGCGCGCGACGCTTGCCGCGCTACACGCGGAACTCGATGAGCATCGCCAGACACTCACCGCGCAGAGCGAACAGTTGCGATCGAGCAGCGAGCGAATCGAACACCTGAAGCTGCTGGTCGACAAGATGCGGCACATGATCTTCGGCAAGAAAAGCGAGAAGGTCGTGGTTCAACTGGAGCAGCTTGAGTTCCAGCTCGAAGATCTGGAGTCCACGCAGGCCGAGGCCGAAGCGATGGCTGAGGCTGCCGCGCCAGCCAACACCCCAGTCAGAGAACAGAAGGCCAGACCGGCGCGCAAGCCCTTGCCCGGTCATCTTCCGCGCGAAGTTGTCTCCCATCTTCCCAGTGGCGATTGCTGCCCCGATTGCGGCGGCGCGCTGCGCCAGTTCGGCGAAGATGTGACCGAGCAACTGGAGTACATTCCAGACAGCTTCAAGGTTATTCGCCACGTGCGGCCCAAGTTCGCCTGCAACGGTTGCGATCGGGTGGTCGAAGCACCGGCGCCTTCACGTCCCATCGAGCGCGGCATTGCCGGGCCGGGGCTGCTGGCCCATGTGCTGGTGTCCAAGTTCGCCGACCACCTGCCGCTTTATCGGCAGTCAGAGATCTACGCGCGCCAGGGTGTCGAAATCGAACGCTCCACGCTGGCCGGCTGGGTCGGCGCATCGAGCGAGTTGCTCTCGCCGCTGGTCGCCGCACTGCACAAGCATGTGCTAGCAGCATCGAAGCTCCACGCCGACGACACACCGATTCCGGTGCTCGCTCCCGGCAACGGCAAGACCAAGACCGGCCGCCTCTGGACCTATGTGCGCGACGACCGGCCCGCCGGTGAAGACACCCCGCCCGCTGTCTGGTTCGCGTACTCGCCCGATCGCAAGGGCGAGCATCCGCGCCAGCACCTGAAGAACTTCACCGGCGCGCTGCAGGCCGACGCCTACTCCGGCTTCCATCACTTGTATGGCGAGGGCCGCATCTACGAGGTGGCCTGTTGGGCCCACGCGCGGCGCAAGTTCCACGACATTCATATCATCCACGCCTCGCCCACAACCACCGAGGCGCTGGCGCGCATCGGCGCCCTCTACGGCATCGAGGAGGAAGTTCGCGGCAAGCCCGCCGAGCTGCGGCGAGAGATTCGACAGACCCGCGCCAGGCCGCTGCTCGATGAGTTGCACAAGTGGATGGAGAAGACGCTGCGAGCCCTCTCGCCCAAAAGCGAGACCGCGGGCGCGATTCGCTACGCACTCTCGCGATGGCGCGCCCTCACGCGCTACGCCGACGACGGCCGTCTGGAGATCGACAACTCGGCCGCCGAGCGTGCGCTGCGCGCTGTGGCTCTGGGACGGAAGAACTTCTTGTTTGCCGGCTCCGACTGCGGCGGCGAACGCGCCGCCAACATCTACTCGCTCATCGGCTCGGCCAAGCTCAACGGGCTCGACCCGGAACTCTATCTCCGCACGGTCCTCGCCCAGATCGCCGAACATCCCATAAACCGCATCGAAGAACTGCTGCCCTGGAACCTGGCCCCTGCTCTCCAACCCCACACTTCCCAGGCCGCCTGATCCACACTTACCCGAAGTATCCACTTAAGAAATACGTGGATACTTCGCCGATGTGTGGGTTCCACACTCAACGCCCCAGGTCAAGAGGGGAGCACCGCACGCTTACCCTGCGAGCCTAGGCGCGCAGGATCCAAAGTGCGCGTGAGTGCCGGAAGGCGGTTGCCCAAACGCGAGAGCTCGGTGCGTGGCAGCAGAGAAGCATTGGGTTTGACCAAACAGAAAAAGGGGCACTCGCCGAAGCGGGTGCCCGTCTGTTGCGATGAGACAAACTGCGGTGAAGGATGAGTCGGCCTATGCGGCCTTCTCGTCTGCGCCGTCTTCTTTCTTGGCCTCTTCCATTTGCTTCTCGAGCTCGGCCCTTTTCTTGGCCTTTATGTCGTCGCGCTTCTGGCGCTTGGCGTCGAGTTGTTTTTCGGCGCCCAGAAGTTCGATGAAAGCCTTCTCCGCGCCGTCGCCCTTCTGGAAGCCGGTGCGAACGATGCGAAGGTAGCCGCCCTGGCGATCGCCGTAGCGCGGGGCCACGGTCTCGAACAGGCGCTCGACGGCCTTGTCGGTCATGAGAAAGCTATGCGCCTGACGGCGCGAGTGGAGATCGCCCTTCTTGCCAAGGGTGATCATCTTTTCAACGTGCGGACGGACGGCCTTGGCCTTGGCCA
The DNA here is from genome assembly GCA_964460385.1 of uncultured Occallatibacter sp. Lineage (GTDB taxonomy): Bacteria > Acidobacteriota > Terriglobia > Terriglobales > Acidobacteriaceae > Telmatobacter. Next base: position 675 of record CAYWSR010000182.1, on the reverse strand, counting down.
CGGTCGTTTCCACACGATCTTCAATGATGACGGACGTGACCAGGTTGCGCAGCAGAGCGCGACGGTGGCTGGTGTTGCGTCCGAGCTTGAATCCTGCATTGCGATGGCGCATGGTGAAACTCTCTTTCGAATCAGTGTTCAGTGATCAGTTCTCAGTGATCAGTCTTCGGTTCTCAGAGGAAGCCAGCCGTTCTGCTTCTAACTGACAACTGAGAACTGACCACTAACAACTGTCTTAGAAATTCTCGGTCTCAGTGGGCAACTGCAGGTCCACGGAATCCAGCGGCTCGTCCTCGTCGTCGTAGCGGCCATAGCTGGCAGCCAGCGCGGCGGCGGGAGGAATGCTGGTGGGTCCGGGAACGGCATTGCCGTTTTCGTCGATCTTCATGCCCAGCGACAGGCCCATCTGAGCAAGGATTTCCTTGATCTCATTGAGGCTCTTGCGGCCGAAGTTCTTGGTCTTCAGCATTTCGGCTTCAGTCTTCTGCACGAGCTCGCCGATGGACTGAATATTTGCGTTTTTCAGACAGTTGTAGCTGCGAACCGAAAGCTCGAGCTCTTCAACGCTGCGATTCAGGTTGTCGTTGCGCAGCAGGGTGCGGCCTTCTTCACCACGCGCCTCGGCCTCGATTTCCTCTTCGAAGTTGATGAAGATGTTCATGTGGTCCTTGAGCA
>CAYWSR010000181.1:0-9162 GCA_964460385.1 uncultured Occallatibacter sp. | reverse complement strand
GGCGTGAACATCTTCCGGCGTGACCTTGGCTGGAACTTCTTCTGCCGTGGGCTCGACGGGAACTTCTTGCGCCATGGGCTTGGCTGGAACCTCTTGCGCCACGGGCTCGGCTGGAACATCTTCCTGCATGAGCTCGGCTAGAACTTCTTCTGCCGTGGGCTCGGCTGGAACATATTGCGCCATGGGCTCGGCTGGAACATCTTCCTGCATGAGCTCGGCTAGAACTTCTTCTGCCGTGGGCTCGGCTGGAACTTCTTGCGCCACGAGCTCGAGTGGAACTTCTTCCGGTGTGGGCTCGGCGGGAAAACGTTCCACCTCTGGTTTGGAGGCGATTTCGAAGGGAGCTATCGTCCTTTGAGGATTTGGGGGGTGGTCGGAGACGGGCAATTCCGGCTCAGAGCGCGAAGGGTCTTTCAGTGGGAGCACTTGACGCGAGCTCTGGCCAGCGCCGGAGACCTCTGCGGCGCGGTCCTGCTCGCTCTCGGCCCTCATCTTTGCCAACTGGTCCAGTAAGAGCTTCATCTCAGTGGGTGGACGAAAGATGAGCTGATTGCCGGCGCGGGTGCTGGTGGAGGCGATGGAGTTTGGCGGAAGGACCAGGACGCTTGCGGCCGGGTGGCAGGAGGGAGAGACGGAAAAGATGGGGAAGGACTCGACCGCATCAATTACCACACATTCCCGGTCAAGGAAGAGAAGGTCGACGGGCAGGCGGACGTTGGCAGGCAAATTTCCACTGAAGGGCATCAGCCAGAGAGCCGTAGTTGCAGTGGGTGAATGGGTTTGCACCCGCGTCTCAGGGTCGGAGACCGTGAGGTCGGCGGTCTTTACATCTTCGCTCAGGTAACGCTCGCAGGAAAGGTTGTAGACGCGGCACTGGTCTGCCTCACTCTGAGCGCCAGGCTGCCGGGGACCATCGTCTTTGTTGCGCCGCCAAACCTTCCAACTCTTTGACTTGCGGCCGCCTCGGGGACCTGGCGGGGAACCGCCGGAATGTTCCTGATTGGCAGCCATCAATCCTCCGTATTCAAACCTTCCGACAATCAGAGTCGCAGACGGATGGACCCAGACCTGCGAGTATTGTCTGTTCTCTTAGCCCAATCTATTCAAATAAGTCACGAAGAAAAGCGCACATTTTCGATAGATGCTTCAACTTTCAGCCAACAACTCTCCCAACATTCGAGCGGCGCTCCGGTAAGTATGCGCTCAATTCGCCAGGGAGACGCGCTGCAATCGAAGCCCGTCCGGGACTGATGGCAGGAAGCAGGTTATCAGCAGTTTCCTAAACTGCGTGTCGGAAGTTCGAGTCTTCCCGGGGTCACCATCCGAAGCGCAATCACAAATCCGCAGAACAGTCACAAGAAAGCAGGCCGGGATCCCTGGGAAGGCGGCTACTTGCCGCGTTCTCCGTGCGCGCTGGGTCATCTCTTCGCGCCGCGCAGAGTCACCATGTATTCCTTGAGCGAAGCCGCGTCGGCGATGGCAGTGGCACGCTCCTGAGCGGTCAGCTTCCAACGCTTCCGGTCTTTCTTATTCTGGAAGATGAAGTGAAGGCCAACACCGTCGTTGCCCCAGCGCATGACCATGGCGTTGACTGTGAAGGAACGTTCGGCGGTGGGCTCGCGCTGGTCAGTGAGCGTCATTCGGATGACGGTGCCGGGATACCAACGCTCCTCGGTGAGAACGTAGAGTCCGGTTTCGCTGATGTCGCGGATGCCATGCGGAGCGGGAGCGCTCCCCGTAAAGAAGAAGGCGGTGAGCCCGGGGATCGACTCGCGGAGAGCGCCGCGCTTGTCGTCGGGTTCGGACGAGAGCATGCGTTTGAGCCAATTCTTCCTCCTGGGCCATGAATCCTGATTCTGGGGGTGGGGCTGGGCGACGGGCTCGGGGGCAATCTCGAGAGGAGCGATGGTCTGATCGGAAGCCGGTGGAAAGTCGTGGGCAGTCGGCAGGGGTTCAGGCCGCGAGAGGTCCTTCCATGGCAGCACCTGGCGGGAGCCCTGGCCCGAATTCTGACTTGAGCCTTGCCCTGGGATCTGCGCGGCAGCGCCACCCTGCGGGCTCTCGGCCTTCATCTTCGCCAACTGCTCGAGCACGAGCTTCATCTCGGCGGGCGGCCGAAAAATGAGCTGATCGCCGGCGCGGGTGCCCGTGGAGGCTATGGACTGGGCCGGAAGCACCAGAACGCTTGCGGCGGGGCGGCTGGAGGTGGAGACGCAAAAGATGGGGAAAGACTCGACCGCCTCAATCGCCACGCAATCCCGGTCAAGGTAGACCAGGTCGAGGGGGATGCGGACGCTGGTTGGGGAGATTCCTCGGAAAGGCACAAGCCAGAGAGCTTTACCCCCGGTAGGGGAGAGGGTTTGGAAGCGCGTCTCAAGACCGGAAACCGTGAAGTCAGCGGCCTCTACATCGACGCTCAGGAATCGATCGCATGTCTGGTTGTAGACACAACACTGGCCGGAGTCGACCTGAGGGGCGGGTGGCCGAAGACCATCGTTTTTGACGTTTTGCCAGACCTTCCAGCCCAGCGATTCACGCCCGCCGCGGGGACCCGGCAGGAAGTCGCTGAATTGTTCCGGCTTGGCAGGCATGAGCCCTCCGCTCTTATTGCCATCCACGATCAGTGTCGTGGTGGGGACTATCCGTAGCTTCATCCATTGTCTATTCTCTAAATTAATTTGAGTACCTAAGTCACGGGAAAAATCGTTCAGACCGTTCAAAGATAAACTCAAGAGCTAACAACTGGGTCGGCAAATGGGACTTCGGAGTTGTGGTTATTCGTGCCGATTGGGTCGAATGCAGATGCGGTGGGGGCGCGGTTCGCTGCGGCAAAATTGGCGGAGGCGGCAGATCGGGGTTGTGGTTATCGGCAGGCTCTGAGGGGATCGGGAGGCCTCGAAAACCTCTTTGACTTCGCCTTCGGCTGCGGCTATAAATGTTGATGTCACTGAAAGCAGTTTCAGAATTCTTGGGCTGTGCGAACGGTACGCAGCCCACAACCAGAACAACAAACGCCAGGATGCACGGGAAGGCGGTGAAAGTCCGCCACTGCCCCGCAACTGTGAGCGCTTCATGCCCGGATGCTCGTCATTCAGGCAGGGTTTCAGCCAGGCTCTTTTTCTTGGTTTTGGAAGAGAGCGTGGAGCCACTGACGGTAGGCCTTGCGGCATGCTGTTGGGAAGGTGGCTGAGACGGGCGCAAGTCAGGAGACCGGTCCTTTGGCGCCTTAACCCGCTTGCGTTCCGAGGGGAACGAAGGAGCCGCAATGACCTTTCCCGCCTTCACGAAGGCTCGACAGAGCCGACGCATAATCTCTCTCCTGATTGTCTTGGTTGCTGTTGCCGCTGTGTGCCAGGCTGCATCGATTCGCGGTGTGGTCACCGACCCCTCCGGGGCCAAGGTCACCGGGGCTCAAGTTAACCTTCTTGCCGAGGGCAAGGTAGTGGCCACGGCTGAGTCGACGGCTGACGGCAGCTACCAGATTTTGACGGGGAATGACGGCAGGTTCTTTCTGGTGGTTACAGCCAAGAGTTTCCGGCAGTTGGAGACGCCGGTGTTTTATGCCGGCAGGTTGGATAACCTGGAGCGCAATGTGGTGCTCGAGCCGGAGTGGGTGCGCGAGTCGATTGTGGTAACGCCGACGGGCACGCCGACTCCACAGGCCCAGACGAGCGCAGCGACTACGGTGATTGGGCCCGCGGAACTCGAGGATGCAGACAGTCTGGGGGATTTGATTCGGCTGATGCCGGGGACGTTTGTGACGCAGGACGGACAGATGGGGGCGCAGACCTCGCTGTTCGTGCGCGGGGGGAATTCGGACGCGAACAAGGTGATGCTCGACGGCGTGGACGCAACAGATCTGGGTGGGGACTTCGACCTGGGGCCGCTGGCGACGACTGCAGTCGAGCGCGCGGAGGTATACCGCGGGACCAATTCGGATCTCTATGGCGCGGGAGCGGGAAGCAGCGTGATTAACCTGACGACGCCTCGCGGGACCACGAGTTTTCCGTCGCTGGTGTTTCGCGGCGATGCGGGGAACCTGGCGACGTCGCGCGAAGAGCTGGAACTGGCGGGCGCGTGGAAGAAGTTCGACTACCTGGGCGCGTACAGCTGGCTGCAGACGGCGAACGACCTGCCGATGGACGAGTACCACTCCGGAACGGCAGTGGGGAACGTCGGATGGCAGCCGACCGGGAACACGCAGATTCGCGGGACCGCGCATTACGGCGTGGATGCGACGGGCGTGCCGAATGCATGGGACTTCTATCACATTGCGGATAACGCGAAGGAGGGGGACCAGGACCTGTACGTGAGCGCGTCGATCGACAACCAGACGACGGCGGAGTTTCACCAGAGCGTGCGCTACGGGGCGACGCGCAAGCGCGAGCAGTACAACCAATACTCGCAGGAAGGGATCATCGACGAGAACGGCGACGGCCTGGGCGAGCAGGTGACAATTACCGGCGCGAATGGCGACTCGGTGACGGGCAGCGCGATTCTGGATTACGCGGGGACCTATCCGTATGGATATCAACTGGTGAACAATCGTGATCAGCTTGTCTACGAAGGCGACTACAGCATCACGCCGCACCTGGTAGCGATGGGGAGTTTTCGATTTGAGGATGAGCGCGGCGTGGAGAACATTCCTGCGTACGAAACCTATGAGTCTGCCGAGAGGACGAACTACGACTACATTGCCGCGGTTCATGGAGACTTCAAGAATCGGTTCTTCTACACACTGAGCGGGGCCCTGGAGCACTACTCGCTTTTCGGGACGCAGACTTCGCCGCGGGCGGGGCTGACGTTTTACGCGGTGCGGCCGCGCAAGGGCGTGATGAGCGGGACACGCATTCTCTTCAACTTTGGCGAAGGCGTACGCGAGCCCAAGCTGACTGAGCAGTTCGGATCGCTGTATGCGTTTCTTGAGGGGAACGGGTTTGCGAGCGCGGCGCAGCAGTTGAAGATCGGGCCGCTGGCAGCGCCGACTACGCGGAGCTATGAGGGCGGCGTGGAGCAGGCCTTCTTCAGCGATCGGATCGTCTTCCGCGCCAGCTACTTTCACAACGAGTTCGGAAAAGAGATTGAGTCGGTGGGCGCGGTGCTGCTGACGCAACTGATTCCGGGGCTTACGCCGGCGGACCTTGGCTATTACTACCAGTACGATGAAGGGCTTGACGTGAACACGCAGGCGTTTCGGGCGCAGGGGATTGAGTCGACGGTGGAGGGCGGCATCGGGCGCAGCATTTTCATGCGAGGCGGCTACACCTACACGGACAGCGTGGTGCAGAAGTCGTTTTCAAGCGATAACGAGGCGCTGCTGGGCGGGTACGCGCCGACCTACAACGGGATACCGATTGGCGACTACTCGCCGCTGGTCGGTGCGCGGCCTTTCCGAAGGCCTCCGCATACGGGATTCTTTACGGCGACGTACTCGAAGGGCAAAGTGACCGGGCTGTTCAACGCGGCGTTTGCGAGTCGCAGCGACGATTCGACGTTTCTGACCGACGCAAACTACGGAACAACGCTGCTGCTGCCGAATCGCAACCTCGACTTCGGCTATGCGCGGCTGGACCTGGGCGCGAGCTACAACCTGTTTTCATGGCTGGGGGTTTACGGGAGGGCGGAGAACCTGACCGACAACCAGCACATTGCGCCGATCGGGTATCCGAGCCTGCCGTTTACGGTGCGGGCGGGGTTGAAGATCGAGTGGGGGATTGGCGAGCCGAAACAGTAAGGGAGCAGTTCATAGTTCGTAGTTCATAGTTCACAGTCCGCGGAGGTCAGTAAGCGAGTGGACAGTGAACAGTGGACGGGGAGTGAGTGAAAAAGTGAATGAGTGAAGAAGTGAAAAATATGCTTTGGATTGATCATGAGCCGGGCGATCCTTATCCGGAGACGGATATCGATTGGGAACAGGCGAGGAAGAATCCGGACGCGACGGCGCGAGCTTATCTTACGGTGATCGCGCGGAATCCAGAGGCGGTGGCGGAGTGGCTGCGGGCGGCGGCGTAAATCAACTGTTTTATTGCGCGACTGACTTTTGAGACGCGCAAGGCCTTGCCTTCATGCGGTCCGCGGCGTGTCGCAAAACCTACCCTTTTTGGGACGGTACGGAGATCATGAATTACCCTCAAGTGCTATAGTTTTCCATGCCGAAAAACACATGTGAACACTGCGGCGGTTCACAACTCATCAGCGGGCTCGTTGTTTCTGCTTCTGGCGGTGGTGGTGACGTACATCCCGGCCTCCTCTGCAAGGAGAAAGAGAAAGGCATTTTCAAATGGTCCGAAAGGGAGAAAAGGGAGGCCCTTTTTGCTGACCTGTGCGCCTCTTGCGGCACCGTAAAACGGTTATACGTGAAAGACCCGAAACGTGATTGGGTCGTATAACCTTCGCGGTTTCAACAGGGACTGTCCCCCGCCCGATGTCTCACAAACTACCCTTTTCGACACACAAAGGTCGTGGACGCAAGCCTTCTCATCTGGGCTGCGTCCACGCTGCGGACCTACTTGGGGCGAATCTCGTATCGCCTCTGTCGGTAGTGCCGCGGCGCGCGAAGGAGCTCTACCCGCGCACGAGGTCTTTGGCTTTTTGGATGAGGACGTCGCGGCTGACGTCGGAGATGGCGTTGGTGAGGGGAATGCCCTTGGGGCAGATTTCGACACAGTTCTGGGCGAAGCCGCACTCCTGAATGCCGCCGTCGCCGGCGAGGGCGCGCAGGCGTTCCTCTTTGAAGACCTTGCCGGTGGGGTGGTTGTTGAAGAGCTTGACCTGGGCGATGGTGGCCGCGCCGACGAAGCCTGTGGCGTCGTTGAACTGCGGGCAGACTTCCATGCAGCAGCAGCAGGAGATGCAGTTGGAGAGCGGGTAATTGGCTTCCTGCTGTTGCGGGAAGACGCGCGGGCCGGCGCCGAGATCGTATGTTCCATCGACGGGGACCCAGGCCTTGACGGCCTTGAGGTTTTCAAAGAGGACGGAACGGTCGACCTGGAGGTCGCGGACAAGCGGAAACTTGGAGAGCGGCTCGATCTTGATGGGCTGTTCGAGATTGTCAACGAGGGAGGAACAGGCCATGCGGGCCTTGCCGTTGATGCGCATGGCGCAGGAGCCGCAGATCTCCTCGAGACAATTGGAATCGTAGGTGATGGGGGTAGTGTCGCGGCCGTCGGCGGTGACGGGGTTGGCGGCGATCTCCATCATGGCGGAGATGACGTTCATGCCGGGACGCCAGGGGAGTTCGAAGCGCTCCCATACGGCGGGGGAGTCGGGGTCGGCCTGGCGCTTGATTTCGAGTGCTACGGTTTTGGTTGCCATGATGTTGTTCCAGTTGTCAGAGATCAGTTGTCAGTGATCAGTGACCTTTCTTCCATGTGATGGGCGCGAATGAATCCGCGCCGTTGAAAAAACCGCGGGGCCAAAGCTCCAGGATTAACGCCCTTACAAACTCCAAAAACAACCGCAGATCCTTCGACTCACCACCCCCAGGCTGAAGAGTACGCCTGGGGCCACCGTTCCCCCACCCCAGCGACGAAGACCTGTCGCCGGGGGCCCCGGATCGCTCAGGATGACAGCGGAAAAGCGACCGCCGTCATTTTGTTGCGTCGTAGCGGCGTGGACGCGGCTTGATGAACTGGATGTCCACTTCTTCAAACTCGAAGCGCGGGCCGTCGAACGCTCCGGTAAACGCGGCCTTAGTGGTCTTCAAATACTTTTCGTCGTTGCGGTCAGGAAAGTCGGGCTTGTAGTGAGCGCCGCGCGATTCGTCGCGCAGGATGGCTCCCTGCACGATGGCGCGGGATAGCTCGAGCATGTTCTTCAACTGGCGCGCGAAGGCGAAGCTGGTGTTGGCCCACTGGCTCTTGTCGCTGAGGTTGACGTCTTTGTAGCGATCGAGCAGCTCGACAATCTTTTCGTCGGCCTGGCGGAGGCCCTTGTTATAGCGAATGACGGTGGCGTGCTCGGTCATGGTTGCGCCGAGTTCGCGCCAGAGCTTGAAGGGGTTTTCGGTGCCCTTGTTGTTGAGAAGTTTCTTGTTGATTTCGGACTGGCGGGCTAGTTCGGACTCGTCGCCACAGTCGTTGTCGGGGCATGGCAGGCCGTGGGTGTACTTGAGCGCGTTGGGGCCGGAAACGAAGCCGCCATAGATGCAACTGACGAGGGAGTTTGCGCCGAGGCGGTTTGCGCCGTGGTACTGGTATTCGCACTCGCCGGCAGCGAAGACGCCGGGGATGTTGGTCATCTGATTGAAGTCGACCCAGAGGCCGCCCATGGTGTAGTGCATGCCGGGGAAGATCTTCATGGGGACGTCGCGGGGATCGTCACCGACGAACTTCTCGTAGATCTCGAGAATGCCTTCGAGCTTGCGGTTGAGCGTGGCGCGATCGATGTGAGTGAGGTCGAGATAGACCATGGGCTGACCGTCGATGCCAAGGCCGAGCTCGTAAACCACCTTGTGAATGGCGCGCGTGGCGATGTCGCGGGGAACGAGGTTGCCGTACTTGGGGTACCACTCTTCGAGGAAGTAAAAGCGGTCGGGCTCGGGAATCTGCTTGATGGGGCGCTTGTCGCCGGCGGTGCGAGGGACCCAGACGCGGCCACCTTCGCCGCGGGCCGACTCGGACATGAGGCGGAGTTTGTCTTCGCCGGGGATGCAGGTGGGGTGGACCTGGATGAACTCGCCGTTGGCGTAGTAAGCGCCCTGCTGGAAGATGGCGGATTGCGCCGAGCCGGTGCAGACGACGGAATTGGTGCTCTTGCCGAAGATGGCGCCGTTGCCGCCGGTGGCGAGGATGATGGCTTCGGAGGGAAAGCTGCGGAGCTCCATGGTGCGGAGGTCGAGGGCCGTAATGCCGCGGGCTGCTCCCTTGGAGTCGAGGACGGCGGAGAGGAACTCCCAGCCTTCGTACTTTTTGACTCTGCCACCGGCCTCGTAGCGCCGGACCTGTTCGTCGAGCGCGTAGAGAAGTTGCTGGCCGGTGGTAGCTCCGGCAAAGGCGGTGCGGTTGTAGAGCGTGCCGCCAAAGCGGCGGAAGTCGAGCAGGCCCTCGGGGGTGCGGTTGAAGGGCACGCCCATGCGGTCGAGCAGGTCGATGATGGCGGGGGCGGCCTCGCACATGGCCTTGACGGGGGTCTGGTTGGCGAGAAAGTCGCCGCCATAAATGG
>CAYWSR010000180.1:0-9203 GCA_964460385.1 uncultured Occallatibacter sp. | reverse complement strand
TGATGACCGATGGGGAGCTCCTGCGGCTCTCCCAGGATTGCGGAGAAATCCAACCCGTTGCCCGGGTCGCTCTGGCCCAGGAGCTTTACAGAAGGGCAAGTGAGCCCCGGCAGGCGGATCGCGGGAAGTCTGGGCGGGAGATCGTTGAGGTGCCTCGACGGTTGGGCAAGATACTGTTCCCGGAAATGTGCCCAAGCTGTCTCAGGACTGGCGTTGCGAGTGACGTTGCCTTTCAGTCCCTCTCGCATTCAAAGTTCCGATTCGCGTACACGCGACATGACTATCTGTCCATCAAAGTCCCGCATTGCGACCAATGTGCGGAGCTGTTAAAGCGTCGAAGGAAACAGGTCACAGCCTACCTCATTTTCGTGGGGATACTGAGTTTTGGATTGGGGATTTGGTTCGACTGGTATCGTTGGGTTCCCTTCGTTCTCTTTTTCGTCCTCTCCCTTCCAACCGTCCCACTGATCTCCTCGGCGGAGTCGGTCTCACTCGGCGATTATGACGAGGAGTTTCTTGATTTCACATTCAGAAATCGGCAATATGCGGATGCGTTCAAGCGGATCAATGGCCTCTCGGATGCGGACGTTGCAGCCGAGCGGAAATCGATCTTTCTTAAGGCATTTAACGAGACGTCCGGTAAAAAGTGAGACGTGGTTCATTGGCTCTGCTGGTATCTAAACTATAAAAGGGTACCGAGATTTCCACTTGAAAATGTTCCAGGCGTAATGTGATTCTTTCATCAGTTTTGCCAATTGCTGTGCCCGAATCGCCCCAGTTCGCCCTTGGTGTAGCTGGGTTGTTGATGCTGCTCCCAGGCTGGAATCGACCTGACTGGACCGTAGCTAACGGCACAGCAAGATTATTTGCCGGTGCCGTTGGCTCATCCCTTGACTTTACAACCTGAAGGCATCTGTGCCTTTCAAGAGAGGTAGGAGAAATGAGCAAGGCGACAACAAGCGCTCAATATGATGATTGGACATTGACTCGAATTTGGCTGAATTCCAAAGTGGTGCCGGACACGAACGGTGTTGACGTGCGCTTCGATTGCTATGGGAACATCATGCGTTGGAGTCAGTATGGCAAAACCACAGAGCACGGCTGGGTGGTCGATCACCTGATTCCAGATTCGTGGGGCGGTCCCAGTGACATTAGCAATTTGCAGGCTCTGCACCGGCAGGCCAACCTGCAGAAGGGTGATCGTCACATTTAACTGAGAGCGCTTCGATCAGTGACAAACGCCGGGCGGCTGGGATGCTGTCCGGCGTTTGTCAATTGCGGTGGGGGTTATCGGGTCTTGGAGACCTGCTCGACGGTGACGGGATCGAGGAACGGCATGGAGGCGCGGGGCTTTTCTCCGATGACCTCGATGGGGTGCTTGGCTTCCTTGGCGCGGTCAACTTGATTGTTTCGGCTGAGTTATCCACATTTTGCACCAGTTTTGCTGCATTTGAACAGCCAAATCGTCAATAGGGGTATCAATCTAGATACAAAATATTGTGGTTTGCGGTTGACCTGCACCACAGACAGCGCTATTGTCGCATCTGCCGGTGTGCTTTGAGCACGGAAAACGCCGCCCGAAGGCGGCGTTGAGTCCAGGTGGTATCGAATACTTTGACGGGTGAACGGTACCATCTGCCCCGGCACCCCACTAGCGAGGGGCGCAAACCGATTTCTGAATCGAATTGTATTCTGATCGGCCATTCCTTCGCTGTCAATCGGAAAATTCTGCGGTAATCCGCAGCCTAACAGCAGAAGGAGTTGAAATGGCAACAAGCGCACAATACGATCATGCAACGCTAAGCGCAATCTGGGCGAAGGCCCAAGTTGTTCAAGGCTACGACGCCAACGTCTACCGCCAGGATATTTATGGCAGATGGATTGCTTGGAATGAGTATGGGCAAACCACTCAATATGGGTGGGAGGTCGACCATATCATTGCTGAATCTCGCGGTGGATCAAACACGCTCAACAACTATCAGCCACTTCACTGGGGCAACAACCGGACGAAGAGCGACAAGCGCTGGTAGCTATGGTTATCGGCCTCCAGCTTGAATGGCAAGGCTAAAGGTTGGAGGCCGACTTGTTTAGCGAGACTTGGAGACTTGCTCGACGGTGACGGGATCGAGGAAGGGCATGGAGGCGCGGAGAGTTTTTCCGATGACCTCGATGGGGTGCTTGGCTTCCTTTGCCCGGTAGGCGTTGAATTTCTTGCGGCCGGTGGATTGGTCTTTGAGGAAGGTCTTGGCGAACTTGCCGTTCTGGATTTCGGTGAGGATCTGCCGCATAGCCTTGCGACTCTCGTCGTTGATGACGCGAGGGCCGGAGACGTAGTCGCCCCACTCTGCGGTATCGGAGATGGAGTAGCGCATGTAGGCAAGGCCGCCACGATAGATGAGATCGACGATGAGCTTGAGCTCGTGGAGCACCTCGAAGTAAGCGCTCTCGGGCTGGTAGCCGGCCTCGACGAGGGTTTCAAAGCCGCACTTGATGAGGGCGCTTACGCCACCGCAGAGCACGGCCTGCTCGCCGAAGAGGTCAGTCTCGGTTTCCTCTTTGAAGGTGGTCTCGAGGACTCCGGCGCGGGTGCAGCCGATGCCCTTGAGGTAGCTGAGATTGAGGGCATGAGCGTTGCCGGTGGCATCCTGATGGATGGCGATGAGGCCGGGGACGCCGCCGCCTTCGGTGAATACTTCGCGGACACGATGGCCGGGAGCCTTGGGTGCGGCGAGGCCGACGTCGATGTTGTTTGCGGGGACGATGGTCTTGAAGTGGATGTTGAAGCCGTGGGCGAAGAGGAGTAGCGCGCCGGGCTTGAGGTTGGGTCCGATTTCTTCGGCGTAGAGCTTGGCCTGGGTCTGGTCGGGGGTGAGGATCATGACCACGTCGGCCCACTTGGCTGCCTTGGCGGGGGTGGTGACTTCGAGGCCCGCCTTTTTTGCCTTGGCGCGGGACTTGGAGGTGGGGGCGAGGCCGACCTTCACATGGACGCCGGAGTCCTTGAGGCTGAGAGCGTGGGCGTGGCCCTGGGAGCCGTAGCCGATGATGGCGACCTTCCTGGCCTGGATGAGGGAGAGGTCGGCGTCGTGATCGTAATAAGTCTTTGCCATGTTGATCTCGATTTTCCTTTTCGAATGTGTGATGAGTTGATGTTAAAGCTTGGGGTCGTCACCCATGTCTCAGACTCGAGACCCGGGGCACTCGCTAATTCACGGCTGCGCCGGGCTGGGCTGCTGCGCCGAGTTCTATGGCCTTGACGACGCTGGAGGTATGGTGACCGCGGCGCATGGTCATTTTGCCGGAACGGCAGATTTCGAGGATGCGGCCCTCGTCTTCGCGGAGGACTTCGATGAGGCCTTCGATCTTGCTTTCGACGCCGGTCATCTCGATCATGAGCGATTCCGAAGTGAGGTCGACGATGCGAGCGCGGAAGACCTCGACGAGGTCGAAGATCTGGGCGCGGTTTTGTGGCGTGGCAGCGATCTTGATGAGCGCGAGCTCGCGGGTGACGTTAGGGTCGCGGGCGATGTCGTCGACGTCGACGACGTTTTCGAGCTTGTAGAGCGCGGCGCGGATGCGGTTGCCGGATTCTGCCGAGGCCTCGCAGACGAGGGTCATGCGCGAGAGGCCTGGGCGCTCAGAGCGCCCAACGGTGACCGACGTGATGTTGATGTTGAGGCGGCGGAAGAGCGATGCGACGCGCGTGAGGACGCCGGGCTTGTCTTCAACGTAGGAAACGAAGGTGTGATGCATGGTGGCTCCAGAGATCAGATGTACAGTGAACTGGTGAAAAGTGAATGAGTCAAGCGGGGATCAGTGGATGTGGACCTGCAACCGATCCCATGCGTCTTAGTCGTTGGCGGTTTCTTCGAGCGGGTCCTTGCCGGGACGGCGGATCATCTCGTGGAGTCCCTTGCCGACGGGGATCATGGGATAGACAGCCTCTTCCTTCTCGACGAGGAAGTTGAGGAGGAAGGTGCTGGCGGACTCGCGCGCCGCGGCGACGGAGCTGAGCACATCGCTGCGCTTGCGGACGGCGAGGCCGGGCAGGCCATGGGCGTCGGCGAGCTTGACGAAGTCGGGGCTGACCATGGGCGTGGCCTCGTAGTTGCGCTCGTAGAAGAACTCCTGCCACTGGCGGACCATGCCGAGATACCCGTTGTTGATGACGGCGATGTTGATCTTGATTTTTTCCTGGACGATGGTGGCGAGTTCTGCGGCGGTCATCTGGAAGCCGCCGTCGCCGACGACGACCCAGACTTCCTTGTCTGGGCAGGCGAACTTGGCACCGATGGCGGCGGGGAGTGCGAAGCCCATGGTGCCGAGACCGCCGGATGTGACGAGCGAGCGCGGGGTGTCGTGGTGGTAGTACTGCGCCTCCCACATCTGGTGCTGGCCGACATCGGTGACGACGATGGCGTTGCCGCCGGTGATGCGCCATAGGTCGTGCATAACGTGGGCGGCGTAGAGGTGGCCGTCGTCGGGGAGGTTCTTGATGTCGAGGACGGCGGCTTCGCCTTTGCTGTCGTTGATTGTCTTGAGCCATGCCGAACCGTCGCGACTGGCGATGCGCGGGAGAAGCAGTTCGAGCACCTGGCGCAGATCGCCGATGAGAGCGCAGTCGACCTTGATGTTCTTGTTGATCTCTGAAGGATCGATCTCGATATGAATCTTTTTGGCCTTGGGGGCGTAGGTGGCGACGGTGCCGGTGACGCGGTCGTCGAAGCGCATGCCGCAGGCGATGAGGAGGTCGGCTTCCTGAATGGCTTCGTTGACCCAGGCCTCGCCGTGCATGCCCATCATGCCGAGGTTGAGGGGATGAGTGGCGGGGACGTTGCCGAGGCCGAGGAGCGTCATGGCCATTGGAATCTGTGCGCGCTCGGCGAGGGTGCGGACCTGCTCCATTGCGTTGGACTCAGAGATTCCGTGGCCGGCGAGGATGACGGGACGCTTGGCGTTGCGAATGAGCTCGGCAGCCTGGGCGAGACCGGCATCATCGACGTGGAGCATGGGATGAGGGCGATAGGGGCGCGGCTTGGCGGCCTCGAAGTCGAAGACGGCCTTGCCTTGGAGCGCGTCCTTGGTGATATCGACGTGGACGGGGCCGGGGCGGCCGGAGACCGCGATCTGGAAGGCGTAACGCAGAGCGGCTGCGAGGTCTTCGGTCTTCGAGATGAGGAAGTTGTGCTTGGTAATGGGCAGCGTGATGCCGGTAATGTCGACTTCCTGGAAGGCATCTGTGCCGAGGACCTTGGAGGGAACGTTGGCGGTGATGGCAACGATGGGGATGGAATCGAGCATGGCCGTGGCGATCCCGGTGACTAGGTTCGTTGCGCCGGGACCGCTGGTGGCGAGGCAGACGCCGGTCTTGCCGGAGGCGCGCGAGTAGCCGTCGGCCATGTGGGCCGCACCCTGCTCGTGGCGGACGAGGACGTGATGGATGGGGAACTTGCGCAGCGCGTCGTAAGCGGGGAGGATGGCTCCGCCGGGATAGCCAAAGACGGTGGATACGCCCTCGCCCACGAGGGTTGCCCACAGGATTTCAGCGCCGGTGAGCGTGGTGGGGGTGGTGAGGTGGGCGGTTGCGGCGTCTACGGTCTTGTGCTTGGTCATTGCTTTTTACCTCAGGGGCTAAAGCCCTAACGATCAATTTGGCTATCTTGTGGCACGACTGAGGTCGTGCCCTTTCAAATCAGGTTGCTGCCGGTGACTGATCTCTGGCACCTGATCTCTGCTTTCACGTTGTTGCGCCTTCGGAGGCGGAGGTCACGCGGTCGACATATTTCTTGAAGACGCCTTTGGGCCAGCGAAGAGCCGGAGGCGTGAAGCCCTTGAGGCGGGCGGCGATTTCTTCGTCGGGGACCTCAAGGGTGAGCGTGCGATTGGGAATGTCGAAGTGGATGATGTCGCTTTCGCGAACGGCAGCGATGGGGCCGCCGACGAAAGCTTCAGGCGCGACATGACCGGCGGTGAAGCCGCGGGTTGCGCCGGAGAAGCGGCCATCGGTCATGAGAGCGACGGTAGCGCTCAGCTCGGCGTTGGAGGAGATGGCTGCGGTGACCTGGAGCATCTCGCGCATGCCGGGACCACCCTTGGGGCCTTCGTAGCGGATGACGAGAACGTCGTTTGGCTTGATCTGGCCGGTTTGCACGGCGGCGAAGCAGGCTTCTTCGGTCTCGAATACGCGCGCGGGGCCGCGATGCTCGACGCGGTTGGCTGCGGCGACTTTCATGACGCAGCCTTCGGGCGCGAGATTGCCCTTGAGGATGACGAGGCCGCCGGTGGGCTTGATGGGATGGTCGAAGGTGTGAATTACGACCTGGCCGGGAGTCTCCTTGGCGAGCGCGGCTTCTTCAGCGAGAGTGCGGCCGGAGATGGTGAGCGTGCAGCCGTCGGCGTGGCCCGCATCGATGAGGCGCTGAGCAAGGAGGCGCGAGCCGCCGGCGGCCTGGTAGTCGGAGGCGACGAACTTGCCGGCGGGCGTGAGGTCGCAGATGAAGGGTGTGCGTTTTGAGATCTCGTCAAAGTCGTCAACGTTGAGGGGAATGCCGAGCTCGCGGGCGATGGCAATGAGGTGAAGGACGGCGTTGGTGGAGCCACCCGAGGCCGCAACGCTGGCGATGGTGTTTTCGAGGGACTTGCGGGTGATGATCTGCGAAGGGCGGCGGTTGGCGCGGACGGCGTCCATCAACATACGGCCTGCCTCAATGGTGGCGGCGCGCTTGTCGGGGCTGGTGGCGGGGACGCCGGAGAGCTGGATCGGCGAGATGCCGAGGATTTCGCCGCTCATGGCCATGGTGTTGGCCGTGAACTGGCCTCCGCATGCGCCTGCGCCGGGACAGGCCGCGGCTTCGAGAGCTTCGAGGCCTGCATCGTCGATGCGGCCGGCGGCGTGTGAGCCGATGCCTTCGAAGACGTTCTGGATGGTGATGTCGATGGTTTCGCCGTTGGCAACCTTGAGCTTGCCGGGGGCGATGGAGCCGCCGTAGAGCATCATGCCTGGGATATCGAGGCGGCAGAGCGCCATGATGATGCCGGGCATGTTCTTGTCGCAACCGCCGATGCCGACGAGGCCGTCAAAGAGGTTGCCGCGGGAGACGAGCTCGATGGAGTCGGCGATGACTTCGCGCGAGACCAGCGAGGCCTTCATGCCCTGGGTGCCCATGGTGATGCCGTCGTGGATGGTGATGGTGTTGAACTCCATGGGCGTGCCACCGGCCTCGCGGATGCCTTCCTTGAGCCAGTCGGCGATCTGGCGGAGATGAACGTTGCAGGTGCCGATTTCGGTCCAGGTGTTGGCGACGCCGATGATGGGCTTGTGGAGATCGTCTTTTGCAAATCCTGCACCGCGCAGGTAAGAGCGAGCCGCGGCGCGGCTGGGGCCTTCAGTCAACGGGATGCTTTGGCGCTTGCCTTCGATGGTCATGAGCTCACTTCGTTCGCTAGTTGTCAGTCGTCAGTGATCAGTTGTCAGTTATTTGGGTGAAAGCCAGGTTGCGTGGTTGTGCTGTTGCTCGAATGCGTCGAGGGCGGCGGCGTGGCGGAGGGTGAGGCCGATGTCGTCGAGGCCTTCGATGAGGCAGAACTTGCGGAAGGGATCGATTTCGAAGTTGGCGGTAAAGCCCTGACTGTCGGTCACGGTTTGTTCTGCAAGGTTGACGGTGAGTTGATAGTTGGCGATGGACCGCGCGTTCGAAAGGAGCTGGGCAACCTGTTCTTCGCTGAGGCGAACGAGGACGATGCCGTTCTTACCGGCGTTGGAAAAGAAGATGTCGGCGAAGGTGGGGGCGATGACAGCGCGGAAGCCGTAGTCAGAAAGCGCCCAGGCGGCGTGCTCGCGCGAGGAGCCACAGGCGAAGTTCTTGCCGGCGATGAGGATCTTCGCGCCCATGTAGCGCGGGTCGTTGAGGACGAAAGCGGGGTCGGGCTCGCCGGACGCGGTGCGACGCCAGTCGAAGAAGAGGAAGTCGCCGTAGCCGGTGCGTTCGATGCGCTTAAGGAACTGCTTGGGGATGATCTGGTCGGTGTCGACGTTGGAACGGTCGAGGGGCGCGGCCAGTGAGGTGAGGGTGATGAATTTCTCCATGATTAGGCCGAGACCTCCTCAAGAACTTTCCACGTGCGGATGTCGACAAAGTGGCCGGCGATGGCGGCGGCTGCGGCCATCTCGGGCGAGACGAGGTGCGTGCGGCCACCGCGACCCTGGCGGCCCTCGAAGTTGCGGTTGGAGGTGGAGGCGCAGCGCTCACCGGGAGCGA
Source organism: uncultured Occallatibacter sp. (assembly GCA_964460385.1). GTDB lineage: Bacteria > Acidobacteriota > Terriglobia > Terriglobales > Acidobacteriaceae > Telmatobacter. Next base: position 945 of record CAYWSR010000180.1, on the reverse strand, counting down.
GAATGTCAGGGTTCATGCCGAGACACATGGAGCAGCCGGGCTCGCGCCACTCAAAGCCCGCGTCGAGAAAGATGCGGTCGAGGCCTTCTTTTTCGGCCTGCGCCTTGACGGCCTGGGAGCCGGGAACGACCATGGCACCGACGGTGGGAGCGACCTTGCGGCCGACTGCGATCTTGGCAGCGGCGCGGAGGTCTTCGATGCGTCCGTTGGTGCAGGAGCCGATGAAGACGCGGTCGACCGCGAGGCCGTCGAGCGGGGTCTTGGCGGTGAGGCCCATGTAGTCGAGAGCGCTCTGCCAGGACTTGCGTTCGGATTCGTTGGCGGCGTCGGCAGGGTCGGGGACAGAGGCCGTAACGGGCGCGACCATGCCGGGGCTGGTGCCCCAACTGACGTAAGGAACGAGTTCGGAGGCGGAGAGGTTGAGCTCGCGGTCGAACTTCGCGGCAGGGTCGGTGGAGAGCTTGCTCCATTCGGCGACCGCGGCCTTCCAGGCTTCACCCTTTGGGCTGAATTTGCGCTCTTTCAAGTAGACGAAGGTGGTTTCGTCGGGAGCGATCATGCCGGCGCGCGCACCCGCTTCGATGCTCATGTTGCAGACGGTCATGCGGCCTTCCATGGAAAGTGCGCGGATGGCCGAGCCGGCATACTCGATAACGCAGCCGGTTGCGCCGTCGGTGCCGATCTTGCCGATGATAGCGAGAATGATGTCTTTGGCGGTGACGCCGAGGGGCGTTTCGCCTTCGACGTTGATGCGGAAGGTCTTTGGTGTGGACTGCGGCAGGGTTTGCGTCGCGAGGACGTGCTCGACCTCGCTGGTGCCGATGCCAAAAGCCAGAGCGCCGAATGCGCCGTGGGTGCTGGTGTGAGAGTCGCCGCAGACGATGGTCATGCCGGGCTTGGTGAGGCCGAGCTCCGGCCCGATGATGTGGACGATGCCCTGCGAGG
>CAYWSR010000179.1:0-9216 GCA_964460385.1 uncultured Occallatibacter sp. | reverse complement strand
TCGTCATCGAGCTCAAGCGCGGCGCCCAGCCCGAGATCGTCCTGAACCAGCTCTACAAGCACACGCAACTGCAGGAAAGCTTCTCCATGATCTTCCTCGCGGTGCTCAACGGGCAGCCGCGGGAACTCCCGCTCGATCAGGCCATTCGCGCCTTCATCGATCACCGCATCGATGTTGTCCAGCGCCGCACCGTCTTCCTTCTGCGCAAGGCCCGCGAGCGCGAGCACATCCTCGAGGGCTACAACATCGCTCTCGACAACCTCGACAAGGTCATCAGGATCATTCGCGGTTCCGGCTCGCGCGCCGAAGCCCGCGAGAATCTCTACGCCTGGGGCAAGGGAACCGAGATCGTCGTCAACCTCGACCGCGAACGGCTCCCGCACGAGGAACGGGGCCTCACCCTGCGCCAGATCGACGCGATTCTCGAACTCCAGCTCTACCGCCTCACCCAGCTCTCCATCGACGAGCTGCTCGCCGAGTTGAAGCAGGTCCGCGAGCGCATCGCCGAGTACGAGTCGATTCTCGCCAGCGACAAGAAACTCCGCTCGGTCATCGTCAAGGAACTCGAGGAAGTCCGCAACAAATACGGCGACGCGCGCCGCACCCAGATCATCGACGAGAGCGCCGAGCTCCAGCTCGAGGACCTCATCGCCGACGAGCAGGTGGCCGTCACCGTCAGCCACCAGGGCTACCTCAAGCGCACGCCAATTTCGATTTATCGCCAGCAGCGCCGCGGCGGCACCGGCCGCACAGGCATGAAGACGCGCGAAGAGGACTTCGTCTCCCAGCTCATCGTCAACTCGACGCACGCCTTCCTGCTCTGCTTCACCAACACCGGCCGTGTTTACTGGCTCAAGGTTTACGAAATTCCCGACGTCAGCGCCGCCGGCAAGGGCAAGAGCATGCAGAGCCTGCTCGATCTGCAGCCTGGCGAAAACGTCCGCGCCATCCTCCCCATCCGCGACCTTGAAGAAGAAGGCAAGTTCATCTTCTTTGCCACGCAGAAGGGAACCGTCAAGAAGACCCCGCTCAAGGATTTCTGCAACGTAATGGCCCGGGGCATCATTGCCATCGGCATCGACAAGGACGATGAGCTTGTTGCCGCGCGCATCACCGACGGCTCGCAGCGCGTCTTTCTCGCCACGCATCTCGGCATGGGCATCCGGTTCGACGAAGGCGACGTGCGCTCCATGGGCCGCCCTGCCTACGGCGTCCGCGGCATCGACCTCGGCAAGAATGACTTCGTCGTCGGGTTCACCGTCACGCCCAAGGAGCATCCCGAGGGCGCCTACCGCATCCTCTCCGTCACCGAGAACGGCTTTGGCAAGCGCACCGATGTCGAGCAGTACCGCCTGCAGACCCGTGGCGGCAAGGGGGTCAAGAACATGGCCGTCACGCCGCGCATCGGCCGCGTCACCTCCATTCAACTCGTCGACGACATCTCTGAGCTGATGGTCATCAGCCAGTGGGGCAAGATCATCCGCATCGACACCAAGACCATCCGCGCCGCCGGCCGCGCCACGCAGGGCGTTCGCCTGCTGAACCTTGAACCGGAAGACAAGGTCGCCGCAGCCGTCATCATCCCGCCCGAAGAGCTCAAGGACGACGAGCCGACGCTGCTGTAGGGAGCACAAGAGATGGACAAGTCAATTCGCAAGGTCACCGACCTCGAAGAGCAGCAGGCAGAGACTTACCGCTATTGGGCGAGCCGGACGGTGGCGGAAAAGTTTGCAGCGATCGATGAGATTGTTCGCCAGGCATACCGTTTCAAGGGAATCCGAGTCGATGAAATGCCTTCCTCGCGTACCCTGGTGCGAGTCGAACGGCCCGACTGGAAGGCTCTCTAGAGTCTGGAGGCGCTATGGAAAAAGACCAGCGCGATTTGATCCTTGCCTTCAATGCGAACGGAGTCCAGTACCTTGTCATCGGAGGCCACGCGGTAGGCGCGCATTCCGAGCCCCGCGGCACAAAAGATCTCGATGTGTTTATCAAAGCGAGTGCGGAGAACAGCGAGGCCGTCTTCAAAGCTCTCGCGGAATTTGGGGCGCCGCTGGCTGGGGTAACTCCGGCGGATTTCAACGATAAGGCGTCTACTGTCTTTCAACTCGGAGTGGAACCTGATCGAGTTGACCTGCTCCAGGGAATTGCCGGAGTCGGTTTTGACGAAGCCTGGGAGGCTCGGGTCGAAATGGAATTCGATGACGAAATCCCTGCCCACGTCATCTCGTCCGGGCACCTTATTCAGAACAAGCTCGCATCAGGTCGATACCAGGACCTCGCTGACGTCGAGAAGCTGCGGGCTTTTGAACGAGCCAAAAGTCCCAAGCCTTGTTGAGAAGTTCCATGGGATTCGCCCATAACCGCCGTTATCAGACCCTTCCGCACCTTTGCAGCCACTCGAAACCCGTGCTGGAACGTCTTACACTAAAGATGCTCTGGATTCTCCGCACTCCCCTCATGCGCCGGACCGCCCCCATGGTTCTCGTACTCGGCGTCCTCTTATCTGGCGCCGTCGCTGCGGCTGCGCCGACCGAATCCCAAAAGTCCGGTCTCAAATCGGACAAATCTTCGCACTCTAAACTCAGGGCCACTCGCCCAGCGCCTGCAGCCGCTAAAGCCAAATCCCGCCTCGCATCCTCGCACCGGCCCTCTAAGCAAAACACCGCAAAAACCTCCGTTGCGTCTGCGCGCGCCGCTGCCCATAACGCCGGCGCTCGCGCGTCAACCGCCCACGAGCCCGCGCATCGCCTTGCGCCCCCTGCCCCACGCAGCCGCGCGGCAAGTGGCCGCTCTGGCCGCCGCAAAGCGCAGACACGCGCCGCTCTGCTCAGCAATCGCAGCCGCATCCGCGCCAGCCTCCGCAATCGGGACCGGGAACTGCCCATCTCTCCCGCTCCCGTCTCCGAAGTCATCTCGCTGCATCGCCGCGATCTCGGCCTCTCTTCACCGCTCCGTGGTTCCTTCGCCTCGCTCGAGCGCCAGAACGAAAAATCCGAGGGCGAAGACGGCTTGGAGCGCATTCAGGATGAGGACGACCTCCAGGACCGCATCGCTCACAACTTCCTCGTCCCCGTGCCCACCTCGGCCGACCTCGCCATCAATCAGAACCTCCCTGAGTCGCATCGCTACTGCCGCCCCTGGACCGCGCAGTTCCTCACCGATCTCGCGGGGCTTCATGCCGCCCGCTTTCATGGCCCGCTTGAGGTCAGCTCCGCCGTCCGCACCGTCGACTACCAGAAGCAGCTCGAGAGGATCAACGGCAACGCCGCTGCTGCAGAGGGAGACGTCGCCAGCCCCCACCTCACCGGCTCCGCCGTCGACATCCCCAAGTCCAACATGACCCGCGACGAAATCGCCTGGATGCGCACTTCGCTCCTCGCCCTCGAACAGGCCGGCAAGCTCGACGTCGAAGAAGAGTTCCTGCAGCGCTGCTTCCACATCACGGTCTACAAGAGCTACGCCGCCGAGACGGATGCCGCCACGCCTCCGGTCGAGGCGGTCAGCACACTCGCCAAGCCCGCGCCTCGGCATCGCAGGTCTCCGGCTCCGACAGCGACCCCGGCGAGCGCGCCGGCAAGTGCACGAGCCCGCGCCGCTGCCCACCCCTCGCCTCGCGCCCCGGCCCGCCCGGCAAAGCCTCTTCCAGCCTGATCTTCATTCGCCCGGACCGCTCCCCGCCGTCCAATCCTGCGACCGAAAATTGATTGCGCGTTTCCCGCCTATCAGGGTTACAATCTCGGGCAAGATCACTTCCTTCTTTTGGCGGGCCGGAACCCTGGCGTGCTCGGACTGGTCGACAGCGAAAACACAACCGTTCGGCCGCGCAACTCCACTCACCATGCACCGGAGCATTGTTTAACCGGAACTCGAATTCAAGAGGCGAAATCATGAGCGAAACTGAAGGCCAAATCGTTGCGCCAACTCCTGGCATGTCCCAACTGCAGCGCGTCATCAGCATCTTTTCTGCGCCAACCAAAACTTTTGTCGAGATCAAGAACGGCAAAACCAGTTGGTGGATGCCCTGGCTGATCGCGGCCATTGTCGGCTATCTGTTTTTTGCTGCGTTCGCCACCAAGGTGACCATGCCGACCGTGATCGATAACCAGATGCACTTGCTGAGCGACAAGCAGCAGGAGCAGATGTCCAAGATGACCCCGGAGCAGCGTGATTTTTCTCTCAAAATCCAGCTCTACATCATGGAGGGGATCTTCATCATCGGTCCAGCCTTTCTCCTGCTCTATACGGCGATCGTAGCGCTGGTCCTTTGGGGCACAATCAACTTCGCCTTCGGCGGAAAAGCCAGGTTCGGCACGGTCTTTGCCATGTGGTTCTTTGCCAACCTGCCGTTAAACCTCAAATCGCTTTTGGGGATACTCGTTATCTACATCAGCAATACGCCGGAGACTTTCAACATCAAGAACTTTGCCCCCACCAACGTCGGCGCGTTCCTGCCGGTCATGGAGACCAACCACGCCGTCTATGCGCTGGCCACTTCGCTTGATATCGTGAGCATCTGGTGCATGGTGCTGATGAGCATCGGCCTGGCAACTGTGGCCGGCGTCAAGCGCAGCTCGGGATACATCGCCGTTTTCGGCTGGTGGGCCATCATTGTCCTCGTCAGCGTGGCATGGGCCGCCATTCAGGGCTAACCCCGCAGAGCCTCTTCAAACGCAAAACAGCGCGAATCCCGTCGGATTCGCGCTGTTTTGTCTTTGGTTCGCTTGTCATCCAGGTCCCCTGGCTTATAGCTCCGCCGAAATCGAGATGCTTGTCGGGGCAGAGACCATGCGTACCCGGCCGTGACCGGGATTCACCACGTGCTGGGAGTGGACGATGCCGAATTTTTCCAGCGCGCTCACGTCGCGGCGCACGGCGCTCACGTCGCGGCCCAGCGTCCGAGCGAGATCCTTGATGGAAACCGTCTCCTTTTTCACCGCGGCGAACAGATCGAGCCGGGCTGGCGTCAGGAGGCGAACCATCTCCGCCGGACTTTCGAAAGTAATTCCGCGAGACGGGGGAAACGGTCGGCCAGCGGTAATCGCCCGGGCTCGCTCTCTTCCCCGTTTGACAAACCCATCGAATCCATCGGTGTAGATCTTCAGTTTCACAAACGCCTCCGCCTCTTCAGTTCTTGGACTTCTTCAATAAAGCGGTCAAAGACCACGTCATATGGAGTGTCCTCGATCAACTCGACAGTCCCTGCGAAATGACGGTGCGGGGGGCCGTGTGCCGTGTCGTAACCAAGCACCCGCCCATTGTCTTTGGCAAACAAATGAAAGTTTATGAAGGCCAAATTGTAGCGGACAACCTTGCCTTTAGCGTCCTTCCATACCTCAACCCGGATGAGCCCATCCCCAGAAACGCAACCGACAAAGGCTGCCTCATCTGTCGCCTTTACCGGCTTGGCGGCCTGCTTCTTTCTAGGGGCCATGAACTAAGTGTAGCACAGATAGGACATTTATCATCGCACCTGCTGGCAGAGGATGCCACAGAGCCGGATGGTGCAAGCTCCCAAGCTAAAAAGCTGTCTTACTCGCTCCAGCGCCGCATGACCAGGGTGGCGTTGATGCCGCCAAATCCGAACGAGTTCGACAATGCCACGTCGAAGCTGTGCGCCACCGGCTTGTTCGGCACATAGTCCAGCCGGCACTCCGGATCCACGTTGTCCAGGTTGATCGTCGGCGGCAGCATCTGGTGCTGCAGAGCCAGCACCGTAATGCCTGCCTCCAGGCCGCCCGCGCCGCCCAGCAGATGCCCGGTCATCGACTTCGTTCCGGAAACCTTCAACTTGCGGCTCATCGCGTGCTCGCCAAACACCACCTCAATCGCGCGCGACTCATTCCCATCGCCGGCCGGCGTCGAGGTGGCATGCGCATTGATATAGCCGACTGCCTCCGGCTCAATGCCCGCGTCTTTCAGCGCGGCTCTCATGCTGCGCTGCGCGCCCTGTCCCTCCGGCGCGATCCCCGTCATGTGGTAGGCGTCCGCGCTCATCCCGTAGCCGATCACTTCGGCCAGAATTTTGGCGCCGCGCGCCTTCGCAAATTCCAGCTCCTCAAGGATCAGAATGCCCGCGCCTTCGCCAATCACAAACCCGTCGCGATCCTTGTCGAACGGCCGGCTCGCTCGGGTCGGTTCGTCATTGCGTTGAGAGAGCGCTCGCATGGCGGCAAAACCGCCCACGGAAAGAGCCGTGACGGAGGCCTCCGCGCCGCCGGCAATCATCACGTCGGCGTCTCCATGCATGATCATGCGCACCGAGTCGCCAATCGAGTTGGCACTCGTGGCACACGCTGTCGCCGTTGCGGAGATCGGCCCTTTGGCGCCGTAACGAATGCTGATATTCCCGGCCGCCATGTTGACGATGACGGAGGGAATAAAGAAGGGTGAAATCTTGCGCGGTCCGCCTTGCAGCAGGTTGGAATGTTCGCGCTCGATGATCTCAAAGCCGCCAATGCCGGAGCCGATGAAAACGCCGACCCGCTCCGCAATCTCCGGCTTGATCTCAAGCCCCGATTGCGCCATCGCCTCGTGTGTGGCCGCAAACGCAAAATGGATGAACCGCCCCATTTTGCGGGCTTCTTTCTTGTCCACAAACTTCAGCGGGTCAAAGTTCTTGACCTCGGCCCCAAATGTGACTGGGAAGCCGGTGGTGTCAAACCCCTGAATCGGCGCCATGCCGCTGGCGCCTGCCAGGAGTTGCTGCCACACCTCAGGAGCGGTGTTGCCCACACCGCACACCAGCCCCAGGCCGGTGATGACGACTCTGCGGGGCGATACCTGGGTCAAGGGCTACTTGCCGCCTTTCGCGTTCTTCTCGATGTAGTCGATCGCGTCCTTCACGGTCTTGATCTTCTCCGCATCTTCGTCGGGAATCTCAAGATCGAACGCCTCTTCAAACTGCATCACCAGTTCCACCACGTCGAGCGAATCCGCACCCAGGTCTTCCTGAAAGCTCGCCCCGGGCGTTACTTCCGCTTCATCCACCTGCAGTTGCTCAACAATGATCTGCTTAACCTTCTCTTCCACTGCCATGCGTGCTTCTCCTCTTGATGGTTAAACTTGATTCCAATCCCTGAGTTTTCTTCCCGGGGCGTGCAATCCAAACCCGTTCCGCCAGCCCCCGTTCCGCCAGCATAAGATACCTGCCCGCGGCACAGGAACACAACCACTGCGCCCTAAAAATCGCGCATGGCCCCGAAACTCCAAGTCTATCAGAGGGTGCGGACCCGCATATCGGGACAAAAGACGGTCTCGGGCGGAAGGCAAACGAGGCCAGCCGGAACCAAAGAAGGGGTCGGGGAACCGTGCAAACCACCCAGCCGAGCCACGCGTGCCCCATCCATTCGCAGTCTCACCGCGAATGGGTGGGAAGCGAAAATGCCGGGTGAATTGGCCCCCATTTGCACAACAAGCAGGCGTACATTAGGCGAAGAGGGCCGTCTCGCGGTTTAAATCCAGGCTAGCAGCTCATTTCGTATCGTCGTCGAAATCCAAATCTCCGCCCCCGAGCATGACTCCTGGCTGCCCTATGGATTCCTCCCCAATCTCCGCGATGGAATCCAGAAGCGGGGTTGAACTGTGCGGCCCTAGGTCAGCTACCTCAACCTCGCTCAGCGTCTTATTGATGGCTCGTGTCCGAACCCCCACTTTCTGAAGGGTATTCTGAACTGTTCCGACCTGTGTCTCGACTGTGGTCATCAAGACTCCAAACTTCCCGAATTCGGTTTTTGTTTTAGCGAGCAGATTCCGGACTTCCGAACTCTTGCTTTGTATCGCAAGCGCCTTGAATCCCATCTGGAGGCTGCTGAGGATTGCCATCAGCGTTGTTGGCCCAGCGACAATGATCTGGAATTGCGAGCGCAACTCATCTACGAACCCTGGTTCGCGATGCACTTCGGCGAACAGACCCTCGGTTCCGACGCAGAGGATTGCCATGTCAGTTGTGGCTGGCGGAGAAATGTAATTTTCGGAGACCTTCTTAGCCTCTGTCCTAATCCTCGACAGGAGGGCCTTGCGACAGGCCTTAGCCGCTTCCTTATCATCCCGTGAGAGGGCTTCTTCAAGCCTCTCCCAGTCCTCTTTCGGAAATTTTGCGTCGATTGGCAAGAGAGTTTCAGATCCGTCACTGCTGGGAATGCGGACTGCGAACTCCACGACTTCCTTGACCCCCGGTTTGATGTGCGCGTTCCTCACAAACTGGTTAGGAGCTAGCATTTGTTGAAGGAGCATTCCAACTTGGAATTCAGTGACTGATCCTCGAGTTCGCACGTTAGTTAGAAGACGTTTCAAATCCCCAACTCCAGATGCAAGCTCCTTCATTTCGCCCAACCCGGTCTGAACCCTTCCAAGGTGTTCGGTAACGATTCCAAAGCTCTCCGTCAACCGGCTCTCAAGCGTCTTGTGGAGCTTTTCGTCAACAGTTTCGCGCATCTCGTCGAGCTTCTTGGCGTTTTGTTCGTTCAGCTTGTCGAGGCGTTGTTCTACTGTCTGGCGGAGAGTGTTCTGTTGCAGTTCTGCGCTGTCCTTCAATGCTGTGGTTTGTTCGGCCATTTCCTTTATTCTGTCGCTGACATCTTTCTTTAACTCGTTCACAGTGTCCCGAATGTCTCGACTCAGCCTCGAAAGAGTCCCATCTACCGCCTCTTTCAACGATGCCTGTTGAGTGGTGAGATCTCCTGTGAGCTTATCGAGTCGCGCATTTGTCGACGTTCGAAGTTCTTCAAGTGTCGTGTGGGTCTGAGCGCCAATCTGTGTGATCGACTTCACGACCTCTTGTCGAAGATTCGAGAATTCAGTTGATTGAGCGGCGAGTAGCTCTGTTCGGAGGGTGGATGTGGATTGTGCAGACGTGACTGCAAATTGATCGTGTTTAATTGTCAACTGGTCAATTTTTGAGCCTGTATTCAGATCCCCACGGCCACCAGAATCACGGAGGAAGAGGATAAGGAACAGCAAAACGCAGGTCGCGACAAATTGAAGCACCAAAATGACTTCGATCCAAACAGGCACGGTCCCTCCGGGGATTGCGCAGGAGACTTACTGCAGAGCATTTTAGCCCTAGTTGACTACAGTGACCGAATGAGTCCCCGTATCGGGGACCGGAGACTACCGCTGATTCGCGATTGTAACTCACACTAGTTTCGTGTACACTATTACAGTATGAGAAACATAACCCTGAGCGCGGAAGATGAGTTGATTGACCGGGCGCGGCTG
>CAYWSR010000178.1:0-9306 GCA_964460385.1 uncultured Occallatibacter sp. | reverse complement strand
CCCCAGCCGCGAGCTGTATCCGCCCGCGCACTCCCGGCTCGCGTCCGGCGCGCGCCCAATGGTGTTCGACCCCGTCCCCGCAATCTGCAGAATTCACGCCCCTCCCTGGAACGCCGCGTCCAGTGCGATCACCTCGTCGCCCACCACGTCGATGCGCTCCACGTTGAAGTCCTGGAGCACCGCGGTGATCCATTCCACCGTGCCCGGCAGGCTGCAACTCGCCACGCCCACCGACCCCGCTGCCACGCCGCTCAAGCCCGCCTGTCCATAAACATCCTTCAGCAGCGCTCGCAGGTTTGCCTCAGCCGCCTCCGCTCCCACCCGCAGCCGCTTGATCGATCCGCTATGGCCATGCGCCAGCACGCGTCCATCCTGCACAACCGACGCCCGCGTGTTTGTGCCGCCTCCATCCACTCCCACAATTACGGCCATTTCTTCCAATCCTTCTTCGAGGTTCTTCTTTTCCCCGCGTGTCTATTTCTCCGGCTCGGCTTCCGCTCCACCGTCTTTCAGCGTCCCCGCCAGCACGTTCAGGCTGCCATCCGACTTCGGCGCGCTCAGTCCAAGCATGTGCGCCAGCCATGGATACAGATTCACGTTCTCAAAGGGCTGAACCGTCTTGCCAACAACTATATCCGGTCCAGCCGCAATGAAGCTCGCCTTCATCTCCGGCATCTTTTTTGGGTCAAAGCCGTGCATCCCCACCGTCGGCGCGCGATCCTCCTTGCCCGCTGGCGGTCCATGCGCCCTGATCGCGTACGGCCCCGTAGCAACCACCACCGGGTCACCCTCCCGCGGATTCTCACTGTAGTTCAGCTCCACCGGAACGTCCTTCCGCCGGAAAGCCATAAACTGCCCCGAAGCCTTCTTCAGTTGGTTGTAAACCCGCGCCCGATCCTCTTCCGTCTTCCCATACAGCAGGCTCCCTACCGTCTCAAATCCCGTCAGGTCGGCAAACGCATCAAGCGTCACCCACCCCCCATCCGACTTCACCATCCCGTGATCGCTCACCACCACAAGGTCCACCGGCAGCTTCGTCTTGTCCAATCCCGCCTTCAATTTCCCCACCAGCGCGTCGACCTTTAGAACCGCCGCCTTCGTCTCCGGCGCGTCCGGCCCGAACTCATGCCCCTCATGGTCAGGCTCAGAGAAATACAGCGTGATGAAGTGCGGCCGATCCGCCTCCGGCAGCTTCAGCCACGCGAGCACCTGATCAATGCGCGCCTCCGGTTCAACTTTGTCGTCGAACTTCAAATAGTACGTCGGCTGGTAGCCTGCAATCTTCGCCTCCGACCCCGGCCAGAAAAAGCACGCCGCACGCATCCCCTGGCTCTCCGCCAGGCTCCACAGCGGTGTCCCTTCATACCAGCCCCCATCCGTCACTGTCGCCGCATCGCTCATCCCGTACCGCGTACCGCGCACCGCGTCGAAAAAGCTGTTGGCCACCAGCCCGTGATGCTCTGGATACAATCCAGTAACAATCGTGTAGTGGTTGGGAAACGTCAGCGAAGGATAACTTGGCAGCATTCCCTCCGGCGCCCACACCCCCTGCTTGCCCAGCGCAAGCAAATGCTTCGCCCCATCCCGTTTTGCATAATCCCACCGGAACCCATCCAGCGAGACAAGCACCACGTAGTGCTGCGCCTTCGCCCGTTCCGAGTTCTGACCATTCTCAACATGCAGCACCGGCAACGCGGCGCTTGCAGTCGGGCGAACGACCTGACCTGTAACCCCGCTTGCCGCCGCCGTCGTTTGGCCCCAGGCGCAAAGCCCCCCACCGACAACCGAAACCACCAACGCTGCCCAAAGCAGCACATCCCGCACCAGCCCCGCCCGCTCGCTCCGTCTCACCCCGCGCATATCCATCGCTCCCCCTCTCGCTCAGGGTACCGCAGCCCGCACACTTTCTGTACAAGCAGAAATGCAACAAACTGCGGTAGAGGGAATCTGGAATTGACCGAAGGAGCAGGAAATCTTCATTGCCAATTCATGGCTTCTGCATCCAAGAGAGTAACGCGGAACTCCCGGAGGTGTGGTGGACTTTCATCTTCTCTCTCAGCAGGACTGGTTGTATGGACTTGTCCTTATATCGGCTGTCGTTGTCTTTGGCCACGGGATTCACTACCTGGTGTTTCGGCTTTTGCGCAGAGCCCAGCCTGAATCGCAACGTCGCGGATTAGGAACTCGGAAGTATCTCGCTTGGCCGGCTCGTGGGGTGCTCCTGTTTATCGGATTGCGGATCATCTTGCCGCTCGTTCCCAAGGTTCCGCCGCTGCTGCTCGATCGTGCCGAGCAGGTTGTCGAATGCCTCCTGGTCTTGTTTATCGGCTGGATGGGCATCGGCGGCGTGTACGTCTTCCAGGCTTTCACACTGCGCCGTTTCGATACCACGGTAGCCGATAACCTGCGCGCCCGCCGCGTCCACACCCAAATGCAGTTCTTCCGCCGGGTTTTGATTGCGATCGTTGTCCTATTGGACGCCGGAGCGCTGCTGTGGAGCCTCCACGACCCGCAATTGTGGAAGTACGGAACAGGATTGCTTGCATCCGCCGGCTTGGCGTCGCTCGTTTTGGCAACGGCAGCCAAGTCGACCGCCTCGAACCTCATCGCCGGAATGCAGATCGCGCTGGCTGAGCCAATTCGAATTGACGATGTCGTGGTCGTTCAGGGAGAGTGGGGCCGCATTGAGGAGATTAACAGCACATATGTGGTCATAAGGATCTGGGACGAGCGGCGGCTGGTCGTTCCACTTAGCTATTTCATCGAACAGCCGTTTGAGAATTGGACGCGCCGAAGGGGAGACTTGTTGGGCACGGCCTTCCTGTATGTCGACTACTCCGTGCCATTGGCGCCATTGCGCGCCGAGCTGGAGCGCATCGTCAAAGACTCGCCACTCTGGGACCGGCGCGCATGCAGCTTACAAGTTACCAACCTGACCGACCGCACAATGGAATTGCGCTGTCTGGTCAGCTCGGGTGGTTCCTCGCAGTGCTTCGATCTTCGCTGCCTGGTGAGAGAGAAGATGATCGAGTTTCTGCGCGACAACTTTCCCCATGCACTGCCCACGCTACGGATGGAAATGCGCGACACACAAGTCGAAGCCGATGCCTTGTCCGTTCAAGTTCGGCCGTCCGCGCTCGATCGCCGGCGACCGTAGCGCCAGCGTCCTCGCCGGCGGTCCTGGGCCTCCAGGCCCTCAGAGTACGGCTTACGCCCGCCTGCGGTGCGACCTGTTCATTGCGGTGGCGAGAATGTCGTCTTCAATCCGCAACGCGCAAACGTCTGTCAGAATATTCGAGGCCCAACGGTACACATTATTCTCTTGAACGTAACGCCGCATGCGTCTCATTCGCAAGCGGCGTTCTTCCGCGCTCATTGTCAATCCTGTCACAATCGCATCCTTCACCTGCGCGCCATCATAGGGGTTCACGAGAAGAGCATCCTTAAGTTCCTGCGCGGACCCCGCGAACTTGCTGAGAACCAGCACCCCGTCACCATCGTTCCGCGCGGCAACATACTCTTTTGCAACCAGGTTCATGCCGTCGTGCAGAGAGGTCACAAGACAGAGATCGGCCGCCCGATAATAGCGCTTCACCTCCGCGTGGCTGCACTGGCGCTGAATAAGAATCACGGGTTTCCAATTCGTCGATTGAAAGGTGCGATTGATGCGCTCGACAGTATTCTCGACCTCTATACGCAAATCTGCGTACCTTTGGATCCCTGTGCGGCTGGGAGACGCGATCTGAACGAACCTGAGTTTTTCAAGATACCACGGGTTCTCTTGAAGTAAGAGCTCGACGGCCAGCAGCCTCTCGACTATGCCCTTGGTGTAATCCATACGGTCCACGCCGAGAAGAAGTTGCTCATCTCCGATCCCCAACTCGCGTCTCAGCGGGTCCGATTCCAAGCCCAAACCGCCCTCAGAACCTCTAAATTCATGCTCTTCCATTCGCGTCCCATTGCCTTCGGCAATTTGAATCCTCGCCATGCTGCGAGCGTCCTCTGCCGCGCTTGGAACAGCTTCGGCGCGCAGAGAATCAGTCTCGTCCCAGGCAACGCTGATCGGGTAGGGTCGCACACTCGACAAGTGGCCATTTCGCCGAATGCTGAAGTGTTCCCAGTCCGTTCTTGCCTCCAGCGTCCGATCGACCGTATCAAGAAAATTGTTGCAATGAGATTGAAGATGGAATCCGATCACATCGGCGCCCAACAGCCCGTTGACCAGTTCTGCTTGCCAGGGGCAGATACTGAACGACTCCGGGTTGGGCCACGGAATATGCCAAAACATGGCGACTCGCGCGTCGGGACGAGCGTTCTTGATGATTCTTGGCAGTAAGGCGAAGTGATAATCCTGCACGAAGATCACCGGATGTTCGGTGTTGCCCATCTCTTCAAGGGCCACTTCGGCAAACTTCTCATTCACCCTCTGGTAGGAATGCCAGTCTCTTGCGCGGAAGACGGGACGCGTGTGCGCAATGTGGCAGAGCGGCCATAAGCCCTCATTCGAAAAACCCTCATAATACCCTTTGTCCTCTTCCGCGCTCAGCCAGACCCGGCGCAACGTATACCGGTTTTCACCCGGCGGCACGCGCAGACGATCATGCTCATCGACGAACGAGTGGTCATCGCTGCCGCTTCCATGTGCGATCCAGGTGCCGTCGCAAGCCTGCAATACTGGCTCGATCGCTGTCACCAGGCCGCTCGGGGGAACAATGCACTCGGTCTTTCCTTTGCGTCGCATGTGGACGTATGGCTCACGATGAGAAACCACAAACAGCTGGCCGCTGCCCAGACGATCACGCACGTGCACGGCAAGCCGATCCGCGGTCCATTGGTGCTCCGAATGGTCGCGAAGCCGGGCCTCGGTTTCCGCCGCGACTCGGGCCTGGGTCAGATTCTCGGCCAGGGTGGTGACTTCTCTTGCCAGCGGAACCAGATAGCCAAACTCCTTTGCGCCCTCTTCCACGTCCGCTTCGCCGTGCCGTAAGCGGCGCAACCAATCCGCCGCCCGGGTAACCGGCTGCTGAAGAAACCAGCGAACCATCAGCAGCGTTACGACAACCACCAGGACGACCATCGCCGCGATGCGCAGAAAGCTCCGTCGCCAAACTTCAATCGCGTCATCATGGATATAGTCGGCGTTGACCGTCATCAGGAGGGCTCCGACTATGCGATCTCCTTCTCGCAACGGCAAAGAATCCTCGTACCAGAGCGTGGTAGAAGGTAACAGCTTGGTGGATAGCCACGCCCACATATCTTGATTGCTTGCGGAAACTGCCTTTTCGCTCGGTTTTTGAGTTGGAATCCTGACAAAGCTGCCCACCTCTTTCCCTGAGGTCAGACTTTCCGTAAAGAGCCCGATGGCTCGCTTGTCAAAAGCAGGAAGATCGCCCACAGACGCAAAAAGCTTGCCACTATCGTCGAGAAGAGCCAGGCTTGGCTGGTCGGGATGCTGACGCATCCTCTGCAGCAATTCGTTCCAATTAACGTTATTCCCCAAGACCAGCTGCTGTTCGATATGGGGCTGGATGCCGGCGCCGAACCATTGCGTCCTTCGCGTCAGGTCAACGCGCAGGGTATGTTTGTGCGCCAGAACTTCAAAGTAAGTGGAAGCTGCGGAAATGCCGATAATCCCAAGCAGCAGTGCAGCGATGAATCGTGCTCGAAAGAAGTGCACGCTCTCCTCCTTCAGGTGCCGGCCGTGAGGTCCTCTCGAGGATCACCGGGGTTATCCGAGCCCGAATAGCAAGTGGAACAGGCTGGCTCAAGACCCGGGGGACATTCAAGCGCTGTGGTTGACGAGTGGATGCAACGAAGAAGCCACACGAGGATCACCCCCGCGCATGGCTTTTGTTCGATTGGAGCCAATTCACAAGGTTTTGGTTGCTTTCAACGTTCCGCGCAGGCCGTGACCTGATCAAGCAGTCATCGCCTCAATCGCGATCGTTCGTGCAACCTTCAGTGCAAATCGCGCTCCAAACGGTAAGTCTTTCGAATCGTGGAGGATAATCGACCTTCGCCCGTCCGCGCCGAGTCGAGTCGCGAACTTCCTACACGACTCCATGTAATAAGGGCGTTCGAAGGAGTGGGGTGTTCGGAATCGAACACCAGATCGTTGAGACGGTCACTGCGACTGAAGCGCGGCTCGCGCAAACGGGAGCAACTCCTTTTCTATCAACGACGGGCCCCCGGAATCCTTTGGCACCGAAAGTGCAAAGTATTCTGCGTCATGGATATTGCACGCCCGGATTTAGCGAAGAAGCGGCGGCGCCGAATGATCGTCATCGGTGCTGTAGTGGCTGTGGTGGCGGCGGCAGCGTTTTTTGCCGTTTATCGGTTGAAACCGGCGGCGCCGACGGTGGATGGATCGGCGGTGTGGCCGGACACGGTGAAGCGTGGCCCGATGGTTCGCCAGGTGCGTGGGTCGACGGGAAGCCTGGTGCCCCGTGAGGACTCGATTGAGCTGATTCCGGCGCAGACGGATGCGACGGTGGTCCGGATCCGGGTGTTGCCGGGCGCGAAGGTGACTCCAGACACGATTCTGATGGATCTGACCGATCCGCAGTTGCAACAGGAACTGCTCACCGCACAACTGGCGCTTAAGGGGGCCGAGGCTGACTACAAGAGCCTGCAGGCGACGCTCGACAGTTCACTGATGGACAAGAAGACGGCGGCGGCGGCGGTGAACTCCGACTACACGCAGGACCAGTTGCAGGCGCAGACAGACAAGGCGCTCTATGATCTGGGCGTGATTTCAGGGCTTGCCTACAGCAAGAGCAAGAGCACAGCGGATCAATTGACGGCGCAGCACGACCTCAGCCAGCAGCAACTGACAGTAAACCAGAAGGCGATTCTGGTGCAGATGCAATCGGCGCAGACCAAGATCGATCAGGCGAAGGCGCTGGTGGGTCTCTACCAGAAACAGTCGGCAGCGCTGGAGGTGAGGGCGGGGATCTCGGGCGCGGTAGCGGCACTTCCGACGCCGATGCAGGTGGGCCAGCACGTGACGGCGGGGACATCGATGGCCGAGGTGATCCAACTGGACAAGCTGAAGGCGGCGCTGCAGATCGCGGAGACGCAGGCACGGGATATCCAGATCGGCCAGCCTGCCTCAATCGATACTCATAACGGAGTGATTCAGGGCCATGTCACGCGGATTGATCCGTCGGTAGTGAACGGAACGCGCACGGTAGACGTAGAACTGGATGGGCCGCTGCCGGCGGGTGCGGTGCCGAACCTGAGCGTGGAAGGAACGATTGACCTGGAGCGCATGGCAGATGTTCTGTATGTGGGCCGGCCGGCGCTGGGGAATGAAAACTCCACACTGAGCCTGTTCAAGATCGATCCGGATGGCAAAGGCGCAGTGCGGGTTCCGGTCAAAGTCGGACGCGCGTCGGTCAGCTATATCCAGGTGCTGGAAGGGTTGAAGGAAGGCGACATGGTGATTCTGTCGGACATGTCGAGGGAAGACGCATACGATCGCATCCGGATTGATCCGGCGGTAGTGGTGCATTGAGAAGCGGGGACTAGGGACGTTGGGACTGAGGGATTTGCAGCAACCAGCAGGCAACCGAAAACGATTTACACACGAAGGGGGAACAGAATGGCATTGAATGGCAACCTGATTGAGATTGAAGACTTGACCAAGGTCTTCTACACCGACGAAGTGGAGACGCACGCGCTCTCCGGCATTCACCTGACCATCAACCGGGGCGAGTATGTGGCGATGTCGGGACCATCGGGCTGCGGGAAATCGACGCTGCTCTCGATCCTGGGTCTGCTGGACACGCCCACTGGCGGCAAGTACCTGTTGAACAACAAGCCGGTGGAAAACCTGAGCTTCAGCGAGAGGTCGCGAATTCGCAACCAGGAGATCGGGTTCATCTTCCAGAGCTTCAACCTGATCGGCGATCTTACCGTCGAAGAGAACGTCGAGCTGCCGCTCACCTATCGCGCCGGCATGCCGTCGGCGGAGCGCAAGCGGAGGGTGAAGGAAGCGCTGGAGCGCGTGAACATGGCGCACCGGATGCGGCATTATCCGGCGCAGCTCTCGGGCGGTCAGCAGCAGCGCGTGGCCGTGGCGCGAGCGCTGGCGGGGTCACCTTCGATCCTGCTGGCTGACGAGCCGACGGGCAATCTCGATTCGAAAAACGGCGAAGCGGTAATGCACCTGCTCGCCGACCTGCATCGCGAGGGCTCGACGATCTGCATGGTGACGCACGATCCGCGCTTCGCCAAGCACGCTGAGCGCGAAGTGCACCTATTTGACGGCAAGGTGGTCTCCGAGGATGAGTTGAAGAAGCTCACGGAGGAAGTGGAGGCGTAAGTCCCTGCTTGATGCGCATGCGGGCAGCATGCGCATTTGCCATCCGAAGCTGCTTGAAACCGCCTGAGAGCTTTGCCTCTCGAGGGATTGCCGATGAATTCCCTAATTCAGGATCTTCGCTACGCGTTGCGCCAGTTGCGCAAGTCCCCTGGCTTCACTGCAACCGTGATTGCGACGCTGGCCTTGGGAATTGGCGCGACGACCGCGATTTTCACGCTCGTATATGACGTGATGCTGCGGCCGTTGCCTTTTGCGCAGGCGGATCGGCTTGTGACCATGGAAGAAGTCGCAGCGGAATGGAGCAACCTCTATCCGACTTTGCCCGTGAATGCGAATCACCTGACCATTTGGCAGCAGAACAGCCGCAGCTTTGACTCGATGGCGGTGATGCAACAAGGCTCAGCGCCGCTCGGCGGAAGCGACCGGCCGCTCCAGGTGGGTGTGCTGTCGGCCACTCCTGGGATTTTTCCGGTGCTCCAGGTGCAGCCCAGTCTGGGGCGGGCATTCAACGTAAGTGAAGCGCAGCTGGGGCACGAGCATGTTGCGGTGCTGATGTACGACCTGTGGCGCGAACAGTTCGGCGGCGATCGCGAGATTCTCGGCAAGACGATTCACCTGAATGGCTTTCCCTACACCGTGGTTGGCGTAATGCCGCAATCGTTTCACATGCCCGCGGTGAGCTCGCTGGCCACGATTGGCAATACGAATCGACCGTTACCCATTGGCGTGATTGAATCGATGGCATTCTCGAAGGAACAGCTCGCGGAGGAGATGGGCGATTTTAACTATTTTGGATTGGCGCGGTTGAAACCAGGAGTCTCCGTTGCCGCGGCGACGGCCGATCTGGATGCGCTGCAACACACCATCAGCGCGAATCTGCCCGCGGATGAAAAGGCGACGCTCTCGGTGGCGCTTACGCCTTTTCAGCAACAACTGGTGGGCAACAATCGGCAACCGCTGATCATCCTGCTGGCGGCTGT
>CAYWSR010000177.1:0-9312 GCA_964460385.1 uncultured Occallatibacter sp. | reverse complement strand
GCCGAAATTCGCGCCGAAATGGAAGACCGCTACGGCACGCTCCCCGACGCCAGCGTCTACCTGCTTGAGGCCGCATCCATCCGTCTTGAGTGCGAGCGCCTCGGCATCGCCCAGGTCGACCGCAAGCGCGGCGAACTGCAGATCCGCTTCATGGAAAATGCGGCCGTCGATCCGCAAGTTCTGATGCGCATGGTTGCTCGCAACGCCAAGCGTGGCGCGCAGTTCACGCCGCAGGGCCTGTTGAAATATCCTTTAAAGGCAACGCGTCCCGATGAAATCCTGCTCGAGATTCACGACCTGCTCGCGCAGCTTGCCCCCACACCCGTCACCGCATGAGATCTCCCCTCCACCGAAGCGAGGAACTATGAAAAAGGAATTGGCCCTGCTCGTCCTGGGAGTTGCAATGTCCAACGGAATCAATGCAAGCGCGGCGAGCGATGACTGGAAGCCTAAGCTCGCGCAGGTCACAGACGACTTCTTCGACCAGGTCGTCTTCCACTTTTCGCCCTCGGCCGGAACTGTCGCCGGTTTCCACCAATACGACGATCAGCTCGAAAACTTCTCCCGCGCCTCCGTCGATGCCGAGATCGCCGCGCTCAAAAAGTTCGAGGTGCGCTTTCAGGCCATCCACCCCGGCGACGCTCCTGCTGACTTCGTCCCGCGCACCGATCGCGAGATTGTCCTCGCCAACATTCGCTCTGAGCTGCTGACGCTCGAGACCATCCGCTTCTGGGAGAAGGACGCCGACAACTACTCGAGCACCTGCGCCAATGGCGCCTTCGTCCTCATGGAGCGCAAATTTGCTTCGCCCGACGACCGCCTGCGCTCGCTGGTTGCGCGCGAAGCCCAGATGCCCGCGCTGCTTGCCGCCGCGCGCGTCAACCTGAAGAACCCTCCGCGCATCTACACCGAGATTGCAATCGAGCAACTTCCCGACATCGTCAGTTTTTTCCAGAACGACGTCCCTTCCGCCTTCACCGATGCCAGCGATCCCGCTCTCAAGGCCCGCTTTGCTACTATCAACGCGAAGGTCATTGCCGAGTTGCAGAGTTACCTCGCCTGGCTCCAGTCCGACCTGCTTCCGCGCTCCAATGGCGACTTCCGCATCGGCGCGGATACGTTCTCAAAGAAGCTCTCCTACGACGAGATGGTCGACACCCCCCTCGACAAGCTGCTTGAAATCGGCTGGGCCGATATGCGCAAGAACCAGGCCCACTTCCAGCAGGTCGCGAAGGAGCTAGAGCCCAACAAGGACGTCCCCGCGGTCCTCGAAGAGCTTGGTGCAAACCACCCAGCGCCCGATCATCTGCTCGACGCTTTCCGCACTACCTTCGATGGCCTCATCGGGTTCATCCATTCGCACCACATCATCACCATCCCTTCTGACGTGCGCCCCACGCTCGAAGAGACTCCGCCCTTCATGCGCGCCACAACCACCGCCAGCATGGACGCGCCGGGCCCCTATGAAACCCATTCCACCCAGGCCTACTTCAACGTCACGCTGCCCGACCCCAAGATGACCCCCGCCGAAGTCGAGGGCTACATGCACTCCTTCAACATCGGCACCATCATCTCTACCGCCGTGCACGAGGCTTATCCCGGCCACTACATGCAGTACCTCTTCACGCCTCAAGTTCCCAGCAAGGTCCGCAAACTCCTTGGCGCCAACACGGATGTTGAGGGCTGGGCGCACTACACAGAGCAGATGATGCTCGACGAAGGCTACGGCCAGCCCGGGGTCGGCGCAAAAGACGAGCGCGAATCCAAGTTCCTTCGCCTTGGCCAGCTCCAGGACGCGCTGCTGCGCAACGCTCGCTTCATCGTCGGCATCCAAATGCACACGGGGAATATGACTTTCGATGAAGCCGTTGCGTTCTTCCAGAAGGAGGGCTACCAGTCCAAAGAGTCCGCTCTCGTCGAAGTCAAGCGAGGCACCGCCGATCCGACCTACCTCTACTACACCCTGGGAAAGCTGCAGATCATGAAGCTTCGTGACGATATGAAGAAGAAGCAGGGCGCAGCATTCACGTTGCAGAACTTCCACAACGAATTCCTGAAGCAGGGATTTCCGCCCATCAAGATCGTTCGGGAGGCCATGCTGGGCGATCAGTCTCCCACGTTGTAGCCCGATCCGCCCGCCGGCCACAACACAAGGGCGACGGCGGAAACCGGAATCATGGAGTATGCTGGCTGCTGAAATGTTGGCTTTGCGCGCTCTTGAGCCATGTACCAGATGAGGTCAATTATTATGAGCAGTCAAGTTCGAAAGGCAGTAATCCCCGCCGCTGGATTGGGCACGCGCTTTCTCCCCGCCACCAAGGTCATCCCCAAGGAGATGCTGGCGCTCGTCGACAAGCCCATCATTCAGTACGGCGTTGAAGAGGCCATTGCCTCCGGCATTGAGCACATTATCATCGTCACCGCCCGCGGCAAGGGCACGATTGAGGATCACTTCGACATCAGCTATGAGCTGGATGCGGCCCTGGAGCGGAAGGGTAATGCGCCGGGTTTGAAGCCGGAGCAAAAAGACAAGCTGGCGGAGATGCTGGCAGTCTCGCGCGGCGTCTCCTCCATGGCCCGCATCAGCTACGTGCGCCAGAAAGAGCCTCTTGGCCTGGGGCACGCCGTGCTCTGCGCCAAAGACCTCGTTGGCGATGAGCCCTTTGCAGTCATCCTTCCCGACGATGTCATCGATGCCAATCCGCCCTGCCTGAAGCAGCTAATCGACGTCTTCAACGAGCGCGGCGGCTCCGTGCTCGCCACCATGACCATCGAAGGCCCCGGCATCGTCTTGTATGGGGTTCTTGCCGGCTCCCCCGACCCCGCCAACCCGCGCATCTACGACTGCACCGGCATGGTGGAGAAGCCCAAATTCGAAGATGCCCCATCGAAGCAGGCAATCATCGGCCGCTACGTCCTCACTCCGCGAATATTCAAACTGCTCGAGCGGACCAAGCCCGGCAACGGCGGAGAGATTCAGCTCACCGATGGCATCCTCGCCCTCGTCAAGAAGCAGAAGGTCTTCGGCTACACGTTTGAAGGCAAGCGCTTCGATGCGGGCGACAAATTCGGCATGCTGCAGGCCACGGTCGAGTTCGCGCTGAAGCGGCCGGAGTTTGCCGACAAGTTCCGCGAATACCTGAAGGGGCTGGCGCTCTAGGCCGCCTTCCACTTGATGTTGCAGCCGATCGACGGCCGCTGATTCGCTGGAGCGGGCCTTCCGGCCAGCACCAGATCGATTGCCAACCTTAGATCCTGGCCCGTGACGGGAATTCCGTTGCCAGGACGGCTCGCATCGAACTGCCCGCGATATACAAGGCTGAACCCGCCATCAAAGAGGAAGAAGTCCGGCGTGCACGCTGCTTTGTACGCCTGCGCCACCGCCTGGCTCTCGTCGTAGAGATACGGGAACGTGAAGCCGAACGTCTCCGCCTGCTGCTTCAGGCCCTCGGGGCTATCGGTCGGGTATGTCACCGCGTCGTTGCTGCTGATGGCGACAATGCCGATGGGCTGCTCCGCATAATCCCGTCCCAGCGCGGCCAGCGCGTCGTTGATGTGTTTCACAAACGGGCAGTGTGGGCAGATGAAGAAGACAAGCAGGGCTTTCTTGCCGGCGTAGTCGTCGCGGCGAACGGTTTTGCCGCTCACGGCGTCGGGAAGTGCAAAGTCTGGGGCAACGGTGCCCAGTTCAAGCATGGTGGATTCTGTTGCGGCCATAAGACCTCTCCTCAGAAACTCTTGATTGCGATTGCTCTAGAACAGCGGCGTTTGCCGCCCCGGCATGGTCAGCCCAAAGTGCTCATAGGCCAGCCGTGTCGCCACGCGCCCGCGCGGCGTGCGATCGAGAAACCCGATTTGAATGAGAAACGGCTCGTAGACTTCCTCGAGCGCGTCCTCTTCTTCGGCCAATGTTGCGGCCAGCGTACCGAGCCCCACCGGCCCGCCGTCGTACTTTTGCATGATCGTCAGCAGCAGCCTGCGATCGATCTCGTCAAAGCCGTGCGCGTCCACTTCTAACATCGTGAGCGCGGCATTCGCGGTGGGCCGGTCGATGGTCCCGGTGCCCCGCACCTGCGCGAAGTCCCGCACGCGCCGCAGCAGCCGGTTGGCAATGCGTGGTGTTCCGCGCGAGCGCAGCGCGATCTCTGCCGCGCCGTCTTCGTCAATGGGCACCTGCATCACCTCGGCCGAGCGGCGCACGATGATGCGCAGGTCTTCTTCAGAATAAAACTCAAGCCGCAGCAGAATCCCGAACCGCGACCGCAGCGGCGACGACAGCAGGCCCGGCCGCGTGGTTGCGCCAATGAACGTAAACGGCCTGAGCTCCATCACATGCGTGCGCGCTGCCGGTCCCTGGCCGATGATGATGTCGAGCTTGTAGTCCTCGAGCGCCGTATAGAGCTTCTCTTCGAGCACCGGCTGCATGCGGTGAATCTCGTCAAGGAACAGCACCTGCTTCTCGTGCAGGTTGGTCAGAATCGCCGTCAGGTCTCCCTGAATCTGCAGCGCCGGTCCCGACGTCTGCTGGAAGCCCACATCGAGCTCGTTGGCAATGATCGTGGCAAGCGTCGTTTTGCCCAGTCCCGGAGGCCCAAACAGGAGCACATGGTCCAGCGCCTCGCCCCGCGATTTCGCCGCTTCCAGTGCAATCGCCAACTGTTCCTTTGCCTTGGCCTGCCCGATGAACTCCCGCAGCCATCGCGGACGCAGCTTCAGCTCAAATCCCTGCTCTTCTTCCGCGCGGGATGCGCTCACCAGCCGTTCCGAGTTGGGTTCGCGCGCGTTCCCCATGCTGGCTGCAAGTGTAACGGCTGCTGCTCCAGCGGGCAAAGGACTGGCCGCACCTTATGTCCCAACAAAGGCTGCTTGAACAGCACCGCCTGTGCCCGCCATTGGCACGCCCGCAACCACCGCCAACCCAGTGCAAGCACTGCCACTTCTGTGTTTATTGACTGTCTTGATGCGGAACGCGATGTGACGCTTTTGGGGGACATCTGTTCGGGCAAAAGACAACCTATAGTCGATGGTAGAAGCAAAACTGCGACTTCTGACCCCGGATGGGGGGCTCAAGCCGGCCTGAGTTTTGGGAGGGTCAACCATGTTCTCGCGTTCACCATGGAAAGCACTGCTGCTCGTTGGGTTTGCTGTTGCCCTCGCCGGCTGCACAAACAACTTGGTGGACTCGATCGTCATTGTGCCCTCCACGCAGACCCTGGCTGTCGGACAAACCGTCCAGTTCACGGCCGACGGCTATCAAACCCACGGCAAGCACCCATCCACAACTTCCATTGTGACCAATCAGTGCACCTGGACTTCGAGCGCACCGTCAATCGTCACAGTGAGTTCAACCGGACTTGCCACTGCTGTCTCGGCGGGCTCGGCCACCATCGGCGCTACCATGCAGGGCTTCGGCGGTGTCATCGGCAACACTGCGGTTATCACGGTTACCGGTGGAGGAAAAGGCACCACTGAGCCGGTTGCGTCGCTCGCCATCGATCCAGCCAGCCAAACTGCGTTTGCCGTCAATCAGACCGTCGTCTTCATTGCCATCGGCACCACCGGTTCGGGCGCCACGATCAACCTTACGGGCCAATCCGCGACGGTAGGTACCTCCACCATCAAGGCGGCCACCTGGACTTCCAGTGCCCCGGGGATTGCCTCCATCGATCCGAACACCGGCATCGCGACGGCTCTCTCCTCCGGATCAACCACCATCACCGCCCAGGCCGTGAATCCGGATGGGACGGTGGTGATTGGCAATGCAACCCTCACGGTCACGCTTCCCACCTCGTCGGCTGAGCCGCTTGTCTCCATGGCCATCATCCCTGGCACACAGACGCTCACGTCGACGAATCAGCCAGCTCAGTTCATCGCTATCGGCACCACCGGCACCGGCACAACCGTCAACCTCACGAATAAAGTCATCTGGACTTCCAGCAGCCCCACCGTTGCCAGCATCAACGCCGCTTCAGGCCTCGCCACTGCATTGTCCAGCGGGACCACGGCCATCACCGCCGTCGCCACCAATCCAGACGGCACCGTTGTCACCGGCGTCGGAACGCTCACGGTCAACGTCTCCGCTACGCAGGAACCGCTGGTATCGCTGGCCATCGTTCCCAGCTCCCAGACGGCATCCGCGGCCAATCAGACCGCGCAGTTCGTCGCCATCGGCACCACGGCGTCCGGTACAACGGTGAACCTGACCAATCAGCCGGCCACGGTCAACGGCGCCACCATCAATGCGGCCGTTTGGGGCTCCAGCAGTTCCGCCGTGGCAACTATCAATCCGGCTACAGGGCTTGCCACAGCTCTCAGTTCGGGTGTCGTCGCCATCACCGCACAAGCCAGGAATCCTGACGGCTCGGTCGTTACTGGAACCGCCACTCTTACTGTGAACATTTCTGCTACGCCGGAGCCCCTGGTTTCGCTGGCCATCGTGCCCGGCACACAGACGGCATCGGTCGTCGGTCAGACCGCCCAGTTCATCGCGATCGGCACTTTGGCCTCCGGCGCCACGGTGAATCTGACCAATCAGACGGCCTTGGTCAATGGCGCTACCATCAACGCCGCTGTCTGGGGCTCCAGCAGCTCCGCCATAGCCACCGTCAATCCTGCTACAGGTATTGCCACGGCCGTCAGTACCGGCACCGTTGCCATCACGGCTCAGGCCAAGAACCCCGATGGAACGGTAGTTACGGGGACAGCCACCTTTACCGTAACCACAACGCCCGAGCCCCTGGTGTCGTTGACCATCGTTCCGGCAACGCAGACGCTGGTCTCCGCGGGCGAAACCGAGCAGTACATTGCGATCGGCACCACGTCGACCGGCGCAACGGTCAACCTGACCAACGTCAAGGCCACGATCGGTCCTGCAACCATCAATGCTGCAACGTGGGCTTCCAGCACTCCGGCGGTGGCCACCATCAGCCCCGCCACCGGCATTGCAACTGCGGTCACTTCCGGCGTTGCCGTCATCACTGCCGTGGCCTACAACCCGGACGGCACAGCGGTAACGGGAACTGCCACTGTCACTGTGAGCCTTTCCGCCACGCCGGAGCCGTTGGTTTCGCTGGCGATCGTTCCGGCCTCGCAGACTGCATCGGTAGTCGGTCAAACCGCGCAATTCATCGCCATCGGCACCACGGCGAACGGTACGACGGTCAACCTGACCAATCAGTCAGCCACGGTCAACGGCGCCACCATCAATGCCGCGGTCTGGGGCTCAAGCAGCAACGCTGTGGCTACCGTCAATCCAGCCTCGGGGCTTGCCACGGCCGTCAGTGCCGGCACGGTCGCGATCACGGCTCAAGCCAAGAACCCGGATGGCACAGTGGTGACGGCGGAAGCAACCTATACTGTGATCACCACTCCGGAGCCCCTTATCGCGTTGACCATCGTTCCGGCGACGCAAACCCTGGTCACGGCAGGCGAAACCACGCAGTACATTGCCATCGGCACCACGGCATCGGGCGCAACGGTCAACCTGACCAATGCCAAGGCAACGATCGGGACTGCAACCATCAATGCTGCAATATGGGCTTCGAGCACTACGTCGGTTGCAACCATCACCCCGGCCACCGGACTTGCCGTGGCTGAAACCTCCGGCGCTACCGTTATCACGGCCATTGCATACAACCCCGACGGCACTGCCGTAACGGGCACGGCGGCACTCAATGTGAACATCGGCGCAACGGCCGAGCCTCTGGTTTCGCTGGCCATCGTCCCCACCTCGCAGACTGCATCGGTGGTCGGCCAGACCGCACAGTTCATCGCCATCGGCACCACCTCATCGGGCGCGACGGTCAACCTGACCGATCAGTCAGCCACGGTTGGCACGGCCACTATCGCCGCCGCTGTCTGGGGTTCGAGCAGTGACACAATAGCCACCATCGATGCGGCCACTGGGCTTGCCACGGCTCTCACTTCCGGCACAGTTGCAATTACCGCTCAGGCCAAGAACCCGGATGGAACTGTGGTTACAGGATCGGCGACCTTTACCGTAACCCCCGGACCTGAGCCGTTGGTGTCGTTGACCATCGTGCCGGGCGCGCAGACCCTTGCCACGGCGGGCGAGCCTGTGCAATTCATCGCCATCGGCACCACAGCATCGGGCGCCACGGTGGACCTGACCAACACCAGTGCGACCATCGGCGCCGCAACCATCAAGGCCGCAGCCTGGGGTTCCAGCACCACGACGGTGGCCATCATTAACCCGGCCACAGGCCTTGCGGCGGCCGCGACTTCAGGCGTTACCGTCATCACTGCCGTTGCTTACAACCCGGACGGCACCGCGGTAACTGGAACAGCCACTCTCACCGTAAATCTCTCCGCCACACCCGAGGCGCTGGTTTCGCTGGCCATCGTTCCGGTGGCGCAGTCCGCTTCCGTTGTCGGTCAAACCGCGCAATACATCGCCATCGGAACCACCTCATCGGGCGCTACCGTGAACCTTACGAATCAGTCGGCCACGGTTGGCGCGGCCACCATCGCCGCCGCGGTCTGGGGCTCAAGCAGCAATGCCATAGCCACCGTCAATGCAGGCACAGGACTTGCCACGGCCGTCAGTTCCGGCACTGTTGCCATCACCGCCCAGGCCAAAAACCCGGATGGCACAGTGGTCACGGCCGCAGCCACCTTTACCGTAACTTCCACGCCGGAGCCGCTGGTGTCGCTGGCCATCGTTCCGGGGACGCAAACCCTTTCCGCGGCAGGCCAAACCGCGCAGTACATCGCCATCGGCACCACTTCAACGGGCGCAACGGTCAACCTTACCAACGTGAAGGCAACCATCGGCTCCGCAACCATCAACGCCGCAGCCTGGGCTTCAAGCGATGTTGCGGTAGCCACGATCAACCCCATCACCGGCCTTGCCACGGCGGTAACTTCAGGCGTTACCGTCATCACGGCCGTTGCCTACAACCCAGACGGCACCGCGGTAACGGGAACCGCAACCCTCACTACGAACCTCTCCCCTACACCTGAGCCGCTGGTTTCGCTGGCCATCGTTCCCGCCACGCAGACGGCGTCTGTGGTCGGTCAGACGGTGAACTATATCGCCATCGGCACTACATCGTCCGGCACCACCGTAAACCTTACGAATCAGTCGGCCACGGTTGGCGCGGCCACCATCGCGGCTGCAACCTGGGGCTCCAGCAGCCCAGCCGTGGCCACCGTCAACGCTGGCTCAGGTGTCGCCACGGCCGTCAGTTCCGGCATCGTCGCAATCACCGCACAAGCTAAGAACCCGGACGGCACCGTGGTCACGGGCGTAGCAACCTTTACCGTGATCTCCACGCCGGAGCCTCTGGTGTC
>CAYWSR010000176.1:0-9363 GCA_964460385.1 uncultured Occallatibacter sp. | reverse complement strand
TGTCGTCGAAGTGCTTGTCGGTGGTGTCGCCCTCGCCCTTGAGGTTCTTGGCGGCGTTGATGCCGCCCTGGGCACAGACCGAGTGAGAGCGCTTGACGGGGACGATGGAAAAGAGGTCGACCGTGCCGCCGGCTTCGGCAATCTTGATGACCGCCGCGAGCCCGGCGAGTCCTCCGCCAATCACGATGATTCTGGGTGATGCCATGGAGTCTTCCTTCTACCTTTCCGCCGAAATCCGGTCTGCCGAAAATGCGGCGCGTCAAACCCCGAACTGCTTCAGGTGATGATCGAGATGGATGTAATTCAGCGCCGACCACTCATCCGGCGTCATGGTTCCAAAGAAACTGTGCGGATGCTTCGTGCATTGCTCGGGGCCACCGGTCTGAAAGCGGTCAATCAGCACAGCAAGCCGTTGCCTTTCCGCATTGAGATCGCGGTCGTCCTTTACCAAGTACGCCTTGTCGGTGGGCAGATTATGGCTCATGGGCTTGCCGCTCAACATTTTCGCCTTGGCCATCCCGCCGAAAACTCGGCCCACAAGAACTTGCCGCATCA
This sequence comes from uncultured Occallatibacter sp., assembly GCA_964460385.1. Taxonomy (GTDB): domain Bacteria; phylum Acidobacteriota; class Terriglobia; order Terriglobales; family Acidobacteriaceae; genus Telmatobacter. Next base: position 8,808 of record CAYWSR010000176.1, on the reverse strand, counting down.
CCTTGTCGCCCACTGCGACTTCCATCGCGGCGGAGCAGTGAGCGAGCATTTGCGCAGGGGCCATCTTGCCCCACTGCCGCTGGGTTTCCGGAGTGAGCCGCGCCATGCGCTCCTTCAGCTCTTCCGCGGCCGCTGGGTCAAAAAGGCTCTTCATCCAAGCACCGTCATTGATGGAGATGGCGCAGTGATCAAGGAAACCGCGGGCCTGGGGTCCTCGGGTACGTTGGGATACTTGCCGCCGACGAAGGCCCAGATACTCCAAAGCCCCATGACGGCGAGGAGAAGGCCGAATGCGGCGCAGGCATAGCCGAAGCGTTTGCGGGCGACTTCGCCTGGGGTGATGCCCCACTTGGCGGCGAAGAGCCAGATGCCGTAGGCGAAGTGCCAGCAGATGGCGATCATGGCGATGATGTAGACGGCGAGCATCCAAGGGTTGGCGAGCTCTTGCTGGACCTTGGCGAAGGCGGCGTAGGGGTGCTCAGGGAGCTGGACGCCCATGAAGCGCTGGCGAATGACGTGCTGGCCTATATAGAGGATAGCGATGAGGCCAGTGTAGCGCTGGGCGGTGTACATCCAGTTGCCGGCCCAGGGGTAGTAGACGATGTTGGACTTGCCGCGGAGCCAGATCCAGACGCCGTAGAGGCCGTGATAGAGGATGGGCAGGAAGATGAAGACCCACTCGAGGACGCGGACGAGGGGAAGGCCGTTGAGGAATTTGACCTGGTCGCCATAGGCGATGGGCCCCTTGAGCGCTTCAAAGTTGGAGAGCAGGTGCTCAAGGAGGAATGCGCCGATGGGGACGATGCCGAGCAGGGAGTGTAGCTTGCGGAAGAGGAATTCGTTTCCCTGAGCGGCGCGGAGGGGCGGCACGCCCTTGCGAACGGTTGGAGTGGCAGGATGTTGAGCAGTTGCCATGGAAATCGAGGCTCCTCAGGGTTAGGCGCCGAACTGCGGCCCAATCGGTATCAGATTAAGAGACGGAATCGCAGGGCTTGGTCCCAATGCATTATTGGAGTCGCTGATGAAGGTCGTCAAGGCGCGGAGTGGCGTCCGTCTCACAGGATGTGGAAACGGGAACGGATTGGAGTGCGGTTTGGCGAGGTTGGAGCTACCAAGTGCGATTGAAATCGGTGAAGAGGCGGCCGGGATTGTCGGAGACGAGGACGCCTTCGTGGTGGCCCCCTTGATCGAGGAGGAGTTCCTTGATTGCGCCGTCGTGGAGCACGTTGTCGCGGAGAACTGCGTTCCGCAGCGCGTGGTAAATGATTCCGTAAGAGGGCGACCATGCGCCTTTGGGGCCGTCGTCGCGGCCGGTCTGGAAGGTATTGCCGACGCAAGTGACGCCCTCTGCGCCGTCGACGAGGAGGTTGGCGGAGTTGAGGGGAGTGGAGGTGGCATTTTTTCCGGCGCGCTTGAAGAAGTTGCCAGTGATGGTGATTTGAGTGGCGGGATTGTGGGTGCTGCGAATAGCGAGGCCGATGGTTCCGGCGCGGTCAAAGAAGTTGCCGGTGATCTGATAGCCGTCGGCGCTGTCGATGATCATGTTTTCTTCGCCGTTCCACTCGATGCGGTTGGCGGTGAAGGTGACGGAGGCGTTTTGCTGGCGGGCGGCAAAACCGGCGCGGCCATTGCCGGAGAACCAGTTGTCGAGGAGGAAGCCATCCCAGCCGCGCAGGCTGAGGCCGTCGCCGTGGTTGGCGTAGAACTCGCAGTGACGGACGCTGAAACACCAGGCGCACTCCAGATGCGCTCCGTCGCCGGAGAAGGAGCCCACCTGGCAGCGCTCGATGCGGAATCCGTCTTCGTGCTCGCCCCACTTGTCGCGGCGTGTGGCGATGCCGTGAACGCCTTTGCCGAGGTAGCCGCCATCGAGAGCGATGCCATCGACGGTTGCGCCAAGGGCGTCGGTGAGATTAAGAAGGCAAAACTCATCGGGTGAGGCGAGCTTGAGGACGGAGCCGCCGGCGGAGGAGTAGCGCCATGCCGGTGTGCCGATGAACGCCGTGCGTTCGTGGAGATGCAGTTCACGGGTGAGGTAGACGCCGGGTTGGAGCAGGACTACTCCACCGCAACCGCCAGCGGCGTCGAGGGCTCTCTGGAGGGCTGTAGTGTCGTCTGCTTTGCCATCGCCTGCAGCGCCGAACTGGCGTGGGTCGTATTGAACAGCCGGGTCGTGCAGGACCGATTCGGCGGGAGCGCTGGCGGTGAAGAGGGCGGCAGCACTGCCGAAGAGGGCGGAACGGGCGATTTGACGGCGATTCATGAGGGGATTCACGGAAGAAGTGCTCCTTGGCGCCTCATTTGCGGAGGCTCAACAGATACGGCGCAATGCTAAGCCTGCGGTTGAAGGACAGCAAGCAGGGCACGCAGCGCGCGGCCGCGATGGCTGAGGGCGAGCTTGGTCTCGAGGTCGATCTCGGACATGGTGCGGTCGAGCTCGGGAAGAAAGAAGAGCGGGTCGTAACCGAAGCCGCCGGTGCCACGCGGGGCTTCGAGGATGAGGCCTTCGACGGAGCCATCGGCTGTGTAAAGGGCCACGCCATCGCGGGCGGCGACGAGGACGCAATGATAGCGGGCGGATCGCTGGGCGGCGGGGACGTTGGCCAGACGCTGGAGGAGGAGCATGTTGTTCCAGACATCGGTGTTGTCGTTGGCATCGGGCGAATCGATGAGGCCGGAGTCGGCGGCGAAGCGGGCCGAGCGCACGCCGGGCGCGCCGTCGAGCGCGTCCACTTCGAGGCCGGAGTCGTCGGCGACGACGAGTTCGCCTGGAGCAAAGCGGGAGTAGTAGACGGCCTTGAGCGTGGCGTTGTCGGCGAAGGTTGCGCCGTTTTCTTCGGGCTCGGCGATTTTTTCGAGTCGTGGAAGGGGTTCAATGGCGATGGAATGAGCCTGCGCGGCGGTGCGGAAGTCGCGCAGCTTGCCGGCGCTGGTGGTGGCGGCGTAGAGCCGAAGGGGCATGGGGACAGTGTAACGGGGAGGTGGCTAACTCGACTTTTTAGGCGGTGCCGATGCTATCCTCAATTTCCAATGGAGGCGAGAATGCGGCGCGCGATTTGTTTGACGGGTTTGGTTGCGGTGGGGATGGCAGCGCAGGGGCAGGTTGCTACGCCCGGCACGGATGGGCGGGGCAAAGATACGCAGGGCAAGACGGTTCGTTTCGATGAGACCTCCGCGGCAACTCTTGTGCTGCAGGTTCGCGGCGAGGGCGTGCAGATTTACGCGTGCGTGAAGGGCGATGACTGGGCGTGGAAGTTGAAAGCGCCCGAAGCGACGCTGTTCGATGAGAATCACAAGGCTATTGGCAAGCATTTTGCCGGGCCAACGTGGCGGCTCGATGACGGCAGCGAGGTGCAGGGCAAGATGGTCGAAAGCAAGCCGCAGGCCGGGACGATTCCGTGGTTAATTCTCTCGGCCAAGTCCACCGGGAGCGAAGGCCGGTTGAGCCGTGTGGATGCTGTTCGGCGCACGGAAACTCAAGGCGGTGTGGCGCCGTCGACCGGATGCGGTGCGCAGCACGCGGGGGCCGAGGCACGCGTACCGTATTCGGTGAGCTACAGTTTCTTCGATACAAAGTGACATCACTGTTTGCAACCCCCTTTACAATGAAGGGTTGGTGCGAGGGTCGCGGGACGGCCTCCCGTTGAGGAGAAGACTTTGATCGAGCGCTATACGCGGGCGGCGATGGGCCGCATCTGGACCGAACAGAACAAGTACCGCTGCTGGCTGCAGGTGGAGGCGGCAGCGAGCTTGGTGCTGGCCGAAGATGGGGTGATTCCGGCCGACGCTGCATTTGCGATTGCGGAGAAAGCCGGCTTCAATGTGGCGCGGATCCAGGAGATAGAGGCCGAGGTCAAGCACGACGTGATTGCCTTCACGACGGCGGTGGCAGAGACGCTGAAGGCGCAGGGACTGGAGAGCCAGTCGCGCTGGCTGCATTACGGGCTTACATCGAACGACGTGGTGGACACGGCGCAGGCCTTGCAGGTGAAAGAGGCGTCGACGACCATTCGCAGCGGGCTGGTGGAGCTGCTGGCCGTGCTCAAGCGGCGCGCGATCGAGTTCAAGCACACTCCAACGATAGGGCGTACGCACGGGATTCATGCTGAACCGACGACGTTTGGGCTGAAGCTGCTGAACTGGTATGCGGAGATGGAGCGCAACCTGACGCGATTTGACGCGGCGGCCGAAGACATGCGCGTGGGCAAGCTATCAGGCGCGGTGGGCACGTTTGGCCACCTGAATCCGGAACAGGAAGAAAAAGTCTGCGAGCGGCTGGGCCTGAAACCCGCGCCAGTGGCGACGCAGGTGATCCAGCGCGATCGACACGCGGCGTATATTTCAACGCTGGCGTTGATCGGGAGCACGCTGGACAAGATCGCCGTGGAGGTGCGGCACCTGCAGAGGACTGAGGTGCGCGAGGCGCAGGAGTACTTCAGCGAGGGGCAGAAGGGCTCTTCGTCGATGCCGCACAAGAAGAATCCGATAACAAGCGAGCAGATCAGCGGGCTGGCGCGCGTGTTGCGCGGGAATGCGCAGGCAGCGTTCGAGAACATTGCGCTGTGGCACGAGCGGGACATCTCGCACTCGTCGGTGGAGCGGGTGATCTTTCCGGACTCGACGATTCTGGTGGATTATCTGCTGGCGAAGACCGAGAACCTGATCGCGCAGCTAGTGGTTTATCCGGAGCGGATGAAGAAGAACCTGGAACTGACGGGCGGACTGATCTTTAGCGGGCAGTTGCTACTGGATCTGACGGAGGCGGGGATGACACGCGAGGAGGCGTACAGTCTGGTGCAGGCGCACGCGATGCGCGCCTGGAAAGAGGAGCTGGTGTTTCGCGACGAGGTGGCGAAGGATCTGGCGGTTACCAAGTTGCTCTCAGCGGAGAAGCTGGCGAAGACATTTGATTTCATGCGGCAGTTGGGGAATGTGGACGCGATCTTCAAGAGGGTGATTGGGTGATGCAGGTTTTAGGTGTTAGCTATTTGCCTCTGGCTGTTGGATGAATAAACCGAGAAATGAATCATGAACTTTACCATTGCAATGACGGGCGCGTCGGGCGCGATCTTTGGGCGGGAGATGCTGCGCGCGCTGGAGGCGGACGAGCGGGTTGGGCGGGTGCATTTTGTGGCGAGCGAGAACTCGCTGCGGGTGATGGCGGAGGAACTAGGGTTGAGCGGGCGGACCGGGTTGGTGGAGAAGCTGCTGGGCCATGCACCCGCTAAAACGTTTCAGCATCCCGACGCGAACATTGGCGCGGCAATTGCCAGCGGGAGCCACCCCTCGAACGGGATGATCGTGCTGCCGTGCTCGATGGGGACACTGGCGGCAATTGCGAACGGCCTGGCGAACTCGCTGATCGCCCGCGCCGCCGATGTGACGCTGAAGGAGCGCAGGCCGCTGGTGCTGTGCGTGCGTGAGACGCCGTTCAATCGCATCCACCTGCGCAACATGACGCTGGCTGCGGAGGCCGGAGCGACGATTTTCCCGTGTATTCCTGCGTTTTACAGCCATCCGGTCGACACGATGGAGATGGCCCGGCAGTTTGTCTATCGCGTGCTAGGGCACGTCGGACTGTCCCAGGCGGGCGCGTATGTTTGGAAGGCGCACGAGGGGTCCAGGGTCTAGGGTCTGGGGTCTAGGGTCTGAGGCTCAGAAGCGAGATGTGGCGTATCCGCAGGGATTCAACAGCCGCAAGGGCTTAGCCGGACTATGAATCGAGATGTGGGTAACCGGTGAGATTTCGAGTCGAAGCTCGATGCGGGCCAACGGTGCGGATGGTTTCCGCATGACAGATGTGGGCGCCCTGCTCGAGATGGGCGAAGGGCCGGCACCAGGAGAGAAACAGCCGGTTGGGAACATTTTCCGGGTCCCGGTGTCTAAGGTCGTATGGGGTGGGAGCGAGGTCGGGCACCCAAGCTGCTGTTTCTCAATCGTTTCTCCAAAATCGTTGCTTGTCAGGGGGGGGCGGGGCTTTCTATAATCAAGGTTCATCGCATTGGAAGCCGTGGTATGGTTCACCAGACGCCTTGGTAAGCAGCCGACTCTTGAGAATCGGTTGAGGAATCCGGCGAGTGAGTGTTTGATTTTGGATTTCCATTCAAGTTTTTCCCAGGAGCACTGAATGAAGAAGTTATTCTTTGCGTCGGTGATGGCACTGGCGAGCATCAGCCTCGTTTCAGCGCCAGCGCTGCGAGCCCAGGACCTAACCATCAAGGATCCTGCCGAGTTTAACGCCTATCAGATGGCAACCACGCAGTCGGACCCAAAGGCGAAGGCCGTGGCACTCGAAGGCTTCCTGACGGCCTATCCGCAGAGCATCGTGAAGAACTCTGTGCTTGTGCTGCTTCTGGAGACCTACCAGAGCCTGGGCGATGCGGATCACATTGTGAGCACGGCGAGCCGCGTGCTGCAGGTGGACCCCAACAACCTGGAAGCGCTGATAGGGGCGGTAGTGATCAAGCGGATCCAGTGCAACCATTCGGTCGACCCCAAGACGGGAAAGACCAACGATGCGCAGACCTGCGACGACGGCGCGACGATGGCCACGAAGGGTCTTGCGGTGGGCAAGCCTGCGGGAATCTCCGATGACGACTGGAAGAAACAGACCAACGCGTCTTATCCGATCTTCCACTCGATGATCGCGCTCGACGACGTCGTCTCGAAGGGTGACATCAAGGGCGGGATCTCGGAGTATCGGAACGAGCTGATGATCTTTGATCCGGCAGCGACGCAGAGCGGCACGGGGCTGGTGGATACGCTGAGCCTGGCCGACGCGTATGTGAAGGTGGCTCCGCCGGACATGATAAACGCGGTGTGGTTTTACGCGCGCGTCTGGGACTTTGCCCCTGCCAGTTACAAGGTCGGGATCGAGAAGAAGCTGGAGTATTGGTACATCAAATACCACGGCAGCCTGGACGGGCTGGATGCGATCAAGCAGAGCGCGCAGGCGACGGTATTTCCTGCGGGAACGCAGCTATTTACTCCAGCCGACACGCCGGCGCAGAAGATTCACAAGATCCTGGCGAACACGCCTGACCTGAACACTCTGGCGCTGGCCGACAAGGAGCTGGTGCTGGCATACGGCGCGAAGGAAGATGCCGACAAGCTTTGGGCTCTCTTGAAGGATCAGCCGACGCCGGTTCCGGGAACGGTGATCGAGGCAACCGCTTCGGTAATCAAGGTGGCCGTGACGGATGACGCCAAGCAGGCGAAGGCCGCGGACTTTATCGTGAACCTGAAAACCTCGATCATGGTGGACAAGGACATTCCGACAGCGGGTTTCGCATTCAAGCTGCAGCCGGCGGCGGAGCTGGACGGAACCTACGACAGCTACACGCAGATTCCGGCCACCGACACGGTGCCGCAGTCGGTGCAGATTGTGCTGCGCGACGGCTTCATCCAGCCGGAGAAGAAGAAGGTTGTTCCGACGCACAAGCCGACAGCTGCGCACCGGCCGGCAGCGCAGTAACGATCGGGCATTGGCGGGTTCAGCGCCGGGGCCTCGGGGTTTCGGCGCGCGCCCTAAATCTTTCTGAGATTAAGAAGGGCAGTCCGCATCGGCGGGCTGCCCTTCCTGTTTTTTTGATGGGGAAGTGGGCGGAATTGCGGCTGGAAACGCAACCCTGTGCGCCGACTCCAAGCTTTGGAGACGGCTGATAGTCTAGGGGCAGCATGGTGCGTGTGAGGGATCTTCGGTTTGTGACAGCTCTGGTTTTGGGATTCGTGTGGGTAGGGTTGCCTGCGATGGAGTCCCAGTCCGTGCCGCGCGAGAAGACGATCACAGCGCCGGAGCGGACGATGCTGTTTGCAGAGGATCCGGAAAAGCCAGGGATGACGGATCGGGTTTGGTTCAGGTCAGCGGAAGAGATGACGGAGCAGGACCGCGCGGAGGCGGCCAATGCGGAGGCCGCAATCGGCGAGAAGGCCAGATTCATGGGGTTGGGGTACGACCAGGGGAAGTGGGCCTACAAGGAATTGGTTTGTCCGGCGCTTCCCAATCATCTGTTCCTCGAGTACACGCGCAACAACGGGGTGGGTGATGTGAGCCTATTCTCGGCATCGGTACCGCGCGGGGGCGAAGGGCGCGTGCGAATTATTCCGATCCAGATGCGCGGGTACTCGCTGTTTTCCCCTGCGCCGATCAACGCGTTGACGATCTCGGCGTTCAATCACATTCGGAGTGAAGAGCATGCGGTGTCCGATGCGGCTCCAGACTGGCTCGGCACGGCGCTCTGCTATGCAGCGCTGGCCGGCGGTCACCCTGAGGCAGCGCGGCTTTCAGGTTTGAACGACCGCGCTAGCGCGGCGGGCGTGGAAGAGAACGCGAAAGCGGAAGCCGCGCCACCGGCAACGCTGGAAGTTGGGGGGAATGGCGGAGCCACCCTGTCGTTCACAGACGTCGCGACCACGACAAGGCCGATGGAGTGGATGATGATCTTCGACAGGAAGGGAGTCCTGTTGAAGGCGCGGCATGCTCCGGCTGAACTGGTGACCGTGCGCAAGGTGAACCCAGCGCCGGTGGACGAAAAGGGAAGGCCGAGGCAGTAGGGTTTTTGAAGACCACTCCTCAGGGGCTAAAGCCCAAGTTCGCAATGCGGCATTTGCGGCACGGCTGAAGCCGTGCCCTGACTCATGTTCCAAGGGCGCGCCTGAATCGCTGGATAGGACTCATTCGCCGAGCATGATGCGCTGGATGGCCGAGGCGCGGCCGGTCTGCGGGTCGCAGGCGATGAGCGCGGCGCACATCCTGGGGTTGTCCTTGGCGGCTTCGAACTTGCTGGGCATGCCGGTACGGAACTTGCG
>CAYWSR010000175.1:0-9487 GCA_964460385.1 uncultured Occallatibacter sp. | reverse complement strand
AGCGTCAAGGTCCTCAGCTGGTACGACAACGAGTGGGGCTACTCCAACCGCGTCGTCGACCTCATCACCTTCCTGGAATCCAAAGGGCTCTAACCGCAGTAGTCAGGGATCAGATGTCAGAGATCGGCTTGTACGATGAGCGCGAGGCCAGCGCTCTGATATCCGATCTCTGACATCTGATCTCTGAAATCTGATCTGTCCACTGACCACTGTTCACTGTCATGCGCACAAATATCCCCGGCACATCCCCCTACGAGCCAATCATCGGCTTCTCCCGCGCCGTGCGCGTAGGCAATGTCGTTCACCTCTCCGGCACCGGCCCCGTTGGCGCAGACAATGAAGACGCAGCCGGCCAAACCCAACGCATCTTCGAAATCGCTTCCCAGGCCCTCAACCAGGCCGGAGCATCCCTGAAGGATGTCGTCCGCACCCGCATGTACCTGGCCCACGCCGAAGACTGGGAAGCAGTAGGCCGCGTCCACGGCGAGTACTTCGGCTCCATCCGCCCCGCGGCCACCATGGTTGTAGTTGCCGCTCTCCTCAACCCTGCTTGGCGCATCGAAATGGAATTTGACGCGGTAATCCCGGACAGCGCATAGTGCCGCCGGTCACTGCGAACCGCGAACTACGAACTGTGAACTGACCTCTGACAACTGTTTTCAAGGAATCCACCATGCCAAAGCTCTCCATCCGCGACATCGACCTCGCCAACAAACGCGTCTTCATCCGCGTCGACTTCAACGTCCCGCTCACTGAAGATGGCTCGACCATCACCGACGACACGCGCATCGTTGCAACCCTGCCCACCATCGTCTATGCCCTCCGTCACAAGGCCAAGGTCATCCTCGCCTCCCATCTCGGCCGCCCCAAGGGCAAGCCGAACCCCAAGTACTCCCTCCGCCCCGTCGTCGACCGTCTCCGCGAACTCCTCGACAAAGATCTCGGCGAAGACGTCAACGTCGGCTTCGCCCCCGACTGCATCGGCGAAGTCGCCGAAGAGATGGCGCGCCAGCTTGAATCGGGCCAGGTCCTTCTTCTCGAGAACCTTCGCTACCACGCTGAAGAAGAAGCCAACGATCCCGCCTTCTCCAAAGCCCTCGCCTCGCTTGCCGATCTCTACGTAAACGACGCCTTCGGCTCCGCGCACCGTGCCCATGCTTCCACTGAAGGCATCACCCACTTCCTCAAGCCCGCCGTCGCCGGCCTGCTGATGGAAAAGGAGATCACCTACCTCGGCAAGGCCCTCGAATCGCCCGAGAAACCCTTCGTCGCGATCATCGGCGGCTCAAAGATCTCCGGCAAAATCGACGTCATCTCCAACCTCCTCGACAAGGTCGACACGCTGGTCATCGTCGGCGGCATGGCCTACACCTTCGCCCGCGCCAAGGGCATCGCCACCGGCAAGTCCCTCGTTGAAGAGGATCGCATCGACATGGCCAAGGCTGCGCTCGACAAGGCCGCCGCCAAGGGCGTCAACCTGCTTCTCCCCATCGACAACGTCCTCGCCGACAGCTTCTCGCCAGACGCCAAGACCCAGCTCTGGGACACCGACAAGGACTTCCCCGCCGACTGGCAGGGACTCGACATCGGCCCAAGGACCATCGCCGCAATCGAAGAGGTCATCTCCACCGCCCGCACCATCGTATGGAACGGCCCCGCCGGCGTCTTCGAGTTTCCTCGCTTCGCCGTAGGCACCAACGCCATCGCCCACGCCGTTGCCGCCAACAAATCCGCCATCTCCATCATCGGCGGCGGCGACTCGGTCAGCGCCATCAACCAGGCCGGCGTCGCCGGCCAGATCACGCACATCTCCACCGGCGGCGGCGCAAGCCTCGAGTTCCTCGAAGGCAAAAAGCTCCCCGGCGTCGAAGCGTTGACTGACAAGTAGAACAATCATGCGCCCGGCTCTCGACTCTGTCGGGCGCATACTGCAGATGCAGGCAGGAGGGCTCGTCGCTTGATCTTCGCATTCCTTCTCATCCCATCTCTCTTGGCCAGTTGGTTCTGCTACTGGGTTTCAACGGTCTTTCCCTCTCTGTCCAACCGAACCAGCAGGATCATCTGCATCGCCTGCCCCTTTGTCTCTGCCATTCTCCTCGCGGTCATTGCGAGCACCTTGTTCGGAGCATCCAGCACAGATTCCCAAATTCCGGACTGGCCCGCAAGGGCAATTGGAGGTCTCCTGGTCGCCATTGCTGCTCTCCTCGTCGTCCCGACGCTGCTGCTGGCACTCGCTGCCACAAAGCTAAAGAGCGACTCTGAGAATCGAAAAAAACGGCAGGCGCAATGAGTTCCGGCTCAATTTCCTCTCGCTCCGCCCGCGTCTCCGGGTAAGATACTTCTGTCCCCATTTCCTTCGTTCGCCTCAGGAGATTCCCGGTGGCCAACTTTACACGAGTCCTTTCACGGCTCGACGAGTATCCCTCCTTTGAGGAGATGGCCGACCTAATCCACGACGAGCATCCCTCATGCCGCCTCTCGCTCGAAGAAGGCGACGAAGAGGAATGGGAAATTCTCCTGCTCAGCGGCGAAGACAACCTCGAGATCGCTCTCGTCGAGCGCAACTCCGTCTACTCCGGCTCGCTGGGCCAGGACGAGATTTCGGACTTCCTCGAAGACCTGCAGGATTGCAAGCCCGGATCCGGCGTGGACTGGCTCCGCGACTACCTCTCCACCGTCAAGACCATCTATACCTTCCAGCCCCTGCACGGCGCCGATACAGAAGAGGGCTCATCCGCTCTCCATGGCCTTCGCTCCGCTCTCTGGGAGCGCGGCGAATCCATCATCCAGGCTGACAACGAAGGATTCACCAACGAAGAGGGTTTTCACATCGTCTGGCAATTCTCCGACACCGTCTCGGGCCCCTGGAACATGGGCATTTTCAAAGACGGCATCTGGCACCACTTCAAGATGGACCTCGGCGACTCCGACCATCGCGCAGCCTTTCAGCGCGGCGAAGTCCCCGCCGACATCTTCGCCATCCAGCTTTCCGGCTCGCGCGACTAAAGGCCGCACCTTCCCACCGCACTCCAGCAATGTAAGCCGCCCATTCTGGGTCTCACATTTCAAGCCTTCCACTTCTCTGCGCACTCGTCTCCGTGTGTGCCCGCCGTCACCCGCCCTCCCAAACCCATCCACTAAAATCAATCGTGAGGAAACCCAATCACATGGCCCGTAAAGCACTCATTGCCGCCAATTGGAAGATGTACAAGACTCCCGCTGAAGCCAAAGCCTTCGTCGAAGCCTTCCTGCCTCTCGTCGCGGGCCACACGCGCGACGAGATCGCGCTCTTTCCCTCGCCCGTTCTCCTGCCAACAGTCATCGCTGCTGCTGACGGTTCCAACGTCGCCGTCGGCTGCCAGAACATGCACTTCGCCGAAGAGGGCGCCTACACCGGCGAAACCTCAGTCGGCCAGCTTCTCGCCATCGGCGCAACCCACACCCTCATCGGCCACTCCGAGCGCCGCCAGTACTTCGCCGAGACCGACGAGATCGTCAACAAGAAGCTCCACACCGCGCTCAAGCACAACATCGTCCCCATCGTCTGCATTGGCGAAGTCCTGGCCGAGCGCGAATCCGGCCAGACCGAATCCGTCCTCAAGACTCAGGTCACCGGCGCTTTCGCCGGCATCACACCGGAAGCCGCCGCGCCCATCGTCATCGCTTATGAGCCCGTCTGGGCCATCGGCACCGGCAAGACCGCCACGCCCGAGATGGCCGCCGACGCCCACAAGATCATCCGTGCTGAAGTCGCCGCGCTGCTCGGTGCAGATGTCGCAGCGGCCATGCGCATCCTCTACGGCGGCAGCGTCAAGCCCGACAACGCCACCGCTCTCATTGGCCAGGAAGAAATCGACGGCGCTCTCGTTGGCGGCGCCAGCCTCAAGCCCGACTCCTTCACCGCCATCGTCAAGTACTAGCCGAACTCCAGCCGCTGCGGGGAGGACTCAGACTCCTCCCCGCGATGCTTTTGGACTCCGTAACCTCCTCACTTAGCAGTACTATCGCCTCAGCCTCCATTACCGCCCATGAGCCGACGCAAACCCCAGCCACGGCCCACGCCGCCCCCAACTCCGCCGCCCACACCGCTTGAGCAGGCCTTCCACGACCTCCGCCACCCCGCCCATCCGCGCCAAACCGTCTCCGCACGATGGCTCCTCTCCGCTGCCGCCATTTCCGTCCTTGCCGCCGCCCTCTGTGCATGGGGCGTGCTCTGCTTCCTCTTCTGGCAAGGGAGCTGGCAGCTCCTCTATCACCCCGCTTCCGCAATCACCCGCACGCCCGCGGCCTCAAATCTCGCCTTCGAATCCATCGCCTTCGCGCCCAATGACTCCGGCGTGACCAGGCTAACCGCCTGGTGGATCCCCGCCGCTCCCGCCGCTCCCTACGCCCGCTTCACCGTCCTCTACCTCCACGGCCAGGACGGCAACCTCTCCGCCACCATCGACGATCTCGCGTTCCTCCACTCAGTCGGACTCAACGTGTTCGCCTTCGACTATCGCGGCTACGGCCAAAGCCAGCCCGCCCACCCCAACGAGGCCCAATGGCTAGAAGACGCCGGCTTCGCACTTACTTACCTCACGCAAACCCGTCATTTGCCCCCGAACGCGATCCTCCTCGCCGGCAAAGACCTCGGCGCAAACCTCGCCCTCGAGTTTGCCGCCGCTCATCCCGATCTCGCCGGAACAATCCTCGACCAGCCGCTCGATGCCCCCATGTCCGCCGTCTTCAATGATCCCCGCGCCGCACTCGTCCCCGCCCATTTGCTGGTCCGCGAACGCTACGATGCCGACGCTGCCGCTTCAGCCCTGCGCATCCCCTCGCTCTGGCTCAAAATCCAGCCTTCCTCAGCCGCCCCGCAAGCCTACTCCCGCATCGCCGCACCCAAAACCCTCGTCTGGCTCAATGCGCACGATCCCGCTCTCGCGGCGCACCGCTCCGCAGCCTACACCCGCTGGCTTGATGATCTGCCTCTGAAACCCGCTCGCCCCTGACCGTCTTTCCCAGACCCCAGACCCTAGATCCCATACCCTGCTCTATCTCACTTCGGCTCCCTCGGAATATCCCGGTGCGCCGTCTTCACCTGGTAGCCTGCCTTCTTCAGCCGCCGCCGCACCTCCTCGGCCATCATCACGCTCCTGTGCTGCCCGCCCGTGCAACCGAAGGCCACCGTCAGATAGCTCTTTCCCTCTTCCACGTAGTGCGGAAGCAGGTAAAGCATCAGCTCCGACACCCGCTCCAGAAACTCCTCGGTCTGCGGAAAGCTCCGAATATAAGCCGCTACCTTCGGGTCCTTGCCCGTCCGCTTGCGAAACTCCGGCACAAAATGCGGGTTCGGCAAGAATCGCACATCGAACACAATGTCCGCGTCCAGCGGGACGCCGTTTTTGAACCCGAAGCTCAGGCACGAGACCAGCAGTTGCGGCTTGCGTTCCTCTTCGCCAAACCGGCTCTGGATGTGCGCCCGCAGCTCATGCACGTTGAAGTTCGATGTGTCGATCAGCGTGTCCGCCACGTTGCGGATCGGATCGAGCAACTGCCGCTCCTCCACAATCGACCGCGACACCGTCTCCGACCGCCGCAGCGGATGCGGCCTGCGCGTCTCGGAGTAGCGCCGCACCAACACTGCGTCCTGTGCGTCCAGAAACACTACCCGCGTCGGCAGCAGCTTCCGCACTTCCTTCAAAATATCCGGAAGCCGGTCGAGCGTCGTCCCCTCGCGAACGTCAACCACGATTGCCGCCCGCGCCACCTCAACCGATTTGCAGATCAGCCGCGCAAAATCCGAAAGCATCCCCAGCGGCAGGTTATCCACGGCATGAAAGCCAAGATCCTCAAAGGCCTTCAGCGCCGAGGCCTTGCCCGCGCCGGAGATTCCCGTCACGATCACCAATTCTTTTCCCGGTTTTTGACTGTCCGCAGGGCGCGCGGCTTTCCGCCCTTTGGCCTTCGGCTTGGCTGCCTTCATGAGCACATCCTACACCGGATTGCCCGCTGCAAGCACCGATCCGCCCGCTTCAGGCGCCCGCTGCAATCGCCCAGTATCCCCGCCCCGCCAGTTGCGTTGCCCTCGCCGGTTCCAGCGCATACGAAAGCAGGTGTCCTTGCCCGAATTCACACCCCATCCGGGACAATGCCTCCAGATGCTCATTCTTCTCAATCCCCTGCGCCACCACCTGCACGCCCAGCGAATGGCCAAGCCCGATGATCGATTCCGCCACTGCCCGCGATGGGTCATCCGAGGCCGCCGCTGCCGTCAGTCTCGGCGCCATCTTCACCATTTCGATCGGCAGCCGCACCAGGTAGTTCATTGGCGCCAGGCTCTCGCCAAAGTTGTCCACCGCCAGCCGTACCTTCAGCGCCGCAATCCGCTCCAGAATCCCCAGCGCCGCATCCATGTTCTCGTTCAGAGTCGTCTCCGCAACCTCGAAGATCAACTTCGACGGATCCACCGGATGCGCCGCCAGCGCCTTGATGATCTGCCCGATCAGCTCCGGATGATAGAACTGACGATGCGTCGCATTCACCGTAACCGTCAGCCCATCCTGCTGCTGACCCTCATTCCACACCCGCAGTTGCCTGCACACCGTGTCCAGCGTCTCCCGTCCCAGCGAGATCGACAGCCCCGTCGCTTCCGCCACCGAAAGCATCTCGCGAAAGCTCCCCACTGATCCATCTGACCGCCGCAGCCGTAGCAGCGACTCAAACCCTTCCAGCTTGCCGCTCTCCAACCGGTAAATCGGCTGGTACCACACTTCAAATTGCCGCTTCTCCATCACTCGGCGCAGCTCGCGCTCAGGCTCCCGCTTCGTCTTTGCCGGTGTCTCCAGGTTCTTGTCGAAGATCTCGAATCCTCCGCCGCCCTCCTGCCGCGCCCGCGCCAGCGCAAAGTCCGCATTCCGCATCAGTGTCTCGGCAGTCGTGTGCTCCGCGCTCGCTATCGCCACGCCCACGCTCGCGCTCGCCTTCACAATATTTCCAAAGATCTCGTACGGCCGCTCAATCTCCTTCAAAACACGGCTCGCCACAATCTCCAGGTCCCCGGGCTCCAGAATGTTTTCCACCAGGATCGCAAACTCATCCGCGCCCACCCGCGCAGCGGAGTCCTGCGGCCGCAGCGCCGTTCTTAGCCGCTCAGCCACAGCCCCCAGAAGTCGTTCCGCCGCCGCGTCTCCCAACGCGTCCCGAATCTCTTTGAATCGGTCCAGGTCCACAAGCAACACGCCGCAGCTCTGGTCCTTCCGTCGCGACGTGCGCAGCAGCGCAAATCCCAACCGATCGATAAACAGCGCACGATTCGGCAACCCGGTCAGCACGTCGTACAGCGCGTCATGGCTGACCCTCTTCTCCCGCTCCTTCCGCTCGGTGATATCGCGGAAGCTCAGCACGTAGCCAACCTTCCCTCCGTCCACCCGCAGCGGCCCCGCCACCACCGAAACGTCCAGCAGCTCTCCGGCCTTGTTCATCCGCACCGTCTCGGTTGCCACCGCCCCTTCAATGTCGACCTGCTTTTCAAACATCGCCACTTCGTGCTGCCGCGTCTCCGGCACGATCAATTCTGTCAGGTTCGCCCCGCTCGCCTCTTCCCCGGTGAACCCGAACATTTCTGTAAACGCGGGATTGGTGTAGAGCACATGGCTCCCATGCACAATCACCACTGCCTCCGGAATGCTCGCCAGCACGTCTTCCATCAGCCGCGACTTCGGCGCACGCTCCCGCCCGCTCGGATGCGCCACAATGACTGACTCGCGCAGCTCCGCATTCAACTGGCTATAAGTGCCTTCTACCGGCAGCAGCCGTCCGCTGCTCGCCGGAACCGTTGCGTGAAATGGGCTGCCCTTTCGCGTTCCAATCAGTTGCGTCAGCGGCTCGGCCGTACCCGGGAACAACCCCCAGAGCACTTCCTCCATCGGCCGCGCCACCCAATCGCCTTCTGTGTGGCCCAGCAGGCTGCGCGCTTCCGCGTTCGCATACACCACCTTGCCCGCCCGTTCCAGGAAGACAAGCACAGGCAGCGCATCCAGAATCTCCTGCTGCTGCAACGAATCGGAGTTTTCTGTGAGGTTCAGGCGGGTCGCGTCCGCCGACGCGGCGTCTGACCCTTTCCCTGATGCGTTCGTGGGCCAGTCTGAGGAGGGCTCCTGCGCCTCTCCATTCACCGGGTTCATTTCAGCGTAAGGATCCGGCTTCCGGAAGGGCGTATGCATACAAAAAGCGTATGCGGCGCACGCCCTTCGCTCCATCCCCTAAATCGGTTATCGGCTGCTACCAAAGTCCTTGTGCCCGCTCGGTTTTTCGCAACTGCGCATTGGCCAGGCCCGTCATGCAATGTCTCAGGAAATCTCCACCAGCTCCGTGCCCCATCCTTTCGCAGGCCTCACCGCGAAAGGGCGGGAAACCGGCGCATTGATTGTCGGCGGGATCGCTAGGAGATCTCCACCAGCTCCATCTGCCCGTCCCGCCGCCGATGCAGCACAAACATCTCGCCCGCGTGATTACGAAAGATCAGCAGGTCCCGGTCCCGAAACTCCGCTTCCTTCACCGCCTCTTCAATCGTCATCGGCTTCACTGAAATCGCTTCCGCACTCTTCAGAATGTGCGGCTCGACTACCGTTGGCTTGTTCGGGAAAGAGTGCACTGCAATCGACGTCCGGGCCTTCGCCCGCGTCGTCTGGCTACCGTTCTCTTCACTTGGCGCCGGGGGTCGCGCTTTTGGCCGTGCAACCGGCGGCGCCGTCATGGTCTTTTCTTCCTTCGGCAAACGTTTGTCCTCCATTCGCCGGTCCCGGTAGCGCCGTGCTTGGTTTTCCGCATGTTCAAACGCCTCTTTCAGTGCCGCATCGGCCCTCGTGGCTTTGCCCGTGGCCGCAAACGTCTGCAGCCGCACGTGCACCGTCAGCTCTGCAATCTGCAGATGCCGCTGCGCACTCATCTTGATGCTTAACTGGACCGTCTTGCCCAGAAGGCGCGTCAGTCGTTCCATCCCCTCCGCGGCCTGCGCCTGCAGCGCCTTGGAGATCTTGCCTTGTCTCGCGGTCAACTCCACTTCCATGGTCAGCCTCCGCTCTTCTCCCCCATCTCAAACTCCGGATCCAGACTCCGGCCGAGGAACTTCGGATTCTATAGCAACCGTTCTCAGTTGTCAGTTTTCGGTTGTCAGCATGCCGCCAATCCGACGAGAAAAGCCTCGATTCTGTAGAGTCTCGGCTGTTGTGCACAATTTGGCAGCGCCTGCCCGGGGAACTGACAACTGAGAACTGACAACTGCTTCTACCCGTCCCTCCGCCGCCGTTGATGCGTTGACGGAATTCCCAGGTCCTCGCGATACTTCGCCACCGTCCGCCGCGTCAGTTGAATCCCCTGCGCGTGCAGCATCGCCGCCAATTGATCATCGGTCAGCGGGTGCCGCGGGCTCTCATCCTCGATCAGCTTCTTCACTTTCCGTTTCAGCACCAGCAGTGGCGTATCCGCGCCCTCCGGACCGCTC
>CAYWSR010000174.1:0-9623 GCA_964460385.1 uncultured Occallatibacter sp. | reverse complement strand
GACGGACTCACGTGGAACCTGGAGCCGGACGGCTTTGGCCGCAGCTTTGTGGACAACAAACTGCTCGAGGGCGTCAAGGGCACCGAGCCGTACAAGTGGACTGGCACCAACCCCAACATTCCCACCGAGTGCGGCCCGCGCACCGAAAAGTACTTTTGGCGGTCTGAACAGTACCCGGATCTCACCCTCACCGACCTCGTCTTCTACATCCGAGGCATCCGCACCCGCCCCAACCGCTTCCGCCTGCCTGGTGCCGACCTTACTACGCCGCAGGAGCGGGGCAAGGCGATCTTCGAACGGGCCGTGGACAAGTTCAAGAAGCCGATTCCGGAATCGAACCGCTGCGTCTATTGCCACAGCGGGCCGAAGGGTACAAACCAGAAGATCGTCGATGTGGGGACGCGCAAGCCGACCGACAATACCGGCCTTCTGAAATCGCCGCCGCTGACCAACATCGCGCTCACCGCGCCTTACCTCCACGACGGCTCGGCGCGCAGCCTTGAGGAGATCTGGACTGTCTTTAATCCCGACGACAAGCATGGCCGCACCAACGATCTGACCAAGGATGAACTCAACGATCTGATCGAGTACCTGAGGACGCGATGAGGGAGATGCGATGAAGAAGTTCTGCACGATGGCAATCGTTTTGGTCGCGGGGATGGCGGCATCTGCCGCGCCGCCGGCGTCTTCGACGCAGCAGGGCCTCGTGCTGCCGCAGATGCCGCGCTTTCGTTTTGAAAACTTCACCACGGCCAACGGATTGCCCAACGATCACGTATATGCCGTTCTCGTGGATGGAGACCGCATCTGGGCCGGAACGGACAATGGCCTGGCCCTGTACGAGAATCACGCGTGGAAGGTGTACACCACGAAGGATGGCCTTGCGCATCGCGCCGTCCTCTCTCTGGCCCTGGACAAGCGCACCGGCGACGTCTGGGCCGGAACGATGGGCGGATTGAGCCGCATCTCAGGCGGACGCATCGACAGCTTCACCCAGCTCAACTCCGGCCTCAGCAACGACGTCGTCTACGGCGTCTCAATCGAGGGCGAAAACGTGTGGATAGCGACGGCTGCGGGCGCCTGCCGTCTAAACCTGCATACGAACCAGTGGACGCTTTACAACGAGCGCAACACGCCCATGTTCGAGATCTGGTCCTACTCCGTCTCCGCAACGCCGACCAAGGTCTACTACGGCATCTGGGGCAGCGGCGTGCTTGAGTATGATCAGAAGACAGGGAAGTGGGACAAGTACGACGATCCGGACGGAGAGACGGAGATGGTGCTCTTCAAGGATCAGGGGTTAATTCACGAGATTGTCACATCGGTCAGTTATGTAGACAATGTTCTATGGGCGGCCACGTACTTTGGCGACAGCCATTACGACGGACGCTACTGGCACAACTTCCTCAAGAAAGACAGCGGGCTTCCCTCGAACTTCACCAACGTTGTGAAGGGTGTAGACGGCAAGCGCGCCTGGTTTGGTACAGACAAGGGGCTTGCCTACTACGACGGCGTGAATTGGGCGGTCTATTGCCCATCGTTGACGGACGGCAAGCCGGAGATGACTGTTCGGGACGCTCAGGGAAAGGTAACACCGGTCGCAGTTACGACAGCGCCTGCGCACAACTACATACTCGGCATCGACTTCGCCGGCGACGATATCTGGGTCGCCACCGCCAAGGGGTTGAGCCACGGAATCAGAGAGAAGAATCAATGGCCCAAGGAGCCAATAAAACAATGAGCAACGCATTTGCAGACATTTTGGAGACCATCGCACACGCACCGATTCAAAAGCGGGCCATGACCAACCACGGGGTCCTCAACGAGGCCTACGCCTACGCCAAGCCAAGTTCTTTCTCGCGCGGCATGCGCATCGATATCGGCGGAGTCTGCATCCTGCTTATCTCCGGCACAGCCTCGATCGACGAGCAGGGCAAGAGCGTCCATATCGGCGACTTTCAGGCCCAGTTGCGGCGCACCTTCGACAACATCACCGGTCTTCTGAAGAGCGAAGGCTGCACCTGGCACGACATCGTTCGCACCAGTTGCTACCTGCGCGACATCGATCGCGATTACGACGTCTTCAATGCCGGCCGTACCGCTTTCTTCAAAGAGCAGGGACTCGATCCGCTCCCTGCATCGACCGGCATCCAGGCTCACCTGTGCCGTCCTGAGCTGCTGATTGAGATTGAAGCCATCGCCATGTTCCGCACCGATAAGCAGGCCGACGGCAAGGCGTAGAGACTGAGGCGGCAAGGAATGCAGGGGTCTTAGGCCCCTGCCACAACCCAGGCGCGCATTGACGTTCCCCGCAACGCTCCGCCATGTATTCGCCGGATTCTCGGTTCCGGTGTGTATGGAGTTCACGATGCGTACGGGACCAATCATCTTCGCGCTTCTGATCGCAGCTTCCGCTGCCGCGCAGTCCCCCCAACCAACCCGTGTCTGCGAGTGTGGCGCGCATCCGCCCGGGCCTCCGCGGGATCGTGAAGTGGTGCCCTACGCGGGAGAGCCTGAAGATATGAGGCCCTACTCGAAGTTTGCGGCGCCCTACGACACCAACTACACGCGTCCCAACATCTATATGGGCGCGGCGCGCGACATACCCGTGCCCAAGGACGTGACCGAGGTGCGCATCGGCTTCTTCGGGCCGATCGAGCACAACTCGGAATCGGTTCTCGGGATTCGCATGCTGCACGGCGCGCAGTTGGCGGTGGAAGAGGCCAATGCGGCCGGCGGTTATGGGGGAAAGCCCTTCAAGCTGATGCTGCACAACGACTACAACAACTGGCAGGCCAAGGCGGTTTATGGCGATATCCGGCCTACTGAACCCGCCATCTGGGGCTCGGCCTCCGATGAAGCAGTAAAGATGGCCTACGACGAACAGGTTTGGGCGATCTTCGGCTCCATCAGCTCCGAGTCAACACACATCGCCCTGCGCGTTGCCCTTCGCGCGGAGTTGCCAGTCGTGAGTTCGGCCAACACCGATCCCACCGTTCCGGAGACCGCCATTCCGTGGTACTTCGGCACCATGCAGGACGACCGGGAACAGTATCTGACACTGGCTCGCCACATCTATACCGAGCTTGGATTGAAGCGGGTGGCGGTTCTCCGGTCGAGCAGCAGGTACGGGCGTTTTGGCCTGGGGAAATTCCTCGATGTCTCGCGGCGGCTGGGCCATCCGGTGGTGATGGAGCAGGTTTTTCAGCCAGGAGACACAGACTACGCCAAGCAACTCCGGGTAATCCGCAGCTCGCGTCCGGACGCCGTTCTGCTGGTGGGGGACGAGTTGGAGGCGGCCACGATTCTGAAGCAATTGCGAGCGGCGGGGATGAAGCAGCGCGCCTTTGGCGCGTTTCGCACCCTGGGCGACACTCTGCTGAAAGAGGCCGGCGATGCCGCGGAGGGATTCGAGGCCGTTTATCCCTACGATCCCAACCGCACGGATCCGCGCTGGCTCGAATTCAACCGCCGCTTCGAGGACCGCTTCCACGAGAAGCCGGAGCAGTTTGCCTCGATGGCCTATGACACGATGAACATTCTGCTGGACTCGATCTGCAAGGCGGGGCTGAATCGTGCGCGGATCCACGACGCGCTGGGCAATATCGAACAGTATGACGGCGTGACCGGGCACATGATCTTCGATCCCAACCTGAAGAACACGGCTCCCCTGTATCTCGGCGCCGTCCACAACGGGAGCATCACTTACCGCATCGCTCGAATGGACAAGGTTCCCGGACCGGTCGCCGAGACTGCGCCTGCTGGACAACCAGTCGCGTCCCAGGCTGCGCTATCTCAGTACACCGCAGGCCAGTCCACTCCATCCGAACCCACAGCGCCCCAACCCGCAACGCCAGCGACCTCGACGAAGACGCCGCCAGCCACAGGGCCCTATGCACGGGTCGGCGAAGACGGCGTAACTTTCGAAGGTCCTCGTCGCACGGCCGCCGAGCTCTCCCAATTCAATGGCCCCATTCGCATCGTCCTTTTCGGCCCCGACGCCGATTCGGTTGCCGCGTCCCTCGAGGGCAACCTCAACTGGCAGAGCCTGTTCGCCTCATGGCAACTGCTGCCCGTCAAGAGCAATCAAAGCTGGGGCGCCGCGTCCACCGCGCTCGTTCACGACCTTATGGATCAGCATGCGCTTGCTATCCTCGCACTCGATCGAGACAGCGCCCACCTTGCCGAACAACTGGCGCTCAAGGCCTTCGTTCCCGTCGTGGCGCTCGCCGACGACCGATCGCTCACCACCAACAACGTTCCCTGGATCTTCCGCCTCCCCGCAGCAACCACCCCCTACTCTGGCCTCAAACTCCTGCGGTCCGCCGAGCGCTTGAGCGGACCCAATCCAGAAAAGCTTCGCGATGTCCTCGCCTCCGGCAGCAACGTTTCTGGCGTGAGCTTTCTCTCGACAGGCGAGCGCCGCGCAGAATGACCGCATCCCGCCTTAAAAAACGCCGTCACGAGTTACCTAAGTCCCATAACTCTTTGACATAATACCCTCCTATCTTCGACTAAGTGTGCTTTAGGTCACATTCTCTGGGGACGGTCGACCATGTAGAGTGGGTTGTTCTTCATCCAGGAAGAGGGGCGGGCTCCGGAATATCTCTACGGTGAGCACTTGCGCCCGCCCGAAGCACGCCAAATCGCGTCAAATCGCGCCACGAGTCGTCACGCGCCGCCATTCGATGCCAAATTGGGAAAGAATCTGGCAGTTTGCACTCACGTGTTTCATTCCCGGATTCGCTCTGTGTGAAGCTTGCAGATTCTCGTTTGAAGCAGTTGCGTTCGCATTCGTGGCTGGGCTATAGTTTGCTCATTCAGAACTAAGTGTTCGTTGAAAGCACGGCTGATTTCCAAGCCCAAAGGATTTCAAAGATCGACGGGCTTTCGCCTCTATCTCTTTCTCCTCCCAAGACTGCCTAACCTGGCTTAATTCTCAGAGGTTGGAGATACCTATGCCTAAGGTGCGGTTGGATTCCTGGAAGTCGATTGCGGACTATCTTGAGCGCAGTCCGCGCACGGTGCAGCGCTGGCACGCGTATCACGCGCTTCCGGTGCATCATTTTGGTGGATGCAAAGGGTCTGTCTTTGCCTACGCTGAGGAGATCGACCGCTGGTTGATGAACCTCGCGCGGGAGAGCCCGCTGAGCGATGAGGGCAGCGACGACACTTTTGCGGCCCGAAGGTCGCAGTCGCGCGAGCTTGAGCTGCGGGCTCATGAGCTGTGGGAGTCGCGCTCGGAGGAGAGCCTGCACACCATTGCCGGGCTCTATCGCAAGGCCATCGACCAGAACCCTGCCAATGCCGCGGCCCTTACCGGCCTTGCGAATGCCCTGATCTCGGCGGCCCTCCATGGAGTGATGGACGGCGCTATCGCCTACCCGGCGGCGACGGAGGCGCTGCGCCGCACCGCCCAGCTCGATCCCGATGAAGTCGAAACCCGCTGTGCGGCGGCATGGCTCAGGCTGGTCCATGAGCGCAAGGGCCGTCAGGCGCGCGCCGGCTTTGAAGAGGTCCTTTCCCGCCGGCCTGAGAGCTCCTTTGCTCTTGCGGGAATGGCTCTCTCCCACGTTGCGGAAGGCGATCTCGACGGCGCTAAAGTCTGGGCGTGGAAGGCCTGGCAGAGAAACACGCTCGTCCCCATGCTCGGCGCCAAGGTCTGCTGGATCGAATACCTGGCTGGAGCCAACGACGCAGCCATCGACATGGCCGAGCAGATTCGGATAGGTGGCGGCTGCGGCGGGACTCTCGCCATCATCGAGGCGCTCGCCCTCATCCAGGCAGGACCAAATGCCGCCCGTCTCAAGCGCATTGCCGCCCTCGCCTCGGACTATCCCCAGTGCGTCACGCTGCAGTGCGTTCTGGCCTACCACTGGACACTCTCCGGCAAGCCGGCCCGGGCGCGAGAGATTCGCGCGGCTGTCGAGCGGATGAATCCGCAGAAGAAGAGGAGCAACGCCTATGGGATGGCACTGATGGCAATGGGTCTCGGCAACGATCTTGAGGCCGTCCGCTGGCTTGAAGCCTCCTATGCCGAGGGTTCGCTCTGGAGCCTTGCTCTCCGCTCCGATCCCATCCTGAACCCAATGCGCGAGGACCCGCGCTTTCAAGCTCTGCTGCGCAGGTGCGGAGTTGAAGCCGGCAGCAGCGCGTACACCGGCCATCTGGAGTTGATCGCCCGCGCAGGTTAAAGCAGCTCCAGGGTTGCGGCACCCCGAGCCCATTGCCCTAAGGAAATCGCTCCAAGCAATTACTTCCGGGCGTCTCAACCGCAACCCGTGACACCCATTGACAACGGGTGTCGCACATTGTCTCTTTCCGCCGTGAGAGCGCCTGCTTACTCTCAGATTGGAACCAAGGGGCCCGTATATGCACTCTGAACTCGCTGTCTCCCAATGCATGCCGCCGCGACTTCCGGGCTTCCTCTCCGATCAGACTGCCGATCGGGCCGCAGAGCGACACTGGTTTGCCGTCTTCACCGTGCCGCAGAATGAGAAATCGGTGGTGCGCCATCTCGGCCTGCGCGAGATCGAGTCCTTCCTCCCCGCCTACGAAACCGTCCGCGTCTGGAAGAACCGTCAGCGCGTCAAGACCATCCTGCCCCTTTTTCCGACCTATCTTTTCGTCCACATCAACCTCCGCGAGCGCGTCCGTGTCCTCGAGTCGCCCGGGGTGCTCCAGATCGTCGGCAACGGGCGCGAGAGCGTCCCGGTCGCCGATGCCGACATCGAGACCCTCCGCGCCAGCGTCACGGCCCGCCTCGTCGAGCCCTACCGCGCCCTCGTTGTCGGCGAGAAGGTCCGCGTCAAAAGCGGCATTCTTCAGGGCGTCCAGGGAACGCTTGTCCGCCGCAGCGGCGGAGACCGCTTCGTGTTGAGCTTTGAAACCATCAACCAGCACGCGGCCATTCAGGTCAGCGCTGAAGATCTGGAGCCCATTCGTCCATGAATCCCTCTGTTCTTTTCGCGTTTGGCCAGACGTCCCTGGTGTGCTCCGCGGCTGTCTTGCTCGCACGGCACTTTCCCTTTAGAGTCTTCCCTGAAGGAACTCATGGCGAAGATATTGCTTTTTGGCCGCTCCGGCCAGCTCGGGTGGGAGCTCGCTCACACGCTCGAGCCTCTCGGCGAACTCACGGTTCTCGGCTCGACCGATGTTGATTTTGCCCATCCGGAAGCAATTCGTGCAGCCGTCCGCGCCGCCCACCCCTCGCTGATCGTCAACGCGGCAGCCTACACGGCGGTCGACAAAGCCGAGTCCGAGCCCGATCTTGCCTGGGCCATCAACGCGGAGGCCCCTTGTGTCCTCGCTGAAGAAGCCGCGCGCAAGGGGAGCTTGCTCGTCCACTACTCCACCGACTACGTCTTTGACGGCGCCAAGCCCGAGCCCTACATCGAAACCGACCCCACCCACCCGCTCAACGTCTACGGCAAGACGAAGCTCGGTGGCGAGCAGGCCATCGCTCGCGCCATGGCCGGATCCGAAGGCCGCTATTTGATCTTCCGCACCAGCTGGGTGTACGGGTCTCGGGGCGCCAACTTCCTGCTCACCATGCTGCGCCTGGCAAAGGAGCGCAGCGAGCTGCGCATCGTCGACGATCAGGTCGGTGCACCCACCTCGAGCGAGGCCACTGCCCAAGCCACCGCCGCAATTCTCGCCCGCGTCTTAGCCGAGGGTCCTGGTCAAGTCGGAAATCGATTACAGCCCCACCTTGAACGTCCGCTCCCCACACTCCCCGCGGACTGGAGCGGCATCTATCACCTCACCTGCTCGGGAGCAGCCTCCTGGTTCGACTTTGCCAGGGAGTTCCTTACCCGCAGGGCCCAAGCCACCGGCGCCCGCCTTCCAACGCTCATCCCCATCCCCACCTCCGAGTTTCCCCGGCCTGCTCGCCGCCCAGCCAACTCGCAGCTCTGCTGCGAGCTTGTCTGCGAGACCTTTGGAGTGACGCTCCCCACCTGGCAGCAGGCCCTTCAAAGGGTCCTTGAGCAGATCCCCTGATTAGAACTCCGGACCAGGTCTTCGCCACTCGCGCCGGACGCTTGTCCGGGCCTCGCATTGACCCCGCGCCGGCCCCACTCGCCCCGGCCTACGGTCGGTCATTTTTACCTGCCCGCGCAATTATTGCGCGCCCGCCATTCCTCCATCCTCCCCTAAACCCCGCCTTTTCTTTTCACGGCGATTGGTCTTTCGCTTGCAGCGGAGTGCGCATCGTAGAGACTAGGCGCTCGCCTATTCCCCTTTCCTGGAGAGCAAACGCAATGGGAACCCGAGACCGCTGGATCTTTCTGCTTCTGTTTACCGGCTTCAGCACAATCCTCTTCCTGGCCACCGTGCTGATTGCCCAGCTTGAAACCTACGTGCCCGGCAGGAAGGCCGGCAGCCTGCCTCACGAACAGGAAGAGGAATCACAGAACCAGCACCACGACGAACCCACAGCCGCCTGAGACCTCTGGATCCCAAGCCCGCTGCCCGCGTCTCCACCGCAAACAGAAAAGGGCAGGCATTGCGGGCTACCCTTTTCTCGCTCGCTTGGAATGCTGCAACCCCGTCTCTACGACGGATGGAAGCGGAGGCTCATCCCGGAGTTCAACTACGGCGTTGGCTACTTCTTTCCGTTGTCCTTAAAGTTCAGCGCAACGTAGTAGTACGTGTACGAGTGGCTGGTTGTCACATTCGTCAGAAACTGGCCGCCGCCGAAGTAGCCGACGCCGCCGCCCAGGTTGAAGTGCCGATTCAGTTCATACCAGGAGTAGCCATCGACCTCCGCGCCCAGATGGCGGCCGTGGTCGGTTTTGTTTGTCACGATTGCGCTGCCCGAGGTGTTGTAGATCGAGTCCAGCGCATCAGCCGCCCAATCGTCCAGCCCCTGCACCGTGAAGGTGAGCCGCCGATGGGGCTCAACGGTGACTCCCGCGCGCACCGCCTCAATATTCTGCCAGCCGAACAGGTCTGTGATGCCAAAGCGATCGTGGGCGGTCGGGTAGATCGTGTCGAAGGTGGTATGTGAGGCGCTCGTGGCCGGATTCTTGTTGCCCGTGGCGTAGTCGTATTGGGAAAAGACGCGCGGCTTCGACGGCGCATCGAGAAACTGGTAAGACGCGCCTACCTGCGCTGCCGAGGCTCGAATCGACTGCTTTCCCACCGTGCCGGTTTCGATAATCGCCTCGCCTGAGTAATTGAACGCCGCGTGGGCTTGCCCTTTTAAGCGCACCCCATAAACCTTCTCGTCTTCCTTTCCAGTCTTCTTGGCAACAGCAGGTTCCACAACTTCTGCGGGCTGCACGCGCCACAGCATGAATGGCTCGAGGTTCAAGTGCGGCGCAAGAAAATCATCCACGCGGCCGTAGGCGCCGTAGATGTTGTTGCCTTCCTGATGCGGACTCACACCATAGGCTTGCGGCACAACAGCCGAGGCGGCAAAGATGCCAAGGTGTTCGCGCTTAAAGTTCAGGTTCAGCACCGCCGCGTCGTAGGACCGTGCCTGGTTGCGCCACTCCGAGTCGGCAATGATCGTATTGTTGTAGTTAATCAGCTGCCGCCCCACGCGCAGGCTGAACCAGTGTTTCTCCGGGTCGCCAATCTCCACATACGCCAGCTTGAGATCCCAGCTAACCGTGTTC
>CAYWSR010000173.1:0-9626 GCA_964460385.1 uncultured Occallatibacter sp. | reverse complement strand
TGCCATTATGCGCCCGCCGGGCGATCTGCCCCAGGTTGATGCGCGCCTTGGTGATAGGAAGTCGACTCACGGTAGCCATTGATGAACGTTGATTAACCTCAATCAGAGGCTATCACAGATTTTTTGACGACTGGCCCAGATTCCCATTCAACTCAGCACCAAAATGGCTGGAAAGCGAAGCCTTGACACTGTTGTCAAATATGACTACACTGTTCCCGTAGCTTTGGCAGCAAGCCCATAATCCGACAGACGCGGCCCATCTCGTGGATCAAGGCAGCGCGCAAGGACTTTGAGAAGTTCCCCATCGAGGCTCAGACCATCTGCCTCAACGCTCTGACCATCGCGGCAGAGAGCGGCAAGGCCGACATTGCCAAGCCGTTCAAAGGTCTCGGCTCCGGCGTCTTTGAAATCGCATTGCCGTTCCGCGGCAATGCCTTTCGTGTCGTCTATGCTGTGCAGATTGGCGATGAGATTTGGGTTGTTCATGCCTTCCAGAAGAAATCGACGCAGGGCATCAAGACCCCGCAACACGAAATCGATCTGATTGAGAGTCGGTTGAAGCAATTGAAGGAGATGCTCCGATGAAGAATGACAAAACCGAACTCGTTCACGGCACCGGCAATGTCTTTCACGATTTCGGACATGCAAACGCTGACGTTGAGCAGTTGAAGGCTATCCTCGCCACCGAAATCATCAAGATGCTGGATCGCGAGAAGCTAACCGTCCGCGCCGCCCATGCGAGAACAGGCATCGCCGCAGCCGATTTCTCCCGCATCCGTAATGCAGACCTGAGCCGGTTCACCCTCGACCGCCTGATGTCGATCCTCAACCGCCTGGGCGCCCGGGTCGACGTGCAAGTAAGTTTGCGTCCAGTTGAATCTGCAGTCGCCTAAGAAAATCAAGCACGACGCTGCTCGCCGTCCGCAGCAAGGCTTAGGAAGATCAAGAGGGCCGCGACGGGGCACACCTTGATCTTCCCGCATGCCAGTAGTACGCTTTCTCCATCCTGAAAAGGAAATAAAGCGGTCATCCGTTGTTGTCTGCGTTCGTCCGTTACTGTTCGGCGCTGCGTGTTCTTTGCGCAAGTGATGGCCATTTTCAGGATCACGTTCACCGTCGAGGAAAGATATGCGGAGAACCTCTCTGGTTTCATGCCTCTTCCTGATTGCCACTTCCCTTCCTTCCACCATTCACGCCCAAAATCAGCCGGCACAAGGCAATGCCGCGGCGCCGAATCAATCGGCTCCGGTCGACGTCGTGAGGGAGAAACTGCCGCCGTCGGGGAGCGGCCCCGAGTTCACCGCGGATTACCCGCTCGATCGAGCCGGAGTCTTCATCCAGGGCGCCCAATGGACAGAAGTAACGAATCAGATGCCCTCAAAGACCAAAAATGCCCATGGACTCGCTGCTTCGCTCTCCTACGGAATCGTTCCTGTCAAAATCGTCGCGGAATACGAGGGCGATCACGTTTCCGCTCAGGTTGAGGCCGGCCGGCCCATCCTTTGCCTCTGTCACTTCTCGTCCATCCCCGGCGCTCCCGTGCTCGTCAGACTTCATCCCAAAAAGGACGCGAGAGAACTCGATGGCGGCAGAATGATTGTTTATCCAGTCGTTGGTGGCTCCAAGATGGTCGATGCGAACAAGACCGACCTGGTCCCCGCCGATGTCTCCCGGCCCGATCCTCAGGTTTGGCTGATTCGTCCGCAGTCGCCGCTAGACCCCGGCGAGTATGCTCTGATGCTGGGCACTCAGAATATAGCTATCTTTCCCTTTACAGTCGTGGCGCCTTCGGTACATCCGAGCAGCGCGAACTGAGGATTCGAAGCCGCCGCCTCTCACTTCTCCTCCGCCTGCGCCACCCTCGGATCATCGCTGATATCCGCCCGATACCGCATCACATAGGTCTCCCGGTGCTGAATATAGGTCTGAAACAGGCCCTCCCATGTGCTCCGCTCTGTGCGACTCATCCCCGCCAGAATCGGGTCCGGCCCATCCAATTCCTGAAACTTCGTCAAACGAGTGACAACAAACACCCGCTCCGGACTACCGCCCAGCGTCGTCGTAAGCACCCCAAGCGCTGCAGCCCCCGCCTTTTTCGCTCCCGGCAGTAGCGTCTTCTTGATCGTCCCGACAAACGAGTCCGTCATCCCCGGCTTCAGTTGGTACTCCGTCACGAGGTTCAGCGGAAACTCCGCATTGGAACCCATCGGCGCCAGCGAGCTATCAATTTGCAGCGCGATCGCCGACTCATGGTTCGACTCAATCGTCGGGGTGCGCCGCGCACTCAACTCCTTGGCCTGCTCCGGCGTCAGTCCCTTGTCGGTGTACTTGCCCTGGTCGTAATGGATGAACGACGTAAACGGCAGCAGCGTCCAGTAGAGCCCCGACTCGCCGAATGTCGCCGTTGAAAACACCAGGCACGCCGGTGCCCCGCCCCGCACCACCGCTGCGCAGTAGTCCTTCTGCGCCGCCTCAAACTGCCCCCCCATCCCCGACCGAACCGTCGTTTCCTCAAGAAGGAAGTTCTGCACCCTCGGCTTGTCCTGCGCGCCCGCCTGCCCTCCGGCCCACAGCCCCGTCGCCGTCAAAACCGTCAAAGCCCAACCACGAAGTCTCATAGCCTCACAGCATAGGCGAACCTGCTCGAATCCCGCAATTTGCTGATCAATGCTCTCTCGCCCGCCGCCTTGCCGAATCTAGGGACGACGGGCATTCAGTCTCACCCCCGGTCACCAGTCCCAGGTCCCTTCGGGTACACTTTCCCCAAGCCTATGACCGCCCGCGTAGTCTCCACACTTCTCCTCTTCGCTTCCCCCCTGCTCATCGCCCAAACCCCGACCGCCTCACCCGCCAAAATGACCCCCAAAGCACAAAGCCCCGCAGCGGTCCACCGCTCCGCACTCGTCATTGACACCCACGCCGACACCCCGCAGCGCTTCCTCGACGAGCACTTCGACCTCGCTGATCCGCGCGGCACGGGCGACCTCAACCTCGACTCCATCCACAAGGGCAATCTTGGCGCAGAGTTTTTCTCCATCTGGGTGGAACCCAAGCTCTACAAGGGCCAATACGCCCGCCGCACTCTCGAGCTCATCGACTCGGTCAAGCAGCAGGTCGCCCGCCACCCCGATCAGATTCAGTTCGTCGCCAGTCCAGAGGGTATTGAGGAAGCTCATCGCAACCACAAGTTCGCTGTGCTGATGGGAATCGAGGGAGGCCACTCCATCGAGAACTCCCTCGCTTTGCTCCGCCAGTACTATGCGCTCGGCGTCCGCTACATGACGCTCACCTGGTCCAACTCCACCGACTGGGCCGACAGCTCCGGCGACATCGACGACACTTCCATCCCCCACTCCAAGGAAGGTCTCACCGAATTCGGCAAAGACGTTGTCTACGAGATGAACCGCCTGGGGATGATGGTCGACATCTCCCACGTCTCCGATCGCACCTTCTATCGCACCCTCGTCATCACCCGCGCTCCCATAATCGCCTCCCACTCCGGCGCTCGCGCCTTGTGCAATGCCCCGCGCAACATGACAGACGACATGCTTCGCGCTGTCGCCCGTTCCGGCGGTCCCAACTCCAAAGGTGGCGTAATTCAGGTCAACTTCTTCTCCGGCTTCGTCTCGCAGGCCTATTGGGATGCGCTCAAGGTCCAGGAGCCCATCGCCCAGAAGGCCATCGACGAACTCAAGGCCAAAGCGAAAGCCGACGGCCGCGAGGTCACCTACTCTGAGATCGACAAGATCCAGCGCCACTATGCTGACCAGATTCCCCGGCCGCCGCTCTCCATGCTCATCGACCACATCGACCATATCGCGAAGATTGCCGGAGTTGACCACGTCGGCCTCGGCTCCGACTTCGACGGCGTCAACGGCCAGCTCCCCGAGGGCCTCGACTCGCCCGCCGACCTGCCCAAGATCACCGCCGCTCTCATGGCCCGCGGCTACTCACCCGAGGACTGCCGCAAGATCCTGGGCGGCAACCTTCTCCGCGTCTTCCGCGAAGTCGACCAGGTCGCCAAAGATCTCCAGGCCCAGGGCCGCCCCCGCATCACCGACAAACAGCCCGGCGAGAAAGCGCCAAAGTAAAAGGCTACACAGAAATGTTATTGCTAAGTTCTATATGGACCATTTAGAATGGTCCATAATTGGAGGGCGCACATGCCTGCAATTGACGCGAAAGAGAACACCATCGGCGTAACCGCATTCAAATCGCGTTGCCTGGGCTTGATCGACGACGTTGCTGAGGGAAAGACCGACCGCATAGTTCTGCTGAAACACAACAAGCCGGTTGCGGCTATTGTGCCGATAGCCAAGGACGGCGACGATCCATTTGAGCTCTGGGGCGCAATGCGAGATACGCTGACGATTGCTCCGGGCGTCGACCTCACCGATCCGATCGACGAGGAATGGGAAGCGGAGAAATAAATGGCCGGCTCAGTCCTGCTCGACACCTGCACAGCAATCTGGATCATGCAGCAAATGTCCCTGTCGATTGCGAGCCGCAAGGCGATTCAAAAAGCCTACCGAACGAATGCTGGGGTTTATCTCTCTCCGTTTACTGCCTGGGAGGTGGGGATGCTTGTCAGCAAAGGTCGACTGACGCTGACCATCCCTTCCGACGTATGGTTCGACTCGCTTATCGCAATGCCCGGAATCCGGCTCGCACCACTGACACCGAAGATCCTGCTCGCATCAACTATGCTGCCGGGGGCTCCTCCAAGCGATCCAGCCGACCGGATTATCGCGGCCACCGCACGCGCGCTCGGGAAAACACTCATCACTCGTAACGCCAGACTGCTCGACTACTCTCGACAGGGACATATCCGTGCGATCGCCTGCTGAATCGCTAGCCTTCGAACAGATTCCAGCTCGCGAGTTCTATACTGTCTCTTCGCCCAATCCCCTCCTTCGGAGACCACACCCATGCGTTTTACGCCCCGCCTTGCAGCCGCCTTTGCTACGGCCTTCCTGATGCTCGCACCCGCCTTTTCCATCGCCCAAGACAAGAAGGACGACAAGAAAGACGACAAAAAGGAAGAGAAGGCCGCCTCGGCGGCTGAAAAGGAGAAAGCCTTCTACGCCGACTCCACGACTCAGGGTACCGTTGACGTCGGCGGCCAGCACATCGCCTACACCGCTGTCGCCGGAACTCTCACCGTCGCCTCCAACGACACCGACGACGCCCAGCTCGGTCTCGACGGCAAGCCCCTCCCCGGCACCCAGCTCGCTCTCGACGAACCCAAAGAACCCAAGGACGCAAACCCCACCGCACGAATGTCCTACGTCGCCTACTTTAAGAAGGACGCGAAGGCTGAAGACCGCCCTATCATGTTCTTCTACAACGGCGGCCCCGGTGCTGCCACCGTTTGGCTTCATATGGGCTCGCTCGGTCCCAGGCATGTGGTCACTGAAGGCGATCAGCACCTTCCCGCCGCGCCCTACAAGCTCGTCGACAATCCAGAATCCCTGCTCGACACAAGTGATCTGGTGTTCATCGACATGCCCGGCACCGGCTTCGGCCGCCTCCTAGGCAAGGATCCCGGCAAGGCCTTCTGGGGCATCGACGAAGACGCCAACGCCTTCGCCCGCTTTATCGTCCGCTTTATCACCAAGTTCAACCGCTGGAACTCGCCCAAATTCCTCTTCGGCGAGAGCTACGGCACCACCCGTTCCGCCGTCCTCGCCGACATTCTTGAGAACGACAAAAGCGTCGATCTGAACGGCGTCATCCTTCTCTCGCAAATCTTCAACTTCACCACCGACATCGATGTGCCCGCCTCCAATCCTGGCGTCGACCTGCCGTATATCCTTGCCCTTCCCACCTACGCCGCTACCGCCTGGTACCACAAGAAGATCCCCAACCAGCCCGCCGCCCTCGACCCCTTCTTGAAGGAAGTCGAGGAGTATGCCATGGGCCCCTACACCCACGCTCTTGCCCTCGGCACTGACCTCTCTGACTCCGAGAAGCAAGCCGTTGCCGGGAAGCTCCATGACTATACGGGCATTCCCGTCGCCTACTGGGTCAAGGCCAACCTTCGCGTCTCAGGCGGCGAGTTCACAAAGACCCTCCAGGACGATCAGAACCTCACCACCGGCCGCCTCGATACGCGCTTCTCCGGCCCCACACTGGATCCACTGAGCGAGGGAGCCGAATACGACCCGCAGTCGTCCGCCATCTCCTCGGCCTATGTCTCGTTGTTCAACGACTACGTTCGACGTGAGCTCAAGTACGGCGAGGGCCAGACATACCTGGACCACGCCCTCTTCAACGGCACGCATTGGGACCACAAGCACAACGGCACGACCCTCAGCACCAACGTCACCAATGACCTGGCCGAGGCTCTCAAGACCAATCCCCGCCTCAAGGTGATGGTTAACGGCGGCTACTACGACCTCGCCACCCCATTCTTTGCTGCCCAATACGAGGACAAGCACCTGCCCATTCCTCAGTCTCTCGCCAAGAACATCGAATACGACTGGTACGAATCCGGGCACATGGTCTACGTCCGCAACGAATCCCTCAAACAGCTCCACGACCGTGTCTCCGCCTTCATCAAAGGCGCCCTCGCCGACAACCAATAGCGCCTTGAGCGCCGTGGCCGGCCCGACCCCACAACCCGTCCCCCATCCTTTTCGCTTTCTTTGTGAAAAGGGTGGGACGCCGTCGCACTCTTTGCTGGGCGGACTTTCACTCGCCAGTCCCTCAGTCCCTCTTCATGTTCCATTCCCGTACAACCTAACTCCTCTCCACTCAATCCCTTCCGCAAATCCTCAAGGTTAAGCCCCTCTCATCCGAAGACGCTCCTAACTGGCCCGAAGTGTGTTCGGTCTAGGTCGAGGCGCACCCATAGCTCCTCGAATTCGCATCCAGGAGCTGAGATCCATGTCCTCTTCCCCGCTGACTTTCCATGCCCCCTCCCAGGCCGCTCCTCGTCCCCCCACTCTCTGGTTGCGCGCATGGCTCCCCGTTCTCGCCTGCTTGCTCGTCTTCGCCTTTGAATCCACCCCCTGGGGGGGCGCCGATCACACCAGCACTCCCCTCCGGCGCATCGCCGAATCGCTCTTTGGCTTCGATCGGCTCGCCTATTGGGAGCCCGTCCACTTCGCCATCCGCAAGACCGGCCACTTCATGGGCTACGGTCTCTTTTCGCTCGTCTGCTTCCGCGCTTTTCGCATCATCCAGCGCCAGCCCGCCCGCCGTCTCAGTGACCGCCTCACTGCCCACGGTCTCGCCATCGCCGCCACCTTCCTCATCGCCAGCGCCGACGAATTCCACCAGACCTTCCTGCCCAACCGCAACGGCTGCTTCAGCGATGTCCTGCTCGACACCTCCGGCGCCGTCGCCCTTGGCTTCCTGCTCTTCCTCACGACCGCCGTAGTTGACCTCTTACGTCACACGCCCGCCTTTGTGTCCGTTCCCCCGCCCATGCGCCGGGAAGACGACCAGGCCGCACCAGTGCAAAAGGAGGGCCCTGCGCTTGTATAGTAGCCAGCATGAAGCGCATAGCCCTGGCTCTCCTTCTGCTCCTTCCCCTCGCCGCTCGCCCGCAATCTTTTTCCGTCACTTTTCCAAAAGGTGAAAGCACGGAGCGCCTGGATGGCCGCCTGCTGCTCGTCCTCTCCACCGACCCCAGCGACGAGCCCCGCAATCAGATCGACGACTCTCCGCGAACTCAGATTGTTTTCGGAATGAACGTTGACGGGTGGCAGCCCGGCCAGCCGGTCAACGTCGACAACTCGGCCTTCGGTTATCCCATCCGCAGCCTCAACGCTGTCCCTGCCGGCGACTACTTTGTTCAGGCTGTCCTTAACAAGTACGAGACCTTCCACCGCGCCGACGGCAAGACCGTCAAGCTCCACATGGACCAGGGCGAGGGCCAGCACTGGAACTCCTCACCCGGCAATCTCTACTCCAAGGCCGTCAAAGTCCACGTGGCCGCCGGTGGCGCAACCATCCCCATCTCTCTCTCTGAAGTCATTCCGCCCATTCCCGGGGCCGTCGATACCAAATACGTCCGCCATCTTCGCATTCAGAGCGACGTGCTCACTCGCTTCTGGGGCCGTCCCATCTTCCTTTCGGCCATCGTCCTCGTTCCTGAAGGCTTCGACGACCACCCCAACGCCCATTTCCCCCTGATGATCAACCACGGCCACTTCCCCGAAGGCTTTGACGACTTCCGTACCACCCCGCCCGACCCCAACCTCAAACCCGACTACAGCGAGCGCTTCCACCTCGCCGGCTACAACCGCATCCAGCAGCAGGAGGCCTACGCCTTCTACCAGAAGTGGATCTCACCCGGCTTCCCGCGCTATCTCGTCCTTCAGATTCAGCATGCCAACCCCTTCTACGACGACTCCTACGCCGTCGACTCAGCCAACGTCGGCCCCTACGGCACCGCCATTGAAACCGAGCTGATCCCCGCTGTCGAAAAGCAGTTCCGCGCCATCGGCCAGGGCTGGGCGCGCTTCACCTACGGTGGATCAACCGGCGGATGGGAGGCTCTCGCCGTCCAGGTCTTCTATCCCACCCACTACAACGGCGCATTCGTCGCCTGCCCCGACCCCATCGACTTTCACGAATTCATGAACGTCGACCTCTACCACGACAAGAACGCCTTCTACCTCGAGGGCGCGCACAAGCGCATCGACCAGCCCGCCATGCGCGACTACCTCGGCCACACCTTTATCACCTGGGAAGACAACAACGCCTACGAGCTAGCCCTCGGCGATCACGGCCGCTCAGGGGAGCAATTTGATATTTGGCAGGCTGTTTACGGCCCCGTCGGCCCCGATGGTTACCCCGCGACTATCTTCGACAAACACACCGGCGTCATCGACCACACCGTCGCCGAGTACTGGCATCAGCACTACGATCTCGAAGCCGTCCTCGAGCGCGACTGGGCCACTCTAGGCCCGCAGCTCGCCGGCAAAATCCATATCTACGTCGGCTCCGACGACACTTACTTCCTCAACGACGCCGTCTACCGCATGCAGGACTTTCTCGACTCCACCAAAAACCCGCCCTATGGCGGCGAGGTCACCTACGGCCCCCGCGCCGAGCACTGCTGGAACGGCGATCCCACCCTCCCCAACGCCTACTCGCGCCTCCACTACGACTTCCAGTACCTGCCCAAGATTCTCGACCAGATTCAGAAGACCGCCCCACCCGGCGCCGACCTCACCAGTTGGCGCTATTAGCTCGCCAGCGCCGTCGCAGCCTCATGTATTTCCCGCGCCCGATCCAGCGCCGCCTGCACATTCGGCATAATGTTCTCCCGCCCAATCCGCTCCACAAATCGCGCTCCACTCAGCAGCTTCGATGGCTGCTCCATCGCCCCGCACAGAATCAACGCACGTCCCGACGCATGCAGCCGCTTGGCGAACGATTCGATCGCATGAATCCCCGTCGCATCAATCGCCGTCATATTCCGCAGCCGCAAAATCACAACCGGCTGAAAAGCTTCGATGTTGACCGTCGCCTCCACCAGCTTCTCCGTCGTTCCCCACAAAAACGGCCCATGGATCCGCAACATTGAAACATAATCAGGCACAATCCGCCCCTGCAACACGTGCGGCGCACCGTCGCGAATGTAATCCTCAGTCACCGGTGAAACCGTCGTC
>CAYWSR010000172.1:0-9639 GCA_964460385.1 uncultured Occallatibacter sp. | reverse complement strand
GCAAGGCCATGGAAACGGCCAAGCCCTGCCTCCTCGAACCCATCATGAAGGTCGAGATCGAGGCCCCGGACGAGTTTGCCGGATCGCTGATGGGCGATCTGAACTCACGGCGCGGGCGCGTGGCCGGGATGGAGTCGAAGGGCCGGACAACGGTGATCAATGCGCAGGTTCCCATGGCCGAGATGCTCACCTACGGGACAATTCTGACCTCGATGACGCAGGGCAAGGGCAGCTACCGCATGGAGATGGACCACTACGACATCGTTCCGCAGCTGGTGGCCGACAAGATCCTCGCCAATGCCAAGCGCCCGGTGGAGGAGGAGGAAGAGTAGGCACAGAACTGCAGCGCGCCAAGAAAGCGCGCCCGGTCCCGGATTCACGTTTGACTTGGGCGCGCCTTTTTAGCGGCTTGCAATAGAAAGCGCATCCATGTATCAGGTAGTGATCGATACAAATGTCCTGGTGACCGCGTTGCGTTCTCGACTTGGCGCATCCTATCTTCTGCTGAGCCATCTGGGCAGTGCCAAATGGCGTCCGAATCTGACCGTCGCGCTTGCCTTGGAATACGAGGCCATTCTAAAGTGAGAGATTCGTTCCTTTGGCCTCGTGGATGCGGATATCGACGACGTGCTCGACGGCATCTTGTCGCAAGGAGCCCTGCATCGCCAATACTTCCTTTGGCGTCCCCTCGCTGCGGACCCAAATGACGACCTTGTTCTGGAAGCCGCCATCGCCAGCAGCAGCGACTTCATTCTCACCTACAACAAGCGCGATATGGCCGCCAGCCGGGAGTTCGGAATTCAATGTCTTACACCCAGAGAATTCCTTATACTGGTAGGAGAGTTGCCATGAAGAGCATTCACATCCCGGATGACGTCTACCAGCGGGCCGCCGAAATGGCCGAGCAAGATCAGGTCTCGGTCGACAGGTTGGTAGCGGCTCTCGTTCAGGAGCATGCCCGCGAGTGGTCACGGCTGCGCGGGCGCGCCAATGCAGGCTCCGCGGAGAAGTTGAGGTCCGTACTCGCCAAGGTCAGCGACAGCCAGCCGGAAGCTTTCGACCGCTTGTAGAGCGCGTCGCTGCGGGGAAAAGGCGGCTACAGGCTACACTTGGTCCCTACTTCTGCGCCACGGCCGTCACCGAACTCAGCGGAATCTCCAGCGTGCCCACCTTGGCCGAACTCTGGTCGTAGAGCCCAATGCGCAGCCAGTACTGCCCTTTCGGCACCTCAATCTGACTGCTGAAGAGCAGTCCCGTCTTCTTATAGATCTCCCATATCTGGGGTTTGATCGCTAGCGCGGCTTGCGTGTCTTTTCGGCTGACAATGTTCCCGTAGCGGTCGTAGGCCAGGATGGAGAGACTCAGCGCTCCTTTGTGCTGCCCGTCTGCGTCCATGTCAAACGTCAGGTCGCTCAGGTCGATGGCGAAATCCACTTTGTAGCGAACTGGCAAAGCCTTTTTGGGCGTCGGATTCGTTGTTGGCGTCGAGTCGGCCGGCGGCGCTGGATTGGCTGTTGGGGGCGGCGTAGCCTGGCTCGTACCGGGCGCCTGTGCCTCCGGAAGGGGCTTGACCAGGACTTTGAAGAGGATCTGCTGTGACTGCGGCATAGCCAGATCCATGAAAGGGATGAGCGGATCGACAGCGCCGGGATTCTGTGCGGCAAGTCTCTTGACCTCCTGGGCGCGCGTTATGAGCGCAGAGCCCGGCAGCGAAGCATCGGTTGCGGGGTAGCCTCGTCGGAAGGAGAGGTTATAGTGTCCGCCGGAGACCTTCACATCGATCTTGCGAAATGTCCCGTCCATCTTCTGGTCGGTGGGCGCATAGGAGAGGGTGTAGAAGTCGGCGCTCGAAGATGTAACGTCGTCAATGATCTGGGCGAAACCATTGGACCCCACATAGGCCTTTCCGCCCGTTTCCTTCGCCATTTCCTCCTCGGTATATCGCGCCGTGGCGCGGTCGGAGTCTTCCTGCTGAAGACCTCCCACTTGTGAACCAGGCGCGTTGCCCCCGCCCCTGCCATTGGGCGCACTGTCAACGCCCATGATCTGGTACGGCGCTGAGGTTGAGGTCGGCAGCTGGTTGTCAGCCTGGTAAAAGCTTGCTGTGTCCGTTCCTCGCGCATCCACGGGGTAAAGAGCCACGCGCGCGGCGGAGAGCATCGCCATCGTCTTTGCAAGTTCGCCGGAACGCTGCGGGTCCACGTTGGATCCCGACATGCTGCCTCCGTTCGGCGTGACCAAAGGGAACGACTCGGAAAACCAGATCACGTTCTTGCGTCCAGGAAAGCCGGTCAGGAACGTGGCCAGCCGCTGCATGTTTTCGCAGGTGAGCAACACACGGTCGGTGGTGCGGGAAGCATCGTTCTCGCCGAGGAAGGTCGAGAGTGCAGAAATCATGCCCGCGGATGCAGCGGAAGCAGTTGCACCTCCCGCCGTAGACACGGTCTGGCTCATCATTCCTATCAGATTCGCGTTGGCGTTGCTCTCCGACTGGCTCTGGATCATTACCGAGGGCTGAACCTCGTTGTTCTGCTTGACATTGAGAGCGGCCAGCAGCAGCGTGGGGTCGTCGGTAAATCCCTGCACAAAATGCAGGCCCAGTCCCATGGTGAAGATGGCCATGCGGGAGCCAGGCTTCGCCGACTTGAGGAACTTCAGGGCTTGTTTGTGAACCAGAGACTGGTTCTCCATGCGCGTATTGAGCGAGTCAAGCAGCAGCAGGTTGACGGCAGGGGGATCAGGGAATGGAGAGAAGTTCGAAAAGACATTGGGAGGCAGCTTGGGCATCTCTTTGGGTGCGCCCTGCGGAGCGCCGGTGTGCTCTTCAAAGAAGGAGATGGTTTGAGGCTTGCCCTGCTCGTTGACGGTGAAAGCGCTCTGCTTCAGACCCTTGACCGGTGCTCCACTGCGGTCTGTAACCAGGACATCGACGAGCACGGCACGCGAAGTGATGTGCAAAGTCGCTTCAGGAGCGGCGGCCGCCGGCTGGTTGGTCTGAGAGCTGAGCGGAATTGCAAATGAAATCGCCGCCAGGGCGATCGGACACAAGATACGTTTCACTTAAATCTCCCCTTCTGATTAGACGGTGGAGGCCCATCCAAAGTTGGGGCACACGCCGGCCCATTCATGCGGGCCCTACCGCGACACAATCTTTGCGTCGCCGTAGAGCGTCTTCAACGCCAGTGCTGTTGCGTCGTCTACCGGCGCTGCGAGCGGGGCCAGCTCGAACCACGACCAACTGGGATCCTGGCTGAGAGACGCTGGATCGGGCACCCCCGCTGCAATCGCCACTCCAATCGGCTTGTCTCCGGCAAGCCTCCTCAGCATGGCAGCAGCACGGACCAGCATTGCCGCAAATGGGAACTGAGGGTTAGGCCTGTTGACCGCGACGGATACAGCGTCCACGTAAAGGAGCCCTGGGAAGTAATCCGCCGCGGGGCCATTGGCCTGGGGCCCGAACCCACCCGGCGCGGCCTGCCATCCCCAAATCACATTCTTCACGTGGTCCTGGTTCACGAGCCGGTCAAAGAGCATGCGATAGAGCGCGGCGCTGCCGTGGATGCCCGGCCGGTTGGCCCACCAGAATTGCTTTCCATTCGCTTCGGGATAGGGCGTGAAGAGCACTGCGACGCCCTGGGAGTCGAACCGCTTGAGCAGTCCCGCCATCTCGTCCGCGTGGGCCGCCCAACGCTGGTTCAAATGCGTGCCCGGAGTCAGCAGCTCTCTCCACTCGAAGTCGGTTAACTGCCGCTTTAGCCCATTGGAACCGGCAGCGCCTGGTCCAGAAGTGTTCGGTCCGCTCATGTTGGGCCCGGCGCCACCCTCATCCGCTGGATTCTGTGCATGCCATGTCAGGCTCACTATGGAACCAGCCTTCGCCCGGCTCACTGCAGCGTCGAGAACCGCCTGGCCGTGCACCGGGTCTAGCTCGGCGGCGTAGAGTGCGGGCTGCTTCCCGGTCGTTTGCGCGACCAGCTCGCTGGCAGCGGTCGGAGCCGCCGCGTCATTCTGCTGTCCGCTCAGGATTTGCGTGCCCTGCGCGGCATGCAGCCTTTCGAGAAGCGCTTTTGCCGCCGCCGACGCCTGCGGTGTCGCTGGCGCGATTGCCGGCGCCGCCGGTGCGCTCGCAACCGGAACAAACGGTGGGTCACCGCGGTTGAGCATGTTGGGAGCGTGGTAGACAGCCTGAAGCTGATCAAGCGGGTTCGCCTGTTCCATCTCGCTCCAGACCATGAAGTAGGCCCAGCGCGGCTGCTTCGCCAAGACGTCGAGCGACGGCATGGCGCCCACTTCTCCCAGCGCGACCGGCTTGTCCCCGGCAATCGAAAGCATGGTGTCGTAGTAGCTCTGCAGGAACTCGCCGTAGATGTCGATGGTCACCACATCCACGTACTGCGCGCCGGGGTAAAAGTCGGCGAGCTTGCCTGCATTGGGGCTGGGACGGTCAGTGTTCCACACCCAGATCAGATTGTTCAGATGGTGCACGTGGACAAACCGGTCGAAGATCTGCCGATAGAGAGCCGCTGATCCCTTCTCGCCAGGCCGCCCGCCCCACCAGAACCAGTTGCCGTTCATCTCGTGATAGGGCCGGAAGAGAACCGGCACTCCGGCATCCTGGAGTTGCTTCAGGTAGCCGGCCACAACGTCGACCTGTTCAATCCAGCGTTTGTTGATTTCGGTGCCGGGGGTCAACAGCTCGTTCCACTCAAAGTCTGTCAGCTTGCCCTGCACGCTGTCGCGAAAGGTCACCGGCTCGTCGTCGGTGGGGCGCACCTCGTGCCAGCAGAGAGCGATCACCGCGCCGTTGCGATACTGCCGCTTCGCTTCTTCGATCATCGCCGGCCGGCCAAGGACTGAGTCCTTGTCCTCTCCGCCGGCGAATCCAAAATCCGATCCGAAGACCGCGGGAAACTTGCCCGTCAGGTCATAGATGCGATCGGACCAGCGCGAAAGATGGTTGGGGAAGTTGTGCTGGCCAGTCAGGGTGTAGTGGCCGCTGATTGCATCGATGCGCTTCAGCAACTCCCGCGCCTCCGGCGTTGCGTCAGGATTGACGGGCGCGGCACTGGGTTGCGGGAGTGGAGCGGCCGACCCGGCCTGTGCCTGGATTTTCGTGAATCCGACACCAAAAACCAAGACCATAAAAGCAGCGATAACTGCGAGCTTCATGGAGCGTTTCCTCTCTTATCGAAGCGGTCTGCACTTTCCTACGACGGCAAGTCGGGCCATCCGTTGGCCGGGCCCCTTTTCACGGGGGCTCACAGGCGTATGGAAGGGCAAATCGCGGCAGATTCCTGACGATGGGAACGCTATCACAAGGCAGGCCCGCTCCGCCATGATGGGCGAAAGCGAGACTCGCAGTTGGACAAGGGAGATGAGCAGGCACAGCAGGGGAGAGTCGCTGTAGTTGTATTCCAGGCTTAATTACGCGCCTACGCGTCGCCCGACGAGGTCTCGCCCTCTGCGCTGCGCAGATGCCGGGCCAGCGACCACTTCAGGTCGTCGATGCCCTGACCGGTGACTGCGGAGATGGCGTGGAACTCGAGCTTGCGGCGCTTGGCGTGGGCAGCGAGCTTCTTCAGCTTCTCCGGATTGGCGGCGTCGATCTTGGTGGCGCAAACGATCATCGGTTTCTCGGCCAGCGGGCTCTCGTCCCCGGCATTCGAGAAGCTGGCCAACTCCTTGTTGATGACCTTGAAGTCTTCAACAGCGTCTGGCCGCCCCGAAGCATCCGACACATCCACCAGGTGCACCAGCAGTTTGGTGCGCTCGATGTGGCGCAGAAATTGGGTGCCGAGGCCCGAGCCCAGATGCGCGCCCTCAATCAATCCCGGCACATCGGCCACCACGTAGGACTGCTGGTCGGGCTCCTCGCCCACCGTCACCACGCCCAGGTTGGGCTCAAGGGTGGTGAAAGGATAGTCGGCGATCTTGGGTCTTGCGGCGGAGATCACCGAGATCAGCGTCGACTTGCCTGCGTTCGGATAGCCAACCAGCCCCACATCGGCCAGCAGCTTCAATTCCAGTCGATAGGTGCGCTCCTCGCCGGGCCGGCCGAGCTCGTGCTCCCGGGGAGCCTGATGGGTGCTCGTGGCAAAGTGCTGGTTGCCGCGTCCGCCACGGCCGCCCTTGGCAATCACCAACCGCTCGCCCGGCATCCAGAAGTCGTGGACCAGCTCGCCGGTCTCCTGGTCGTAGAGCGCGGTGCCCACGGGCACTTTGAGCGTTGCCGATTCGCCGTCAAATCCGGAGCAGTTTGAGCCCATGCCGTGCTGGCCGCGCTGCCCCTTGTGCTCCGGGTTGTAGCGGAAGTGGATGAGCGTGTTGTGGCTCTGCGAGGCCTCCATCACCACGTCGCCGCCCCGCCCGCCGTCGCCGCCCGAGGGACCTCCGCGGGGGACAAACTTTTCCCGCCGGAAGGCCATGCAGCCGTTGCCGCCGTCGCCGGCCTTCACTCGAATTTTGGCTTCATCGATGAACATGGGGGATGGGGAATCCTGGGTGAATCGTGGGCCGTCAGTCACGGTCAGCCGGAGCCCGCGCAGCACGGGCAGCACTAAAACCTCGGGCACGTCTTCTCAGTTTACCGGATTGGGCATAGAATCGCTGGCAAGTGGCGATTCGGGAATTCCCCTCTGGAATTCTCGAGACGGTGGCCTGTCCTATCGCACCGTCCGCGCTGAGTCTGCCGTGAGAGCGGGCCGGCGATCC
Source organism: uncultured Occallatibacter sp. (assembly GCA_964460385.1). Classification (GTDB taxonomy): domain Bacteria; phylum Acidobacteriota; class Terriglobia; order Terriglobales; family Acidobacteriaceae; genus Telmatobacter. Next base: position 2,928 of record CAYWSR010000172.1, on the reverse strand, counting down.
TCGAATGCAAACTTTCTCCCAGATTCTGCGCGTGAGCAGGGATCTGGATGACAGGCTGGACCAAAACCCGCGCCAAAACTCGCTCCAAATCCCTGTCCAAATCCTGGGTCAAACCTCGGAGCGTGGCTCTGGCGGTACTGCTCGCGGCTGCGGTCGATTTCACGGCACTGGCGCAGGCTCCGGCGGTTGACTCTCCAAAGCCTGTCAGTTCTCAGGCAGGGCCCCCGCTCGGAGCCCTCAGCGGGAAATTAACGGATTTGCATTCGACGCCGCTCGACGGTGCCACCGTCGTGCTGCGGAACACGGCGACGGGCGCAGTGGCCCGCACTGTCACCCAAAAGAATGGCGCCTACCGCTTCACAGGCCTCCCGGCAGGGGAATACACGCTCGTCGCCGAGAGCAAACGCCTCGGCCAGGGCTCCCTTGAGGGGATCCTTGTGTCGCCTGGAACAGAAGCCCGCGTCCAGACCGCGATGGACTTCGCATTCTCTGTTGCGCAACCGGCGGAGGCGGCCGGGAGCCTCGCGATCCGCTCTGTGGCCGCTACCGGCGTCTCATCGGCCCAGACAATCCCTTGGCATGCGAAAGCAAGCGCTCCTACAGCTCAGTCAATCTCCTCAGCTGCCCACCTACACACCGAGGCGGTTGCGGTTGGGGCCTCCGTGGTACCCACGCCTGTCAGCCATTTGAATCTGGTTGGTCGTCTGGAGCCGGCCGGGAGTCGGCTGAGTCTCGCGCCACCGATTGAAAGCGTCGCGTTTCCATCCACCCTCTCCGGCGAGCCGCTGGAGAGCTTCGCGCCCCCATCCCGCCAATTCACAGGCCCCGTGCGTGAAGCACCGTCGTTGGAGACCGCCCTGGTTGTCTCAGTTCTTCCCTCAGAAATTGCGCTCTCGCTGGAGTTGGCCGCGAGGCCTGCCTCAAACCCCATCGTGGTCGCGTCGGTCGCTGCACGGGCTCCTGAAGGCTTGCCGGCGCCGACGCTGCGGGCGACCGCGGTCCTGCCAATGCCCCTGCACGGGGAGTGGGCGCTTGAGGTCGTGAAGGGCCTTGCGCTGAGCCACGCCGCTGCGCAGATGGCCCTGGCCGAGGCACGCCTCAGAGAACTCCAGGCTTCTCGCCAGCACGTAGACCCCGTGACCCCGGTGGTGGCAACCACCCTGACGGCGGAGCAGATTCAGTCCCTTCCAATTGCCGGCCGCAAGTGGCAGAACTTCGTGCTCGATACGCCCACGGCCTCTGCCCAGTCTCCAGGCGCCGCTCCCGCTGCGCAGCAGGGCAATGGGACCAGTCCGCCGGAAACCACAATCGACGGGGTATCCACGCGGCTGGCCTTTGGTGCGGCCTCGGGCTCTGGGCATGGCTCGGGTGGTTCGGGCTCGGCCGACGGAAACCCATCCCCGGGAATGGCCCAGCCCTGGGCAAGCGGACACGGACTCCAGGTGGCCGAGGCGGCCATTCGCGCGGTGGAGACAGCCGCGGGCAGCGCTGAGGCTGAAGGCGCTCGCGCTGCGGGCGGGCAAGTCAGCGTGACCACCCAGCAAGGCACCGCGGGCTTTCACGGACAGGCCTTCCTGTTCGATCGAGGGAACACCTGGGGAGCGCAGAATCCGTTCACGCAATGGATAAAGGAAACCGCTCCGGCCACGGCGACCACCGTTCCGGTCTTTGGCAATGGTCCGAACGGAACGCCGGAGTCTTATACGCCGCCGGACCACGAGATCGTCTGGGGACTCGGCGCGGGGAGCGAGTGGGAAAAGCGAAAGCTGTTCTGGTTCGCCGCGCTGGACAGCTACCAGAGGAACGACCCGGGAGTTGCAACGGTGAAACATCCCTACCTTGTTGAGACTGCGAGCCGATGCACGATTGGCCCCTGTACCGAAACGACCGGATTCTTTGCTCAGCCCTCCAACGACCAGATGCAAGTGTTGAGCGCACGCCTGGGGCTCCCTGCCGCGAACCCGGTTCCCGAGGGGCTGGCGGCCTATTCGCAGATGTTGGAGTCGCTGGCCGGGCTGCTTGGCCCCGCGCCGCGCACCGCATCGCAATGGGTCGGATTTGCACGCGTGGATTGGCAGGCGGCCGAGCGCCACCGGTTCACACTTGAGGCCATCGGCGCGCACTGGGACTCGCCCGGCGGAGGGCTGACCCGCGTCTCGGAGAATTTTGGAAACCACAGTTTCGGAAACAGCGTGGCCAGCGAGGAGTTGCTGATGGCGCGGTGGGAGGCCTTTCTCACCTCCAATCTTCTGGCAGTTACGCAGGCTTCCACTGGGCGCAACATTCTGGACACCCACGCCGAGACTCCATCGACCTTCGAGCAGACGCTTCTCGGGCCGAACGCTTATGGGCAGTTGCCGGAGATCGTCGTGGACAATCGCTACGGATTCACCATCGGCAATCCCGCGCGCTTCGGCCGGGGAAGCTATCCCGATGAAAGGCTGGAGGGCGTAAAGCAGAGCCTCGACTGGGTGCGAGGCTCGCTGCTGGTCAAAGCCGGCTTCGAGCTGGCCCACAATGCCGATACCACGACCATGCTGCGCAACCAGACCGGGACGTATACCTACTCCAATGTCGAGAACTTCGTCTCCGATGCGCTGGCGTTCCAAACGTTCGGATTGGCGGGCGAGCTGAACCCCGCCGACCAGCACAACTGCGACCAGACCGGAAAAGTGTGGACCGATTCCGGCGGCAACCTTCGCGGCCTCGGCTACCTGCCCTGTTACTCCTCCTACTCCCAGGTGATTGGCCCATCCGGGTGGCGGATGAGCACCAACGACTGGGCCGGCTTTGTCACGGCGCAATGGCAGCCGGCCAAACGAGTCGTCCTCTCCGCCGGGCTGCGCTGGGAGCGGGAGCAAATGCCGCCTCCCATTGCCACAGTCAACAATCCCAAGCTGCCGCTCACTGAGAGATTGCCTTCGCTCG
>CAYWSR010000171.1:0-9730 GCA_964460385.1 uncultured Occallatibacter sp. | reverse complement strand
GGGCGAAGACGTGCTCGCGCCGGCCCGCGTCAAGGAGGACCTCGAAGGCCTCCGCCGCGACTTGCAACAGACGCTCTCCAACCAGGTGGCGACGCACACCGTCTCCATCCAGATGGGCCGCGATGGGCTCGTGATCAGCCTGCGCGAGGCGGGCTTTTTCTCCTCCGGCTCGGCGACACCCAGGCAGGAGACCATGCCCACGCTGCGTCGGCTCGCAGCCTCGCTGGGCCGCTCGCCCTACGACCTCCGCATCGAGGGCCACACCGACAATGTGCCCATCCACAACGCCGAATTCGATTCCAACTGGGAGCTCTCCTCTGCCCGCGCCACGCGAATCGCGCGCATCTTCCTCGACATGAAAGCCATGCCTGCCGATCGCCTGTCCGCCGCCGGCTATGCCGAGTTCCATCCCGTTGCATCCAACAACACGCCGGAGGGCCGTGCGCAAAACCGTCGCGTCGACCTCGTCGTTTTGCCTCGGACGCGGGTAAACTTCAGCGCGCCGAGTGCGGCCTCCGCTGGCCCGTGGCGGAAGATCACGGACGAGCCGTAGACGCAGTACGATATATGGTCATGAGCCCCAAAATGCGTCCCGCAGGGGCTGAAGCCCGCGATTTTTGAGGCCTTTTCGGCACGACTAAAGTCGTGCCCTGACTCAAGGCCATTTGTGGAGACCGGTTCTAGACGCGGCCCCCGCATCCGGTTCGCCGCTATTCCACTCCCAGCACCTTCACGATCACGCGCTTCCGCCTCTGGCCATCGAACTCGGCGTAAAACACTCTCTGCCACGTCCCCAGATCCAGCTTGCCGTTTGTCACCGGCAGGGTGGTCTCATGGTGCAGCAGCAGCGACTTCAGATGCGCATCGCCGTTGTCTTCGCCGGTCTGATGGTGCTTGTAGTCGGGACGCGCCGGGGCCAGCTCCTCGAGCCATTTGCCAATATCCTCAATCAGGCCGCTCTCCAGATCATTCACATACACCGCCGCGGTGATGTGCATGGGCGATACAAAGCACAAGCCGTCCTTGACGCCGCTGCGCCGCACAATCTGCTCCACCTGGTCGGTGATGTGCACCATCAAAACAGGGGTTTTTAGAATCAGCTACTTACAGATTCCAAAGGGCTTAAACAATTGCATAAATCATAAAAGAATGGGGAGTACGGTTTCAGTTCAGCAATTTTTCAGCAAAATGGGGTCGGAGATGTTCCCGCGCTATCACCGCCTCTTCGCGCTTTAACCGTCTCCACGTGCTTTGGCACCCAAGCCGTTGACGTTCCCTGTCATGCTTGACCTGTGCTCGTGCTCGGGGTACGATAAGGCGTGGTTTAAGGCTTATCAACGCCATTAGTGCGAAGTGCCCCTTAGACCCACATTCATGCAGCGGCCTGATTTTCAGCCCTCAGGTCGTCTTCGAGTTTTTGCGATGTAGCACCATCTCGTTACCTCCTCGGGCTGAAGGGGGAAAGCGAGGCTGTGTGCTCATCAATCCGCCCGACTTCCATCAAGTCTTCGACAAACTCCCTCAGTTGAGCAGGGCCTTGCCTTGGCTGGCTGGCACAGTTGCGCTTCGTTTTGTGCCTACGTTCTTCAGGCAGCTACTCGACCTTATTCCCCACGCAGTACAGACTATTCGTCGGCTTCCACACGTGTGGCGTTTGACTGCCATCAATGGGCAAAGCGAAATTGCAAAAGCACAGCGAAGGCTAAATCAACTGCGCTTGCAGACCGCATCGATACCAGAGAGTAACCCAATTGACAGCTTGCGCTCCTGACCGGAGAGTGACGTTTATGGATACCCGGCGAGTTAAACTGTTCGGTATCAAGAAGGGGCAACGCAATGACGCTATGCACTCAATGCGGTCAACGGCCAGCGATGTTCGAGTATCAGGGCCAGCATCTATTATGCCTTGACTGCCACAGCAAGTATCAGCAGACGTTGATGGCTCAGCAGAGAGAACTGGCTCGGGCCATGAATTTCGCGTTATCTGAAATGGAGGCCGTCACTGGAATGTACGGAGTGATGCCCCGATACGAGATTGAGCAGCCCGTAATTCGCGCAGGACCGACAACATTTAACAACTTCAAGATCGACGGCAGTGTCATCGGAGCCATCAACACTGGCCGAGCACAGAAGATGGACGTATCACTGAGCAACATCAACACACCGGAAAATGCGGAACTGCACGATGCCCTCGCGTCCTTCACGCAATCCGTCATGAACAGCAAGGAAGTAACTAACGAAACGAAAAACGCGGTGTTGGATTTGCTTGAAGCGATAACGAGTGAAGCTGCCAAGCCGAAAGAACAACGCAACCAAACGTTGCTGACCGCGATTCTTCCAAGGATACCAACACTGGTTTCTACGGCGACATCATTGGTCGCTCTCTGGAATAAAATACAACCCCATCTGGCACACCTATTCGGCTGATCCTGTGTCCTGTGCAATCTCAAAACCTATAAGGTAAACTGTTCGGCATGAGCATCCCAGACATCCTCTCCCAAATCGACGTAGAAATCGCCCAACTCCAACAAGCACGCGCCCTCATCACCGGAGCCCAAACCAAGCGTAAGCCCGGTCGCCCGGTCGGTTCAGGAAAGACGAAAAAGAAGCGAGTCATGAGCCCCGAAGGACGCGCTCGGCTCGTAGCAGCGGTGAAGGCGAGATGGGCGAGGGCGCGACAGAAGAAGGCCGGGAAGTGAGATGACGGATGGCAACTGAATGGTCTGAGTGGCGTCCATTTCCCGACCCAAGGAAGGGCGGAATTCTGACGGCTCCGTTTGGAGCCGGATGCTATGAGTTGAGGCACCGTGACGGCAGGTTGATTCTATTCGGGCATAGTAAGAATGCCGCATCCCGAATGGCCTCACTCCTGCCTCTGCCTTTGGGTGCAGCAGGACGGAACAACGCGGCAAAGAGAGCCCATGTTCTTAAGCATCTCGGAGACATCGAATACCGGACAGTCGCTTTTGCGACCGTCCAAGAGGCCGAGAATTGCGAACGGGAGTTGAAATTGAACGGCGGGTACATTTTCCCGACGTAAATTCTTGTGTGGGCTGTATCCAAAGCAAGACGCCATCACCGAACCCTACGTTCAGAAAGTGAACACCATGACCCATCTTGAAACGTTGATAGCCGAATACCTTGAATGGCAGGGCTTCCTTGTTATGAAGAACAGAAAGGTGGGAAAGCTGAAGCACGGCGGGTGGGAGATGGAATTGGACATTATTGGATACAGTCCTGAATCAAACGAACTTGTTCACTATGAGCCCTCCACTGATGCGAATGCTTGGGATAAGCGAGAGTCTCGTTACATAAAGAAATTTCAGGCTGGGCGGAAGTACATCCTTAGCGAACTGTTCCCTTGGCTAAAGGCAGCACCGACCCTCCAGCAGTTTGGCGTCTTCGTCACGCACCCAAAGAACAGACATCAAATTGCGGGTGGGACAATCATCTCGATTGATGAGTTGATGGCAACCATCCGTGAGAAGGTCGTGGCCCGTGGCAAGATGTCCAAGAATGCGATTCCAGAACAGTATCCCCTGCTCCGTACCCTACAGCTATCTCATAGCGGATACTATGGCGTGGTGAAGTAGCACGACAAGTCACATAGCTCTTCTCCACAGCGCAGCCTCAGCTTCCCTGCGCTTGACCAGTGCAGAGCACTCCTTGCCCCCGGCATGTGTCCAGAGCAATAGCTGCTCGACCGCATCGTCGTAGCGACCGGCGTTCAAAACCTTGAGCAGCGTGGAGCTTGCCAAGCGACCAGAGCCGAGGTTGTAGCAGAAGTCTGTTAGGGCGTCGAACTGACCTTGAGTAAGTGGAACCCTCACCAGCCGCCCGACCGCTTGCTCAGCGTCAACCACGTCGCTTTGAAGCAGGGTTGTAGCGTCAGCTTCACTGATGCCATGCGAGAACTTGCCACTGGTGATTTCCGTATCCGGGCGCAGGCTCTGCACTTATGCTAAAGACTGCCGTGACCTCCCGCGAATCCAACTCCGCCGACTCCCTTTGCGAACGCGGCCTTCAACTCCTTACGGCAGGAGACCCCGCGGCCGCGGCCCAATCCTTTCGCGCAGCCATCGCCGCCGACCCCGGCCACGTGGAGGCGCATCACGGCCTGGTGCGTGCACTGCGCGACGCCGGCCAGCTGAATCAGTCGGTGGCCGCCGCCATGGCTTTGACGGTTCTCACCCCCGACGACCCACTCGCCCACACAGCGCTCTCCATCTCACTCCAGGCCGCAGGTCACGTGCCGCAGGCCGAGGCTGCCGCGGCGCGCGCCCGCATCCTCGAGTGGAAGGCCCAGCTCAGCGCGCCTCCCGATGAGGCTTCGCTCGCGTGACAGGCTCCCGCAGGCTGAGTCCGCCACAACGGCTGCGCAAGCTGCACCGGATGCTCGAGAAGGCCTACGGCCCACAGTACTGGTGGCCGGCCGAAACACCCTTTGAGGTCGTGCTGGGCGCTTACCTCACCCAGAACACATCGTGGACCGCAGCCGCGCGATCCCTCGCCAACCTGCGCGCGGCCGACGCTCTCACGCTAGCAGGCCTTCGTGCACTCCCGCTCGATGAATTGAAGGCGCAAATCCGGCCTTCGGGCTTCGCAACCCGCAAGGCACCGGCGCTCAAGGCATTCGTAGCCATGCTCGATGCCGAGTTCGGTGGATCGCTCGACGAGCTGGCGGCCATGCCCACCCCAGCACTGCGCAGCCGGCTGCTCGCGCTTCCCGGCGTTGGTCCGGAGACTGCCGACGCCATCCTCCTTTACGCTCTCAACCACCCTGTGCCCGTAGTAGATGAGTATCTGCGCCGCATTGCCGTGCGCCACGGCCTGGCAACCCCAGCCCCTGGGCGCAAAGGCTATGAGGAGCTGGCTGATCTGGTTCGCGCGGCCTTTGCCTCCGAAAGCGCCGAGGCGCAGCTCCTTCTGCTCAACGAAGCGCACGCCCTGGTCGTCGCCGTGGGGAAGGCCCACTGCAGGAAAGTGGCTCGCTGCGACGGATGCCCTCTCAAGCCCGATCTGCAATAGAACCAAATCTTAACGAACTCCAAGCTTTTCCCCTTGACAACCCTTTGAGGGCAGGACTAGCGTTAGTTCGGTATTCGAACAATATCCTCTCATCCATTTCGACCTTTGAACGAACTTCGCAGGCAGGCCCCTCGCACCAAAGGCGACCGGCCAGCTAGTATTTCTGAGTCAGCTCCATCGACCCCTGAATAGGCACAGCGAAAAGGAGCACCATGTCCCATCCCTCCAGACGGAGCTTTCTCTTCGGTGTGGGGACCACTGTTGCCGCCACTGCCCTCCGTCCGCTCCGCAGCGTCGCACAATCCGCTTCTCCCTTCCGCGTCGCCGTCATCAACGACGAAATCTCACAGGACTTCGATCACGCCTGCCATGTAGCCGCCGTCGACTTCGGCATGAGCTGGATTGAAATCCGTTCCATGTGGGGCAAGAACGCCACGGCCCTCGCCGACACCGATCTAGCCAAGGCCGAAGAGATCCTCGCGAAATACAAACTCCAGGTCACCGACATCGCCAGCCCGCTCGGCAAGACACACTGGCCTGGCGCGCCGAAGTCGCAATACGGGGGCCCTGGCGACCTGCACCTTGCCGCTGAGACCACCTTCAAGCAGCAGGACGACATCCTGCAGAAATCCATCGACCTCGCCAAACGATTCAAGACGCAGAAGGTTCGCGGCTTCGACTTCTGGCGGCTCGACGATCAGGCGCCATATCGCGCGGCCATCGACGACAAGTTGCGCGAGATGGCGGAGACCGCTGCCAAGCAGAGCATCCTGCTTGTGCTTGAGAATGAATTCGAGTGCAACACCGCTACTGGCCGCGAGGCGGCGCGTACACTCAACGCCGTGAAGACTCCGAACCTCGCGCTTAACTGGGATCCCGCCAATGCCGTGATGCGCGGCGAGCTGGATGCCTTTCCCACGGCGTGGGATCTGCTGCCCAAGGATCGCATCCATCACTGCCACTGCAAGAACGCCGTCAAAGACGCTGCTGGCAAGATCCAGTGGGCGCCCGTCGACAAGGGATTCATCGACTGGACCGCGCAATTCCGCGCGCTCCAAAAGGCCGGCTTCCGCGACGCCGTAAGCCTGGAAACCCATTGGCACGGAGCCGCCACAGCCGAGGAATCGACACGCATCAGTTGGGCCGGCATGAAGCAGGCCCTCAAGGACTCCGGAACCCTCTAACGCTAGCGGAGCGAGCCCCTGCTAGCCGCATCAGCACGCTCAAGCAGTCGCCCTTCGCGGGCACAATGGAGAACAACATTGGTTACAAGACGGGAATTCCTCGAAACTCTCTCGGTCGGCACGGCCGGGCTGGCGATTGCCTCTTCTGCCAGGTCCTACGGCCAGATCCTCGGCTCCAACGACCGCGTGAACTTTGCGGTCATCGGGCTCAACGGCCGCGCCTCCGCCCACCTTGACTCGCTCATCGCCAACAAGGCAACCGCGCGCATCGGGCACGTGTGCGATGTAGACTCCGTAATTCTCAAGCGCTTTGCCGACCGCGCGGAACCGAGACTCGGCTACTCAGTTGCCCGCCACAAGGACTTCCGCGAAATTCTCCAGCTCAAGGATGTGGACGCCGTCACCGTCGCCACGCCCGACCACTGGCACACCCCGATGGCCATCGCCGCCATGCAGGCCGGCAAGCACGTCTATGTCGAGAAGCCCTGCAGCCACAATCCCGCCGAAGGAATCATGCTCGTCGAGGTACAGAAGAAGACCGGCAAGCTGGCGCAGATGGGCAACCAGCGCCGCTCGGCGCCCCACATCATTGAAGTCGTCGACAAGATTCACAACGGCCTCATCGGCCGCGCCTACTATTCCAAGGGCTGGTACTCCAACGTCCGCAAGTCGATCGGCTTCGGCAAGGAAGCGCCGGTGCCCGACCATCTGGACTGGAACCTCTGGCAGGGACCGGCCCCGCGCACTGCCTTTCACGACAACTACCAGCCCTACAACTGGCACTGGTTCCGCAGATGGGGCACAGGCGAAACGCTCAACAACGGCACACACGAGATCGATGTGGCCCGATGGGCGCTCGGCGTCGACCTGCCCAACCGCGTCGCGTCTTCCGGTGGGCGCTACCACTTCAAAGACGACTGGCAGTTCTACGACACCCTGGTCACAAACTTCGAATACGACGACGCGCTCATCTCCTGGGAAGGCAAGTGCTGCGAGGGTATGAAGCTTTACGGGCGCGACCGCGGCACCACGGTGATGGGCACCACCGGATCGGTCTTCGTCGATGGCGGCGGATACGAGATCTACGATCTGAACGGCAAGACGATCGGCCAGGTGACCGCGGGAAAGGCCGCATCCTCCGCCGACCTGACCGGCGACGACGGCATGACCGTTCTGCACTTTGCCAACTTCATTGCCGCCGTGCAAAAGGGCGAGAAGCTCAACTCGCCCGTCGCGGTCGGCAACGTTGCGGTGACCATGCTGCAGCTCTCCAACGTCGCGTGGTTCGCGCAGCGCGAACTCCATCTTGACCCCAAGGACGGCAAGATCGAAGATGACGCCGAAGCCATGAAGATGTGGGGTCGCGAATACGAGAGCGGCTGGGCGCCCAAGGTTTAGTACGCGGCCGGAGCAGGCATCCATCGCACCGGCCACACCAGATTGAGGCAAACCCCTCAGGAGAATTCCGTTCATGAAGCAGGAAATATCACGTCGCAGTTTTGTCCAGTCCGGCGCGCTGATCGCGGCGGCATGTGCATCCCCGCTGGCCCTCCCGGCCTTTGCCGAACCGTCCCAGTCCGCGTTGAAGCCGCCGCCTTTGCGGCTCGGAATGGCCACTTACACCTTTCGCAACTTTACCCGCGCTCAGTTGCTCGTCTTCCTCAAGCAGCTTCAAGTTACTGCGATCAATTGCAAGGACACCAAAGATCATCTTCCCTTCGATCCAGCCGAGGAGGCCAAGGCCCTTGCCGATTACGCGGCCGCCGGCATCCAGCTTCACGCTGCCGGGACCATTGCCTTCCCCAAAGATGAGGACGACGACATCCGCGCGAAGTTTGAGTACTGCAAGCGCGCTGGCATCAAGGTGATCGTCGCCGGCGACCCGAAGCCCGAGACGCTGCCGCGCATCGAGAAGTTCGTCAAGGAGTACGACATCCGCTTCGCCATCCACAACCACGGCCCGGAGGACAAGGTGTGGCCTTCGCCGCTCGACGTGCTCAAGGCCGTCAAGGGCATGGACCCGCGCATGGGCTGCTGCATCGATATCGGCCATTGCGTACGCGCCGGAACGGATGTTGTGGAGGCAATTCACGCCGTGGGTCCGCGCCTCTTCAACATGCACGTGAAGGACCTGACCAGCTTTACCAGCAAAGACAGCCAGGTCGCCGTCGGCCGAGGCATAATTCCTTTCCGCGAAATGTTCGAGGCGCTCATCGCCATTCGCTATGCGGGATTCATGGATCTGGAGTACGAAATTCTTGGCGACGATCCTATGCCGGGTGTGATCGAGAGCATGGCGTATATGCGCGGCATGCTGGGCGGGATGGGGTATCGGGCTTAGACATTTGGGAATTTAGATTCACTCAGCGCTTTGTTTGAACGAAAGGTTGGCGCTCCGGCCATGTTGATCCACGAAGACCGTTTGTTTCCTTCCGATCCCGCAGCCCGCGCGGTTGCCCGTGCGCTTTATCGGCACATCAAGTCGCTGCCCATCGTCAGCCCGCACGGCCACACGCAGGCCTCCTGGTTCGCCAGGAACGAGCCCTTCTCCGATCCGGCAACGCTCCTGGTCCAGCCCGACCATTACGTCTTTCGCATGCTCTACAGCCAGGGCGTCTCGCTCGAAGAACTGGAAATCGGACAGTCAGAAGTCAAGAATCCGCGCAAAGTGTGGCACACCTTCGCCAGGCACTACACGCTCTTTCGCGGAACGCCCACGCGCATGTGGCTTGACTACGCATTTCAGGAGCTCTTTGGCCTGGAGCAGCGCCTCTCGGAGAAAACGGCCGACTTTTATTACGACACCATCAGCGAAAAGCTGCGCACACCTGAGTTTTTGCCCCGCGCGCTCTTCGAGCGGTTCAGAATCGAGGTCCTCAGCACCACCGACAGCCCCCTCGACTCGCTCGCCGATCATCAGGCAATTCGCGACTCCGGCTGGAAGGCTCGCATTCTCCCTGCCTTTCGCCCCGACGCGGTTGTCGATCCCGATTTCCACGGCTTCGCCGTCAACATCGCCGAGCTCGGCAGGCAGACCAATGATGACACTTCGTCCTGGACTGGTTATCTCAGCGCCCTGCGCAAGGCCCGCGCGCGTTTTCGCTCGCTCGGCTGCACCTCCACCGATCACGGCCATCCCACGGCCCGCACAGCCGACTTGAGCGCAGCCGACGCCGCCGCACTGTTCGCCAAGGTCCTCGGCGGAAAAGCCGGCAGCGACGACCACGAGCTCTTCCGCGCGCAAATGCTCACCGAGATGGCGGCCATGAGCGTGGAAGACAGCCTGGTGATGGAGCTTCACCCGGGCAGCGTGCGCAACCACAATCGCCTCATTTACGAGTGCTACGGCCGCGACATGGGCTGCGACATTCCCAGCCCCACCAACTACGTCGATGGGCTGCGTCCGCTCCTGAACCGTTTCGGCAACGAGCCGAACTTCATCCTGATTCTCTTCACCCTCGACGAGACCACCTATAGCCGCGAGCTCGCTCCGCTGGCCGGCCACTATCCCTGCCTGC
>CAYWSR010000170.1:0-9771 GCA_964460385.1 uncultured Occallatibacter sp. | reverse complement strand
TCAGCATCACCCTTACATGCAGCTTGTACTTCTTGCGCTCCATCTGCGCAAAGAACCCGAACACACCCTCAAAGCCGGGTACCCTCTGGGTGTTGCCGCGCAGAACCGTCTCCCGCGCCGCCTCCGTCATCTCGCGCCACGGCACATCCAGGGGGACCCCCAGCTCAGCCGCCTGCTGCCTCAAACCGCTATACCAGCTCCGATACTTCGGCCGGTTCCACGGATCGATCGCCCCATCCGCCAGGCTCAACCCCTTGTCCGGAATCACCAGGTTCATATCGAAATCGACCGTATTCCCAAACCCCTGGCACCGCGGGCACGCTCCGAACGGATTGTTGAAGCTGAACAGCCGCGGCTCCGGCTCCTTCCCCGGCCGGTGGCAGCTCTTGCACTCATACGATCCGGAAAACCTCCACCGTCTCGGTTCAGCTGCCATCTCGGCGTCCGAGGCGTCAGACCCTTCTGCGCGCAATGCCTCCTCGAAGATCACCTCGCCGCCCTCGCGATACGCAATCTCCGCCGCATCCACAATGCGCGCGCGATTGTCAGTACTGACAATAATCCGATCCAAAAGGATGAAGACTGGAAGTCTGAAGTCCAGATCCAGCAGCGACTCCGGCGTCGAAAACTCAACGATCTTCCCCTGCTGATAGAGCCGGTTGAATCCACCTGCCCGCAACTCCGTCAGCCGCCCCTTCAGGGTCTCCGTGTGCGGCGAATCTCCTCCCGTCGCCACGCGCTTCTCCGCGACCCTTCCGGCTGCCTTGGTGGCCTTCGCCGCCGCTTTGGTCGCCTTCGCCGCGGCCTTCCCGCTCTGCTCGGCGAACCCTTCCACGCTCCCCACCGGAAACAGCACCTGCAGCCGTGTTCCCTCGCCCAGCGCAAGCACCGCCGCCGCAATCTCGTCAATCGAATCCCGCTTCACCAGCCCATCGCAATGAACGCAGTGCACCACCCCGCACCGCGCATACAGCAAGCGTAGATAGTCGTAGATCTCGGTCGCAGTCGCCACCGTCGATCTCGGATTCCTTGTTGAGTTTTTCTGCTTGATTGCAATCGCCGGCGCCAGCCCGTCAATCAGATCCACGTCCGGCTTCTCGATCCGTTCCAAAAACTGCCGCGCATACGAGCTCAGCGACTCCACATACCGCCGCTGCCCTTCCGCATAGATCGTGTCAAAGGCGAGCGACGACTTGCCCGACCCCGAGACGCCGCTGATCACCGTCAGCTTTCCATGCGGAATATCGCAGGAAATGTTCTTCAGGTTGTGCGTTCGCGCGCCGCGAATCACGATGGCGTCGTTCTGGCGAACCTCTGTAATCAAGTTCGGTCGAATCTCACTATTCAAGGGGGGGCACCGGCTCTTCAGGCGTCCAGCCGCGCCCTTATCCCCTCAGACGGGTTCAGAGCGCATCTGGCCATTCTTTATTATAGGGTGCGCCCCGCTCAGACTTTTCACAGCCCTCGCCCCGCTGTTCGCGTCGCCAATTCGCCCGGCCCTGCGTCGAATCTTCTGCAAATCCCTCGCCTACCCCTTCAGCCCCTCACGATTTTCCAGCATGATCGCCGTATTCCCACTCGTACGGCACGCCGGTATCGCCGAGAATAAACTTCACCAGCTCCGCGAACCCCGCCTCAGCCCTCACATCGTTCGACAGGATCACCACGCAGCGCTGGCTCGCCTCGACGCAAACCATGGTGTTGGCCGTCTGCCCGTCGTGCCCGCCCTTGTAGAATCCGTGCCCCTGCGGCCCGTCGAAAACAACCACGCCCAGCCCCGCATACAAGTCCTTCCGCTGCTCACTCACCGGCAGATCGGCCTGATAATTGGAAAACTGTTGCGCCGTCGTCAGGTGCAGTTGCGGCCTGGTCATCTCCGCCCGCGAGCCGGCGCTCAGCCCGTCACCCCGCACCAGGGCCGCGGCAAACTTCGGCAAGTCGGCGATTGTCGTATTCATCGACCCCGCTACCCGAACCTTCTTGCGCTGGCTGTGCTCCTGCGGCTCTCCCTGGTCGTTCCAACCATCGGCATAATTGGTGTCCTTCCCGTTCAGCCACACCAGGTTTGTTCGGGTCATGCCCAGCCGGTCGAAGTTGGCCTTCGTCAGATCGCCCACGTCCAGCCCCAACCCCTGCTCCTTGCGGCCATGCTCAATCACAAACTGCAGCAGGATCATTCCTTCCCCCGAATAGCTGAAGTGCGTGCCAGGCTCGAAATGGATGTGCAGCTTCTGGTCCGGTTCCGTGAACCAGAAGTTGGCAAACCCGGTCGAGTGCGTCAGGCACATCCGCGGCGTAATCTTCTCCCAGCGCGGATCCCCGGCCAGATCCTTATAGGGCCCGTACTTGTCCGGGAAGACCGCATCGGGCCCATAGCTCGGCAGCGGCTTGTCCAGATCGTCCTTGAGCGGAGTGTCCAGGTTCAGCTTTCCCTGGTCCACCAGTTGCATTACCGTGTACGCAAAAACCGTTTTGGTCAGCGACGCCCCGTACATCGCCGTGTCCGTCGTCAGCGGATCACCCTTCGCATTGCGGATGCCGTAAGCCTGCACATAGCCGGCCTTGCCGTGATCGACAACCCCGACGGCCATGCCATTGGCGTGTGTCCGGGTCATGATTTTATTCACTTCTGCGTCAATCGCGGCGCTCGTAGGGATCGTTTGCGCTCCAGCCGCCTGAACAATGCTGGTCGCAGCAAGAATGCCTGCCACGAATGGGAAAACCAATTTCAGCTTTCTCCTCAAGACATTTCCTCCACCTGCATTAGCCTTCGATTGGATCTCTATTCTCCTATAGCCGGAAATTCAGCCCCGGGCATTCTTCTCACTCGTGCACAACCTCTAACGCTTGCTCTTTTCTCTACGCCTCAAGCCGCTAAGGCCTCAACCAGAAACAAACTCGACTCCACTCCCTCTTCTTTCCGATCGAACACCCCCGCTAGCCCCAGCAGCACACTCGACGCGCACGCCGGGCATTGCATCGCGCTGTTGCCCACCGCATCGCAGTCCTGGCAAAGATAAGCCGCGTTCAGCGGAAAGTGATTCATCTGTTGGGCAGTCATCATGTCTATGGTCCTTCCTGGCACATGCCGGTTCCTTCTCTGCCCCTTCGGCTCTGAAACGAAGGCCCCGGAATGCCTGTTAGTGGGTAACGATAGTGTGTTCCCCGTCGTATTTCTTTTCTGTATTCGCCGCGCGCGCAGCGGCCTTTTCGGCAACGAGCTCGATTCTCTTGTTCGCCGAAGCCTCCGACACCGTCTCGTTTTCCAGCTTCGTCTCTTCCGGATTCTCAAATTGCTCGGGCATGGTTGATCTCCTCATTCAAGTGTTAGTCCAACTATCGGCCTTTCGGCCCGTGCAGGACTGGTCACTTCTGCTCTCCCTGCGGATTGCCCCCGATTCCCTCTTTCTATCGCCCGCGTCCAACCCTCATCACCCTCCA
Source organism: uncultured Occallatibacter sp. (assembly GCA_964460385.1). Taxonomy (GTDB): domain Bacteria; phylum Acidobacteriota; class Terriglobia; order Terriglobales; family Acidobacteriaceae; genus Telmatobacter. Next base: position 6,330 of record CAYWSR010000170.1, on the reverse strand, counting down.
CAGACACCCTTGTCCCGCTAAACTGTCAATGAGGTACTTCGTGTTCCGTTTCGCTCTTTTCCTGCTCCTCTGCGCCTCTGCCGCCGTCGCTCTCGCCCAGGAATCCTCCTCCAATCCCGGCTCGCAACTCCCGCCCGCCACACCCCGGTCTCCCGAAACGCAAGCCCCCGCTACTCCCGCTTCCGCTGCTTCCCGTTTGATCTCTGACCAGGTTGCCGCCGCCGAAGCATCCATCGTCAAATCCGATTGGAAATCCGCCGCATCCCAGCTCGACGCCTGGCTCGCCGCCCACCCCGCTGACCCGCGCGCCCTCTTCGACGCTGGCTATGTCGCCGACAATCTAGACCACTTCGACGAAGCCGTCGCCTTCTATCACCGTGCAATCGTGGCCAACCCAAACTCCTTCGAGGCTCATCTCTCCCTCGGACTCCTTCTGGCTCGCCACAACAACTTTGAAGACGCCCGCACCGAGTTTTTCGATGCAACCCAACTCGACCCCGGTGACGCTGGCACCGCCGCCAAAGCCCAGGCATGGCGCGCCCTCGCCCGAATCGACGCCAAAGATGACCCCACGCTCGCTTCCACCGAGTTGCTCGAAGCCCTCAAAATCACTCCGGAGACCGAGTCCGACACCTTGCTGAGTGCCCACATTGCCGAGAACGCCGGCGAGCCCGACATTGCTGAAGCCGCCTACCGGCGTGCCCTTGCCAAAGACCCCGGCTCTATTGCCGCCACCTCCGATCTCGTTCACCTGCTCATCGCTCTTCAAAAATACCCCGACGCCGAAACCCTCCTTCGCGGCGCGCTCCAGAAGTCCCCCGACGATCCAGCGCTCAACGCTCAACTTGCCACCGTACTCGTCGGTGAAGACAAAGCCGACGCTCTTCCCCTCATCCAGAAGCTTCACGACCAGCACCCCAACGACGACTCCATCACTCGCATGCTCGCCCGGATTCTCGCCGATGCTGGAGACTTTTCCGGCTCCGACCACCTCTATCTCGGCCTTCTCAAAGCCTCGCCCAACGATCCCGACCTTCTTGTCGCCCATGGTCAGAACCTGATCCGCCAGCTCCAATACGCCCCCGCCTTCGCCGCCTTCGACAAAGCCACTCAGCTCGATCCCGCCAACGGCGACGCTTGGAGCGGCCTCGCTTTTGCCGCCTCACGCACCAACCAGCCAGCCATCACCGTCCACGCCCTCACCATGCGGTCAAAGTATCTTCCTGAGCTCCCCTCCACCTACTTCCTTTGGGCCACCGCCTACGATAATCTTCATCAAAAAGAACAGGCCGCTGCCTACTACCATCACTTTTTGGACGCGTCGGCCGGCAAATTCCCCGATCAGGAATGGCAGGCGCGGCAGCGTCTCAAATTGCTCGAAAAGTAATCTCCATCCAGGCAATAATGCTGGCATTAGGTCAGGGTTCTCCGGCCAGGGGGACTTCCATGAGACGCATCGGAAGCAACATTTCCCTTGCGGATTCTCGCGATAACCCCCATAATCACGGCCTAGGGAGTTCCCCAGCCGCTGCGGAGGTCGCTCATGCAGTCCAAGGCAAAGTTGGCGCTTTTCGTGCTCCTCTCGCTCGCCACGCTCCCCGCCTGCGCATCCAGCTACGACGACAAACCAATCGACCAGCAGACCATCGACGTCCTGAAGGCCAAGGCCCTCGTCGCCCAGCCCCGCGACCAGTGTTTCCTCTACGCTGAGATCGTCCACCAGATGACCGAACTCAGCCTCCGCCAGTCCGCCGCCGGCGATCAGGACAAAGCCACAGCCCTCCTCAAGAACATCCAGGAATTCACCCACAAGATCCATCTCTCCGTCCCCAACGACAACAAGCGCCTGAAGGACGCCGAGCTCCTCCTCCGCCACACCGCCTTCCGCCTCAACGAAATGCTCCACACCAGCAGCTTTGAAGACCGCCCCCTCGTGGCCGAGACCCTCGCTCAGGTCAGCCAGGCTCAAACCGAGGCGATGATGCAGGTCTTCCGCAAGTAGGCCCAGCCCTCCCCCGCCTTCACTTCCTGTGCTTGATCGCAGCCCCTGTGCTTCAATGAACGCCCTGTGGTTCAATGGGGTACAGGAATGTTGCGTACCTCGATGTGCTCCCAAATGAACGCCCCCGCGTCCCCTTTGTCCCGCTCTCTAGTGGGTCGCAAGCCTCAGACCAGGTCTCGCTTGGTTCGCTCCCTCATCCTCTGTTCCCTCCTCTTCTCACTTGCCGCCGGCCTCCTTGCCCAGAAGGAGCAGCGCCAGCCCCTCACCGAAGCCCAGATCGAGCAGATCCGCGATGCCGGCATCGACCCCTCAGAACGCATCGCTCTCTACACCAAGTTCCTCAACGAACACGCTGACGTCATCAAGAGCCTCACCAATCGCGTCAAGTCCCAGGCCCGCTCAAAGCACCTTGACGACGAACTCCTCGACTTTACCGCCCTCATGGACGAGCTTGGCGACAACCTCGATCAGTACGCCGACCGCAAGGCCGACCTGCGTCCCGCCCTCAAGCCCCTCACTGAGGCGGCGCCGCGCTGGCTCAGCATTCTCCGCGCCCTCGCCGGTGAGTCCGGCTTCGACGAAGCCCGCAAGGAAGCCATCGAGAGCGGCGAGGACCTCGCCGATCAGGCAAAGCGCATCCTCTCCGAGCAAACCGAATACTTCAACCTCCATAAGGACGAAAAAGGCCAGGAGCGCGCCGAGCCTAAGTAACTCATGCCCGTGCCCCATCCTCCTGAGCGGAGTCGAAGGATCTGCGGCTTGGAGTTTTGAGTGAAATGGGTGGGAGACCACTACAGCCGACCTGCCCGTGCCCCATCCTTTACGGGCGGAAGAATCCAGACCTATTGGCCTTTTCTCAGCCAGATCCGCTCGAATTCAACCGCGGGCAACGGATGCCCAAAGAGATAGCCCTGAAACGAGTCGCAGCCCATCGCGAGAAGAGCATCGCGCTGCGCCTCCGTCTCAACTCCCTCGGCAACGACAGATAGGCTCAATACCTGGCCAACAGAGATGATGACCCGCGCTATGGCGCCGCTTGGTCCATCTTCCATGATGTCCTGAACGAATGCCCGATCGATCTTTAACTCGTCGATTGGCAATCTCTTCAGATGTGCCAGCGAGGAGTAGCCGGTTCCGAAATCATCCATTGAGAATGTCAGCCCCCGCGCCTTGAGCGCAGTCATCTTCGCGGTCACATCCTGGATATCTTCCACAAGAGCGGTCTCTGTGAGCTCCAGTTTGAGATGGGACGGATTCGCTCCAGAAGCACTGAGCGCGTCAAGCACATGTTCCACAAAGTCCGCCTGGCGGAATTGCCGCGCGCTAATGTTCACAGCCATCGGGATCTCGGCCAGCAACGCGGACTTTCCCCAGGCGGTTATGTGCTGGCAGGCATTCTCAAGAGCCCAATCGCCCATAGGCAATATCAGTCCCGTCTCCTCTGCCAGCTCTATGAATGCGCCCGGAGCCAAAAGCCCGCGCTTTGGATGGTTCCAGCGGATCAGCGCTTCAGCTCCAATCAATCGGGATGCTCGCACCTGGGGCTGAAAGTAAAGTTCAAATTGACCCGCCTTGATCCCTTCACGCAACTCGTTCTCCAGCAAGACGCGAGCGTTCAGAGTCTCCTGCAAGGCGGGTGAGAAGAAGTGTGTGATGTTCCGGCCAGCCTGCTTGGCCTTGAACATGGCGATCTCGCCCTGTTTCAGAGCCTCCAAGCCGCTTTCACCACGTGGACCAAATACGGTTGCCCCAATGCTCACAGAGCAATGGCATTCCTGGCCGGAAAGCAGATACGGAAGATTGCCTGCCTCTTGAAGCCTCTTGCCGATCGATTTGGCTTGTTCGCCGGCCTGCTCCCGCACATCGCTCAGATTCTCAAGAACGACCGCGAATTCATCTCCCCCGACTCGCGCCACAGTGCCTACCCCCAGCACGCATTCACTTATTCGTTGAGCAGCCTCCTGCAGCAGCAGATCCCCGGCTTCGTGTCCAAAAGCATCGTTCACCGATTTGAAGTTATCCAGATCTACAAACAGGAGGGCCCGGTTACGCTTATTGCCAACCTGGGTTCGCTCCAGCATTGCCACCAGCGAGCGCCGGTTCGGAAGATGTGTGAGCGAATCGTAGAACGAGAGATCTCTGATCGTCCTTACCGCTTGTTTCATGTCCGTTATATTCCTGGTTGCCGCCATGACGCACTTGACCCCGTCGATCTCAATCACCGATATCGACATCAGCCCCCAGAATGTTTCTCCAGACTTCCTCCTGAACAGGATTTCGAGGTCGCGGGCTGATGAATTCTGGCGTAACTCATCAACCACGATCTGTCGATCTTGCGGGTTTGCCCACAGACCCAATTCCACCGTGGTCCGTCCAATTACTTCATCCCGTTCATACCCGGACCCATCGAGAAATGCCTTGTTTACATCAATCAGCTTCCCATCGCTCAATCTGCTGATATTGAGTGAGTCGGCACTGGTTTGAAATACCGTCCGATAGCGAATCTCATTCGCCTGAAGTTCCTTTGTTGCCGCAGCCAGTTTCTCCTCCGCTTCCTTGCGCGCCGTGATGTCTTCTACGAAGGTGATGATGTGCAGGGGCTTTCCCTCACCATTCCGTTGAACCGAAGATGTGAGCCGCACCCAGGCGAGGCTTCCGTCCTTGCGGATGCACGGCTTCTCCCAGCCGGTTTCGCCGAAGTCCCCTTCGGCCAATTCCTGAAGAACCTGGTCGCTTTGCGGAACGTGCGAAGACGGCGTAAGCTCCTGGACTTTCATGCCACGCATTTCCTCGACGGAATAACCACGGATTTCCGCGTAGCGTTGATTGCAACCCAGGATTTCCCCTTCAAATGAGACATGAACAATCCCGATGGCTGCCTGCTCGAAGGTCGCGCGAAAGCGCTCCTCGCTGTCGCGGAGCTTCACCTCCGCCTGCTTCCGGTCTGTGATGTCCTGCAACGTGCCTGAAAACCTATGTACCTGGCCAAGTTCATTTCGAACGGCAACGCCCCGGGTCTGGACCCAGCGGAGCGTGCCATCTGGACGGGCAATCTGCAACTCGAGGTCAAAAACTCCGCCTGTCACCAAGGCGCTCTGTACAACTGCATCGAGCCGGGCGTAACTTTCCGGGGTGTAAAGCTTGGCGCGGCCAGCCCTATTTGGTGCCTTGGTGGTGGGATCCCAGCCCGCAATGCGATAAAGACCTTCGGACCACGTTGTTGTATCTGAAATAACGTCCCAGCTCGAACTGCCGGCCTGCGCTAGGATTTCGGCCTCTCTGAGACGCGCCTCCCTTTCTCGAATCGCATCCAGAGCCTGTCTGCGCTCCGTTATATCTTTGCCAAAGACAGAGATGCCGACCTTTTGGCCGGCGTGAAGGATTGGATTCAGAGAAAGCCCCAACCAGCGGCCATCGGGCAGTTGATAATCCTCGCGGTAGGGGCCTTCCGCCAGGGCTCGCGCGTATCTCGAGCGCCATTGCGCCCCGATCTCCGGCGGCAACCAATCGTGAACGCTCGATCCAGCGGACGCCAGAATTCCATAGCTCCGCAACAAGCAGTCAGCCAGAGACTTATTGAATGTGAGCAGCCTGTATTCGAGATCCACTGACCAGACGAGATCCTGCGTGCTCTCGATCAAAGCGAATAGATGCGCAGAGGCGTCTTCAGCCGATATCACCTCCGGCGGCCTCTCTGCATGTGTTTTCAGTTTCAGCATCCCCGGAACCTCTGCCGTTGAGCGTGAAGAAATCTTACCCCATGCTTCAAGACACAACATCACCCGCCTCTGCATCTTTAGTCGCAATAGCTGGGCACTTTTGAGCAAGCTTGCCAAGCCGCGGGACGCGGAATTCATGCTCTAACCATTTCCAGACATGAGGGTTCCGCTCCAAGGGCCACCAGGTCGGAAAGCAAGGCCGATGCTCCCTCTTCCCGCGTCCCAACTCCCGGTTCCCCGCTACCCGGCAACTGACAACTGATAACTGACAACTGTAAGCTGTCGTTGTGCCCCTCGATTTCGTCCCCATCTTTCAGCTCGAATATCGCGCGCTTCGGCCTCGCGCTCCCATGCCGCCCATCACCATCCGTTTCCGCCGCTTCACCTCGCTCAACACCACCATCCGCCTTCGCGAAGCCCACATCCACGTCAGCCTCTCCGACCTGCTCGAGGGCGCGCCTGAGTCCGTCCTCCACGCCATCGCCCATATCCTTCTCGCCAAGCTCTACAAGAAGCCCATCGACGCCGCACACAGCCTCCGCTACAAACGTTTTGCCTCCTCGGCCGCCGTCACTCGTCAGACCGAGCTCATCCGCCACGCCCGCGGCA
>CAYWSR010000169.1:0-10111 GCA_964460385.1 uncultured Occallatibacter sp. | reverse complement strand
ATTTCTCCTCACATCGCCCGCCGGTTCAGCCTTGGTTTTGTCCTCTCGCCCCACTCCCCGATTACTGACCACTGATCACTGACCACTGATCACTGTACCAAATAAATGAGCGTCTAGGCAGTCATCTAAAAGCCCTTTTGATCCCCTGTTGGTCAGATTATCCATCCCAAATTCCCCCTCAATTCACCCCGGAAACTGCAATTTGCCGTCAGTTTCAGGTCCCCTTGCGCATTATTTCCACCGATTGGCGCACACTATTTTCATGCACGCGAATTCGCCACCCGGCTTGGTCACTCTCGGCTTCGTCCCCCTTGCTCCGTTCATCCCTTTTGCCCCTTGTCCGCGAACTCTCGATATGCGCAATTTCCACGCTTTTTTCGCACTTAACTTATTCATTTGATAGAACTTAGACAAGAAAACACACCCTCTCCCCCTCCCCTGTGGGAATCCACTTTTCTGCTCATAACAAAGGAGTTAAAGGAAAAAGAGGGCCCAAAACCGGCCAGGAAAATCCCATTTCCCAGCCAAAAACCGTCCTTTTTTAGCCAAAAACAGCCACTTTCCGGCTAAAAACAGCCGATTTTCACTCCTTCACTTTTTCACTATTTCACTACTTCACTACTTCACTTTTTCACTATTTCACTATTTCACTGGCGGGTGGCCCATCCTAACCAGAATGAGGGTGCCCCGTCCTAGCTTGCTAGGGCGGGAATCGGAGAACCGGCCCCGCGAACCACCGGCAACCCCCTCGCCCCACGCCAACCCGCCATCGCCCGAATTCACGACCGATCACCCCTCGGCCTCCCGGTTTCCTAGACCCTAGACCCCAGACCCTGGACCCGACCCCGCCCCCGCAGATCGTCACCCCTTCACCCTTTCACTTTTTCACTGCCCTCTTTGCGCATAATTACGCCCTCCCGGCGCATAATCTGCCCATGAATGCCAAGCAGCCCGGAATCCCTGCTCTTTCACACTGACAACTGAGAACTGACAACTGACAACTACCGCCGGAGTACCTCCATGAGAACCGTTCGCAACATCAACGTATGCGTCAGCCCCGAGCTCTACCACCAGACCAGGCAGCTTGCCGCCAAATACGACACCACCGTGTCCGGCGTGGTCGCCTACCTCCTCCAGAGGCTGCCGGATGCCCTGGAAAGAACGCGCTATCCAGTCGGTGGAGTCAAGCGCGATTCATCCACCTCTAAGTCGTCAGTCGGAGAAGTCAAACAGCAAACGTCCACTTCCAGGTCGTCTTTTGCGCCCGACGGAACGCAAGCTCCACAGGCCCCGAATTCGCCGCAACCTCTTGCGGCCAAAGAACTTCCAGCCGCCACGCCCCGCGATTCTTCCGCCCCTTGACTCAAAACATGCGCAGCCCATTTTTCGCCTGTACAACTGTAAAAAGCACTTAACCCATATATGTTTCATCTACTTATGAGTACAGCCGACCCGCGATTACAGCGCCAGTAAAACTGTATGCCTGCATCAAGCGGAAAACCCCGGGGACAGACGGAACGCTCCCGGGTTTCCCAGAAGGCCGTCAAAGCCCAAAGGAGGGGCGCCCTCGCTCATTCGCCCCGTCACGCCCGACCAGCCCCGGCAGGTCGCCGACGCTTCCCGGATTGCCCGTCGGCCCATGGCCTTCAGCGCGGACGCCTGTACTGGCGCTCCCGCTTGCGCATCCCCCCCTGCAGGTTTACCTTGGTGTCACCCTCGCTCAATAAGGATTCCCGTGGCTCAGATTCGGTTTCGGACCGTCAGTCCTCTTGCCTTTTTTCTCATCCTCTTCACTTCGCCCTCGTCCCTCAAAGCGCAGCAGACCGCCGAACCCTGGGTCGCGCCCCATTTCTCTATCGATCCAAAGGCCCTCTATCAGGCTGCTTCCGCCGTTGCCGCTCCCGATGGCACCAACGCCGCCCTCCTCGACGAGGACCAGTCGTTCACCTTCGACGAGCAGGGCCGCATCGTCCACGTTGCCCATTTCATCTACAAGATCCTCACCGAGAAGGGCGCTGGAGGCTGGGATCAACTCTCTGTCGGCTGGGAGCCCTGGCATGAGGCGCGCCCTGAGATTCGCGTACGCGTCATCACTCCCGATTTTGTCGAGCACCCCCTCGATCCCAAGTCCATCACCGAAGCTCCTGCCCGTGGCGGCGATTACAAATCTTACAGCGACGGCAAGCGCCTGGATGTGCCCTTCCCCGCCATCGCTGCCGGCGTGGTGGTTGAAGAGGAATACATCACGCGCGAAACCGAGCCCCTCTTCTCCCAGGGCCAGGTCAGCCAGATCACCTTCGGCCTGGAGCGCGGCCCGGTCCAGCACAGCCGTCTGGTGCTCGACGCTCCCGCATCCCTGCCCCTCCGCACCGGTACCCTTCTGCTCGGCGATATGAAGCCGGTTCGTGCCGAGTTCAACGGGCGCGTCACCCTCACTTTCGACGTTCCTCGCCTCGAAGGCATCGAGACGCGCGATCCCAACCTGCCGCCGGACTTTGCCCGATACCCTGAGGTCCGCTTCTCGAGCGGTGCTTCCTGGCAGGCAATGGCCGCTGAGTATTCCAGGATCGTGGACAGCAAGGCCGATCCTGCCGCGGTAAAAGCCATCGTCGATCCGCTCATTCAGAGCAAGTCCTCCATCCTCGAAAAAGAAACAGCCATCCTCGACTTTCTCGATCGCGAGGTGCGCTACACAGGCATCGAATTCGGCGAAGCCGCCATCATTCCGCACGAGCCGGCCGAGGTCCTCAGCAAGCGGTACGGCGACTGCAAGGACAAGGCCACATTGCTCGTCACCATGCTGCGCGCCGCCGGCATCCCCTCTTACGTCGCACTCCTCAACGCCGGCTCGCGCATGGATGTTCCTGCCGAGCTACCTGGCATGGGCCTCTTCGATCACGCCATCGTCTACGTGCCTGGCGCAAACACCCCCGCCAACCCCACACTCTGGATCGACGCCACGGACCGCTACGCCCGTCTTGGACAGATCCCCATCGACGATCAGGGCCGGCTCGCCCTAATCGCCCGCAGCGAGACCAGGGCTCTCGTGATAACTCCGGAATCCACTTCCGCAGACAATACAGTTCTCGAGTTCCGCGACCTCACGCTCAACGAGAACGGTCCTGCTTCCATCGTGGAGAAGACCCAGCCTGCCGGCGTCTTTGAGTCCCGCTATCGGTCTTACTACGCTGACAAGCCCGACAAAGACGTGCGCGAAGGCCTGATCGGCTACGTCAAGACCCAGTATGTCGCGGAGAGTCTTGCCAGCGTCGACCGCACCGATCCCGCCGATCTCAGCCGCCAGTTTGAACTCGACCTCGCCGCCGACAAGGTCCGGCGCGGCTACACAGGCCTGGATGGCGCACAGGCCGCCATTCGCCTCGACTCGCTGTTCATGCGCCTCCCCGACGATCTCCGCCGCAAGGAGGAGACCGAGGAAGAACGCAAGAAGGCTCATCCCAACGATCCGCCAAAACCTCCCCGCACCGCAGACTGGTATCTCGCCGAGCCTTTTGCCGCTGAGTGGCGCTACCGCGTCATACCTCCCGCGGGCTTCGTCCCCAAGGAACTCCCCCACAACCAAAAGCTCTCTATCGGCCCTGCCGTCCTTACTGAGGAGTTCAGCACCGGCAAAGACGGCGTGGTCCTCGCGCATCTCTCCTTTGACTCCGTCAAGCGCCGCTACACCGTGGCTGAGGCCACCGAACTGCGCAACAAGGTCGCCGACCTTAGCAACGGGTCCGCAATCCTCATCAACTTCGAGCCTGCGGCTGAGGCCCTTCTGCGCGATGGCAAGGTCCGCGAAGCCCTTGCCTCCTATCGCAGCCTCATCGCCCTGCATCCCAAAGAGGCCGTCCATCACCTCCAAGTCGCCCAAGTGCTCCTCGGCGCAGGCATGGGCGAAGCAGCCCGGGAGGAAGCCCGCCAGGCCGTCAAGCTGGATCCCAGTTCCGCTCTCGCCGAAAAGGTCCTCGCCGATATTCTCAAGCACGACCTGGTCGGCCGAGTCCTCCGCCCCGGCAGCGACCTTGAAGGCGCGGAGGCAGCCTTTCGTGCCGCCGCTCAGCTCGATCCCAATGACCACGCTGCCGCTGCCAACCTCGCCATCCTCCTAGAATATGACCCCTCCGGCCGCCGCTACAGCCGCTTCTCCAAAATGAAGGAGGCCATCGAGGTATACCGCAAGCTCGGCCAGGACAAGCTCTCCGACCTCGATCTCAAGAACAACCTCGCCTTCGCTCTCTTCTATGGCGGCGACCCCGCCGGCGCGATTGAAGCCGCACAGACCCTCAACCCTCAGCCCACAGCGCTCATCGCCGCAAGTGAGGCCGCCCTCCATGGCAGCAAGGCCGGGCTCGACGAGGCCAACAAGCGTTCCAGCGACGACGCCTCCTTCAAGGAGAGCGCGCGCACCGCCGGCGATATGCTCATGAATACCCGCCAATACCAGCTGGCCGCCGACCTGCTCCAGGCCGGCGCATCGGGCGACAACGCTGCCCAGACCATCGGCCTTGCCACCATGCTCCGTTCCGCTCAGCATCATGAGGACGTCAAGTTTGCAAACACCCCCATTGACCGGGTCAAACGCGCCTTCCTGATGGGCATGGATCCGAACGTCACCGAGGACCAGATCAAATCCATCTCCAGCCGCAACGCACTCGTCATCTGGAAGATTCAGGACGACGACGAGAGGAAGAAAGCGCTCGAAACCGGCAAGCAGATCAACAGCCAGCTCGCCCGCGGCAACTCGTCTCTTGACGTCACCACCGACATCTTCCTTGAAGCCTTCGATCCCAAGGGCGAAGGCAACGACGATATCGGCTACAGGGAGAAGGTCCAGATTCCCGGTGGTCCCAGCATCACCTTCTTCGTGGTTAAGGAAGATGGTCAGTACAAATTGCTCGATTCCGAAGAAAAGCCCAACGCCATCGGCCTTGAAATCGTCGACCGCGCCAAGACCGGCGACCTTAAAGGCGCAAAGGCTCTGCTGGACTGGCTCCGCGAGGATACCCACATGGAAGGCGGCGACGACCCCTTCGGCGGACCCGGCTTCCCGCGCTACTGGACCAAGGGACAGGCAGCCGATCTGCGCAAAATCACCTTGGCCGGCGCATCCATCCTCGTCGGCTACAAGCCCACCGCTCCCCAGGGCATTCAGATCTTTGAAGACGCGCTCAAGACCGCAACCTCCGACCACGAGAAGACCAACATCCTGCTCGCCCTCTCGCGCGGTTACGCCAACGTCGAAAACCTGCAGCGGCAATTCGAGGTCTCCTCCGAGCTTCTCAAGCAGGAACCCGAATCGAGGACCGCATTCTTTGATACTGCAGATGCCCTCATGGGTCTCGATCGCTTTGACGATGCCATCGCGCTGTCTGACGAGCGCCTGAAACTCCTTGATGGCGACCCCGACGCCTTGCGCATGAAGATGCTCGTCGAGGCCAACCGCGGCAACATCCCCGCATCGATCGCATGGGCACACAAGCTCATCGATCTCGGCAAGGACAACGCCGAGATCGAAAACGAGATCGCCTGGTTTGCGCTCTTTGGCGGAAAGGTTGGCAACCAAGAAATCGCCGCCGCCATCAAGGCCACCCAGCTCTCCACCGACAACCCTCACATCCTGCACACGCTGGCATGCGACTACGCCGCCGCCGGCAAAGCCAAAGAAGCACACGAGGTTCTACTCCGCAGCATGGATGACCTCAACCTCGACGAGCCCACCGACGATTACTGGTATGCGCTTGGCAGCATCGCCGAGCAGTACGGCGAGCGCGACATCGCGATTGCCGATTACCGCAAGCTCAGGAAGCCCAAGAATTTGATGGAGATTCCCACCTCAAGCTATCGCCTCGCCCAGAACCGCCTCAAAGCGCTCGGTGCCGATCAAGCTCCCGTGAGCGCTGCCAATCAGTCGCCCGCCGCCAAATAGGCTGCATCCAGTCGCTAACCACTAATCACTGCCTTACTGCTGTTGCTGCATCTGCTGCAGATCCATGAAGGGCAGCACGGGCTCCGGAGGCTGCTGCGCCCTTTCCACCAGCACGCTCCAATCTTCCGGTATCGGCATCTTGCGGTCGAGGGCCGGAGGCTCCGCGCTGGCCTCCACGTGCACGGCTACATAGAGCTCGCTTGCGGTCTTGCCGCGAAATATCCCATGCGTTGGCGGAACGTCGGCGTAATCACGCCCCACCGCAGTACGAATGTGGCGGTGATGCGCGATCAAGTTGTTGGTCGGATCAAAGCCGACCCACCCCAGATGCGGCAGCAGCACATCCACCCACGCGTGCGTCGCGTCCGGCGTCGAGCGGTCGTGGTCTTCGCGGCTGCGGTAGAGATATCCCGATACATACCGCGCCGGAATCCTCACATGCCGCAGCAGCGCAATCATGGTGTGCGCGAAGTCCTGACACACGCCCTTGCCGCTCAGGATCGCCTCATCGATCGGCGAATCGACGCGCGTCGAGCGCGGTTCGTAATCGAAGTAGTCATACAGCTTTTGATTCAGCTCCTGCACCAGCATCAGCGGATCGTCGCGCCGCACCACGCCCATCTGTTTGGCCAGCTGAATCAGTGCCGGTGTCTCCACGGCAAAGGTGCTCGGCAGCATCATCTCCCAGTAGTCGCCCTGCTCCACCATTTTGTCGAGCGCATCCCAAGCGTCGGGCGCCAGAAAAGCCGGCACCTCCGGCAGCACCTGCGCTTCCACCACTGCCTCGCCCACGATGACCAACTGATTGTGCTCGCCGGGAATGTCGAAGTGGTGCACGTTGTTGCCCAGGTGATCGCGATAGCTGAAGACGCGGCAGCGGGGGCTCACCGACAGCGAAAACGCCAGGCAGTGCTGGTGCGTGTCGGAGCGGGGGTTCATCCGCGCCTCCATGATGCTCTCGCTGATTGGGCTGGAGTAGCGGAAGCGCGTCAGGTGCCTGATCGAGAAGTAATTCATCTTCGCCCCCTAAACGGCCAGCGCCGACTGGATGGAATACTGCACATAGTAGCGGTAGATAAGATCGTGAATCCGCGTGCATTCCTCGCGGATCTTGTGCAGAAACGCGGCCGTGTCGCCGGCCAGAATCTCGCTTATCGTTGTGTACCCGAGGCTCGCCTGCAGCCTTCCAATCACCGCGATCAGCTCGTCAGAAGCCCGGCGCCCGCCGGTCCGCTGAATCGCGCTCACCGCATCGCGCATGCCGTCCACCGTGTAGCGGATTGCGTGCGGAAAGTCCTCGTTCAGCAACAGGAACTCCAGGATGCGGTCCGGCGAAACATCCGCGGTATAAACCTGGCAGTAGGCCTCGAACGACGTGCAACGACGCAGCAGTCCCACCATCTCAAGATACTGGTAGCCGGAGTGATCGCGCTCGTGCTCCTGCAGCAGATGGGGCTGGTAGACCTCCAGCAGCGTCGCTGTCGCGTAGGCTCGCTCCAGGTAGCGTCCCAGCCGGATGAACTGCCATCCCTGCCCGTGAATCATGGTTGTGTCGCTCACGCCTTTGAACAGGTGAATGCCATCGATGATCGAGGCCAGCGCGTCGTTGATGCTCGTGCGGAACTGCGCCTGCGCATGCGGTGAGTGCATTTGATGGAAGAGCCGGTTCAGCCGCTGCCATTGCTCGCTCGAAATCTCTTCGCGCACCTGCCGCGCGTTTTCCCGGGCCCCATTGACCGCGAAGGTCACTGAGAGCGGGTTCAGGCTATCAAATACCAGCTCTCGCGCCATCGCATCCAAATCGCCATTCCACTCCATGTCTTCCGGCCGGCCCAGTGCCGACATCAGCCGCTGCCACCGCTCTTCCAGCGGAGAGCTGCCCGTTTCCAGCATCAGGCCCATCGTTACGTCGAGCTGGCGCACGGTATTCTCGGCGCGCTCAAGGTAACGGCTCATCCAGTACAAACTGTCAGCAACACGGGATAACATCGTCCTGCCTTCTAAAGTAGAACCTGAGTCAGTTCTCCAGCACCCACGTATCTTTGCTGCCGCCGCCTTGCGAGGAGTTCACCACCAGTGAACCCTTCTCCAGCGCCACCCGCGTCAGTCCGCCCGGCACAATGTTCACCTTGTCACCGAACAGGACATACGGCCGCAGGTCCACATGGCGCGGCTCAAGATGATTGCCGATCAGGCACGGCGCTCGAGAAAAATCCAGAGTCGGCTGCGCGATGTAGTTGCGCGGATTTGCCTCGATCTGCCGCGCGAACTCCTCGCGCTGGCGCGCCGTCGACTTCGGCCCGATCAGCATCCCATAGCCGCCGCTCTCGCCCACCGCCTTCACAACGAGCTTGTCGAGGTTGGCCAGCACGTGCTGCCGCTCCTTCTCTTCGCTCAGCAGATAGGTCTCCACGTTGGGCAGGATGGGATCCTCATCCAGGTAATACTTGATGATCTTCGGCACATAGGCATAAACCGCCTTGTCATCCGCGAGTCCTGTCCCAAAGGCATTCGTCACGGTCACGTTGCCGGCGCGATACGCATTGAACAGGCCCGCGCATCCCAGCGCCGAATCCGCGCGAAAGATCAGTGGATCGCTGAAGTCGTCGTCCACGCGACGATAGATCACGTCCACACGCCGCAGTCCATCGGTGGTGCGCATGTAGACCACGTTGTCGTGGGTCACCAGGTCGCGGCCTTCCACCAGGTCGATGCCCATCTGCCGCGCTAGATAGGTGTGCTCGAAGTACGCCGAGTTGAATACGCCCGGCGTCAGCAACACGATGTTCGGCTCGGGCCGTCCCTCCGGCGCCAGCGAGCGCAGCGTCGCCAGGAGCAGCTGCGGATAGTGCTCGATCGGCCGTACACCGTAGCTGTGGAACAGTTGCGGAAACGTCCGCTTCATCACTCGGCGGTTGGTAAGCATGTAGCTCACGCCCGACGGCACGCGCAGGTTGTCCTCGAGCACCACGTACTCGCCCTCGCCCACGCGCAGCAGGTCGCTGCCCACCACGGCAATGTAGACGTTGCGCGGCACCTGCAAGCCGCGCATCTGGCGACGGTAGTGCTTGCAACTGTAAACCAGGTCGCGCGGCACAACCTTGTCGCTCAGGATCTTGGCGTCGGAGTAGACGTCCTTGAGAAACTGGTTCAACGCCATGATGCGCTGCGTGAGCCCGCGCTCGATGCGGTCCCACTCGGCCGCCGTTACCAGCCGTGGCAGCAGGTCATAGGGGAATATCCGCTCCGTGCCCTCGTCGCGCCCGTACACCGTAAAGGTGATGCCCTGGGTGAGAAACGAGAGATCGGCCGACTGCTTGCGCCGTTGCAGCTCTTCCTGCGGCAGCCTGGCCAGAGCCTCGGCCAGCGCCCGATAGTGCGGACGCACCTCGCCGGTGGACTCGCGCATCTCATCGAATGCATTGTCCAGCGGATAGTCTCCGAAGAGAGTCTCCAGTTCCTCGGTGGGTCCAGCGCTCATGCGTGCCTGCGGCTTCCCTTATCTGGATTTCAAGGCCTCGGCCGCGAGCGGGTTGCTGTTGGAAGGGCTTGCCAAACTCCGCCCACAGTCTGCACCCGTCTCGATCCAACCCTGTTTCTCTGGTTTAACACATGCAGCCTAAGAGAGCCATCAGGATGGACTATTGATCCGGCCCGTCCACCGGCGCAGCAAAGTCAGCTTCGATCATCTAATCTGGTCTAAACAGGAGGCCGTACAAGATCATGCGTCTTTGCACCCCGGTAGCTGTGCTCGCCCTCTTCCTCACCACCTTCGCCGCTCCACTCCAAGCAGCAGCACAGGCACCACCTGCCGCGCCAGCTCCTCCGCCGGAAGACGCAGTGCGCGCACACTATACCAAGTACGAATTCCGCATTCCCATGCGCGACGGCAAGCGCCTCTTCACCGCTGTCTACGTCCCCAAGGATGCCACCGCCGGCCCGTTCCCCTTTTTGATGGACCGCACCCCATACAACGTCGGCCCGTACGGCGAAGACCGCTACCCGCGCTCGCTTGGCCCTTCGCCCGAGTTCCAAAACAGCGGCTACATCTTCGTCTACCAGGATGTGCGCGGCCGCTGGATGAGCGAAGGCGAATTCGTCGAGATGCGCCCCCACATCGACGAAAAGAAATCCCCGCAGGACGTGGACGACGCTTCCGATACCTACGACACCATCGAG
>CAYWSR010000168.1:0-10119 GCA_964460385.1 uncultured Occallatibacter sp. | reverse complement strand
CCCGTTCCGCTTCCCGTCCAGCTTGCGCCGGGGACTTCGAGCGAACAGAGCGATATTCTCTGTACCCTCAGTGGGAGAAAAACCCGTTTTGTGACACGAATCGCTCGGCGCAGAGGAAGTTTGGACGGATTCACCTTGCCTTGTGCTTATGGATCGGGGAACGCCTCGCCTGGAGTCAAAGATGACGCTCCGGAAGCTACGCCCCAACGACCTGAATCTTGCGTTGGACCGGAAGTCTTCTTGAATGCTCCACATTTTTCGCGCTCTACCCTTGAAAACGAACCCAGCTGGCCACAGCGATGCTCATTCCTTGTTTGCATTCAAGACTGCGGTCGCCCAACTCTCGCCGGCCGTCCGCAACCATATCGCCGTGTCCTTATCCTTGTAGTCGGCGTAGATATACATAAAAAGGATGTGCTTCTTGACCCGGACGTAAATGACGCTCACCGCTTTCGTCAAGGTCGATGGACCGCTCGGCTTGGCGGAACTTCCAACCTTCGAGGCGTGGAGAATAGTCCCAAATGCAGCCGAGTCAGGCGTTGAAAAGAGGCAGCCGAGAGAAATCGGTTCCGCAAAACTCACCTGCGGCGAATCAAGGTGCAAAGCTTCGATTCTTCGATTGAACTGCTCCTCATTGTCCTTTGCGTAGCCGCTAACCGTTGTATCGAAGTTCTTCCCCGCACTCTCGATTATCTGCTTGAAATCGGCTTCGCTGATGCTGAGGGACTCGAATTGCCGTGAGGTTGCGACAATCGCAATCCGCGCGGGAGCCTTCACGTCTCCGGCCCGAATTGCTGGCAACTCGTCAATCGAAACGTACCCCGCGATAAGGCGGTTCGATGGCGGAACGAATTGGTCCATGAAATGGCGCTTTTCAATCCCCATCTCGACCATCCCCTTCCAGGGAGCCGGGACGACAATTTGGGCACCTCCAACCTCATATGTATCCGAGGGGAGTTCCTGAGTCTGAGCCAAAGCTGAAGTTGGAACAAGTCGGAGAAAGGCGATGCAGAGAGCTGCCAGGGGCAAACGCAAAGCGTTCATGGTTTTTCCTTTGACAGAGTCTATCAAGAGTCTGCCCAGGACCGCCGAAATAGGAAAGGGTTGCCATCCGGGCCCGGAGCTCAAGTGCTTCAAGCGAGACGAGCGGCCGATGAGGGCCGCCCGTCGCGTTCTTGACATGGGTTGGATTGTTACGCCTTCGCCAGCACCCCGCCGCCAACCCTCTCGTTCAGGATCTCGCGCGCATTCGCCAGGAACTCTTCCATCGGAATCTTTCCTGCATCGACGTCTGCCAGAATCGCCTTCTGCGCGGCGTATTCCTTGTTCACGATCCCGGCCTTCGACTGCAGCATGCGCCAGGCCTTGCGGCGTTCTACGCAGAACATCACCAGCTGCCGCGAGAGCGCGCGATACTCGATCTTGCCGTTCTCTTCCCAGGTGATATACACGCCAAAGTCGGGGATAAAGGCGCGATGGCCGGGGGTGAGGTAGCGCCGATAGACCACGTCCTGCTGCGTGATGCGCACCAGCATGTTGTCCAGGTGAACGAGCTTCGCCGCCGCTTCCGGCTTGATCTTCTTCAGGTGATTCCGGAAGCGGGCTTCCGTCGTGCACCAGTGGGCTACGGTGTACCGGGTGATTTCGCCGCTCGTCTTCGACTTGGTCTCGTACCAATCCAGATCGATCGACGGATTGCCCTTGATGTCGAGCGCTTCCTGGTAGGTTTCGCCGAGCCTTGGATTGAAGACGAACTCCGGCACGCCGCGCGAATCGCGAACGCGCTGCGCCTGGTGCAGCGCCATGTCGTCGGCCACGCCGTGCTCTGGCTGGCAAGTGGTAAAGGCCTGCAGGAACATCGTCCCGCGGTACTCCAACCCATCCAGAATGGCCCGGTAGAGCTTCGGTGCGTTGGCCATCGAAACCTGCGCAACAAAGGGCGAGCCGTGACCGGCGAGGAAGGTCTCCGCCACAGTCTTCTTCTCAGTGTTCTTGCCCTGCGTGGCTGCGCCGAAAGTATTCATGTCGCCGCCGCCCAGCATCGGGGTTGAGTCGCTGTTCTGGCCGCCGGTGTTCGAGTAGACCTGCGTATCGAGCATGAGGGTCTTCACGTTGGGCCGGTTCTGCAGAATGACCTTCGACATGTTCTGGTAGCCAATGTCGCCCATGCCGCCGTCGCCGCCCACTACCCAGACCTTGGGCAGTTCCACGACTTCCTGGTCGGTCATCAACGCATCGGTGAAGTGCGTCAGGTGGTAGTACTCCTCTGCATCGATCACGTCGGAGCTGCCCCCATCTGAAGACGCTCCGTCGGCTTGGGAACTGGCTTCTCGCGTCAGGATGATGTCTGCAAGACGCTCGGGCAGGACGGACCGCCGGGCGTGGTCCACGATGAAGCTCTCGCCCATCAGCCAGCCGACGGTGACGCCGTCCTGGAAGAGCGAGTTCATCCACGGATAAGGATGCGGGTTGTTCGGAGCGGTCGATCCGTACACGGTGTTGCAGCCGGTGTGCGCGGCCATGGCCATCACACTCATTCCGTTTGCCAGTCGGCCGTCGATTGGCTGAAGCGACTTGTGGTTGAAGGCCTCGGTGAGCAACACAGCGGCGATGGCTTCGATCAATTGTGCGTCGGTCAGCAAACCGTTGGCAGCTTCATAGGCTGCAATGCGCGCGCGGGTGTCTTCTTCGTCCTCACCGCCGAGACCGAGAATGAGATGTGCAATGGCCTGACGGAGAAGGGCGTATTCGGCGGGGCTGGTGGCCTGGAGCTTGGCAAGCCTTGCAACGCCGTTCTTCTCCAGCTCACCGGCTTTTTGCACAAACCGATCGCTCTTGGCGTGGTAGACGGGGCGCATATAGGCCTCGGTTACCGCGGCAATCGAGCGGAGCACCGACTTTTCACCGCAGCCGGCGCAGGCGCCGTCCCCTGCTACAAGGGCGTCGTAGTTGGTGCGAACCATCAGCATGTTGCGCAGCGTTGCGGTCTTTGAGTCAGCCGGGTTGGCGGCGTTGAAGAGTCCAAGGTACTTCTGCGATGTATCGGGCAGCAGATCGAGGAATCCAGTGCCGGTTTCGTGCTCGGCGTTGACTTCTTCAGTCTCCTGCACCATCTTGAGAGCCTCGTGATCGCCGCAGGCGGTCACGCAGGCCGCGCAACCCTTGCACAGATCGCTGACGAAGATCGAGAAGATGCCGCCTGAGCCGGGAGTCTTACGCTCCGGCGACGAGAAGATCGCGTTCACCTTCTGGTAGGCCATCGGAACCTTGGCAATGATGTCAAAGAACTGCTGCTTCGACTGCTGCGAGAAGCCGGCAGACTCCGTCGCTGCGAGTTCATCGGTGACTTCGCGAAGGATGGTCTGCGCCGGCGTGCCGGTCTTGAATTCAGCAACCATGCGGGCGCGTGCAGCCTTCTCGATGGCCGGCAGAGCGCGCATGAGCTTGGCGCGGTCTTCGGCGTTGGCCACGTAATACGAAACCGCCGTCGTCAGCAGCGTACTGAGGTCCTGCGAAGTGTTGGGCAGCGCGGTGTCCGGGCACACGCTGATGCACTCCATGCATTGCGTGCAGTTCTCGGGAATGTAGAGCGGTGTTTCGCGCCGGGCCACGTACTTTGAGGCCGTATCGCCCGTGGCCGCGGCAATTACGCCCATGGCAGACAGCGGCGTGGCCGGCTGGTTATAGCCGTAGGTCGAGCGGAATTGTGCGTCAAACTCCGCAACGCGGCTGATGGGAGTCCGGGGGCCCTGACCGGCAGGGGTGGGTGTGGAACGGCAACCTGTACCGCAGGATCCGCCCGCCGTGGCGAGCTCAAGGATAGGCAGCAGGGCCTGGCCGCGCAGGCTCGACCGGTCGGCGGCGGCGAGTGCGCCGATCTTGATCTCCTTCACCTGGCTGAAGCCCTGCATCATCACTTCCATGTTCGACTGGACAACGGCGTCGCCGAGCTTGCCGAACTTCTTCACGTACTGTTTGTGGACGACTTCGCGGTACTGTTCCTGCGTAATGCCGAACTCGTTCAGCAGGCTGCTGACAGCAAAGAACGCACCGAGGAAGGCGTTGCCCTGCATGCGCAGTTGCAGGTCGCCACGGTCGGTGGCCTTCTTGGCGATGTTGAACCCGGGCAGGGTGAAGACGCGGATGTTGTTATCGATGATCTGTTTGCGGGCCCACTGGGGGAGCCGCTCCCAGGCCTGTTCGCCTTCTTCGTCCGACTCCCATACCAGGCTGCCGCCGGGCGCCATGCCGTCGAGCGGGTTGAGGTGGGTAAAGGCCTTGGGGTCGCAGCAGAGAACCGTGGTCACATGGCGCAGGTCGCAGTTGACGCGGATGCGCTCCTTGGCGGCGACCATGAAGTAGCTGGTGGGCGAGCCCTTCTTCTCTGAGCCGTACTTTGGGTTGGCGCTGACGTGGATCACTTCCTTGGGATTCCCGAAGTCGTCGACCAGGCCGTCACGCTCATAGAGCAGGTCGTTCAGGTCACCGATGATCGCGCCAAGGTTTTTGCCGGTGGTGATGGCGCCCCAGCCGCCGATGGAGTGCAAGCGAACGGCAACTGCGCCTTCAGGGAGCAGCGACGGGGTTTCATCGCCGACCACTGCGTAGGGATGATCGATGCCGAGCACCATAAACGTGGCGCCATCTGCCGCCGTCTTGCCGTCCTGGCGGGCGCGGTTGCCCGTTGCGAACTCGTATGCCCCGATCACATGCTCGGGGCGGAAGTCGCGCGAGCCCAGCCCATAGGTGCCGGAGAAAATCTTGGGCACTTCGCTCAGCGAGAGCGCCGGGAGACCTTCCTGGGCGGGACGGCCCTCGGTCACGATGGCCTTGGAGAGTGCCGTGCGGATGTCCTTGCCGAGCGGGTTGTCCGGCGAGAGAGCCTCGTCCGTCCGCTCCAGGATGATCACGTTCTTCTTGCCCTTCAGGGCGGCAACGATGGCGGCCTCAGGAAAGGGTCGAATCACGTTGACGTGGATGGACCCGACTGTGACGCCGCGCGTCTCGCGTAAATAATCGACCGCGGCCTCGATGTTCTCTGCGGCCGAGCCAAGGGAAACGAAAACCGTGTCGGTATCGTCGGTCTTGTACTCGGAGATGAGTCCGTAGTGACGGCCCGTCAGCTCGCCAAAGTCCTTGTAAGCGGCTTCCAAAAACTCAAGTATCGGTTCGGCGAAGTTGTTTCTGCGGGCAACGATGCCCTGCATATAGTGTTCCTGATTCTGAACAGGACCCAGCAGGATCGGATTGGTCAGATCCATCATCTTGGGAACACGGCGGCGGGTCGGTCCGAAGAGGGTGCGCTGCGCTTCAGTCGGGCAATCAATGATGTCGTCAGGCGCGCCCAGGTATTCGCGAATCAGTTCCGACTCGTGCTTATAGAAGGTGCGCTCCAGGTGCGTCGTCAGGAACCCGTCCATGATGTTCATGCCAGGGGTGAGCGAGAGCTCGGTCACGCGGCGCAGGATGAGGGACTGGTCGGCGGCCTGCTGCGCGTCCTTGCCCATGATCATGATCCAGCCCGTGTCCAGCGCACCATAGATGTCGTCATGGCCGCAATGCACGTTCAAAGCGTGCTTGGTCAACGCGCGCGCGCCGACCTCCAGCACCATCGTGGAACCTTTGCCGGGTGCGTGATAATACTGCTCCACGCCGTAGACAACACCCTGGCCCGACGTGAAATTGACCACGCGCTTGCCGCAGACGGAGTGGGCAATGGCGCCACCCTGAGCTGCATGCTCGCCTTCGGTCTCGATGGCAATGGTGTTGTGGCCAAACACGTTCAGATGCCCCTCGGCATAGGCCTGTTGAAACAGCTCGCCGCCCTCGGTCGAGGGAGTGATGGGATAAAACACCCCGGCGTCGGCAATGCGCGTCTCCGTGTGGTACGAGACAAGCTGGTTTCCGTTTGCCGTAATTCGAATGCCTGGATAACGCGCAGCAACCGTCATGGTACCCTCTCGGTGATTCTCTTTCTTGTGTAGATGGTTCTCTCTGCAACGGCTTCGAATTTCGAATCGGCCTTTGTGCTCGAAACCAAGCCAAACTCTCGTGCCCGCCAAAGGCCAGCGATGTGCCTGGCGTCTATCGGTCTGGGCTATCTGTTTGCCTATCACGTGTAAGGCCGGGTCAGTAACCGTGGAACCCAAGGGGAAGGGTTCAGCTTGAAATCGGCCTATACATTAGTATGCACCTGCGGGAGGGAGACGCCGTCCCATAGCGCGGGATAGTCATCTTGGGCCCCTGCGAAAGGTCCAAATTGGATTTGGCGAAGGCCCACGCCGATCGGTTCCGCTGCCAATTGCGCCGCTGAGCCCTGAACGCCGTGCAACGGCTCCATCCAATGGGTTTTCGGCTCAACCAACACTGCCTTGCGAGCGAATGGCGAGCGGCTGCTCGATGCAATCGCTTAGAATGTGCGGGTTGCGTGGAACTGTGTGCGCTGGGAGTTGAGACGGATGGAAAAGCGTAAGCTTCGGTCGCAGGAATGGTTTGGCCTGAAGGGCAGGGACGGGTTCATCCACCGAAGCTGGATGCGCAACCAGGGCTTTCCCGGCGACGTTTTCGACGGCCGCCCGGTTATCGGGATTTGCAATACGTGGTCGGAGCTGACACCCTGCAACGCTCACTTCCGCGAGCTGGCCCAGCGCGTGAAAAACGGGGTGTGGGAGGCTGGCGGCTTTCCCGTCGAGTTCCCGGTCATGTCGCTGGGCGAAACCCTCATCCGCCCCACCACCATGCTCTATCGAAACCTCGCAAGCATGGACGTTGAGGAGTCGATTCGCGCCAACCCGGTAGACGGCGTTGTGCTCATGTGCGGCTGCGACAAAACGACACCTTCGCTGGTCATGGGCGCAGCCAGTTGCGACGTGCCCACGATCGTTCTCTCAGGCGGCCCGATGTTGAACGGCCGTTATCGCGGCGAGGCCATCGGTTCCGGAACGGTAGTCTGGCGATTCAGCGAAGCAGTCAAGGCCGGCACAATGACAGAACAGGAGTTCATGGACGCCGAAAGCTGCATGAGCCGCTCGGCCGGCCACTGCATGACCATGGGCACCGCATCCACCATGGCCTGCATGGTCGAAGCTCTGGGCCTTTCGCTTCCCGGCAACGCCGCAATTCCTGCCGTCGACTCCAGGCGGAAGGTGATGGCCCAGGAAACAGGCCGCCGCATCGTCGAGATGGTGAAGGAGGATCTCCGCATTTCAAAAATCCTCACGCCTGCTGCCTTCCGCAATGCAATTCGGGCCAATGCGGCCATCGGCGGGTCGACCAACGCTCTCATTCACCTGATCGCCTTTGCTGGCAGAGTCGGAGTGCCTCATTCCCTTGACGATTGGGACCGGTTCGGCCGGGATGTCGCCACCATTCTCGACATTCAACCCTCGGGCCGCTTTCTCATGGAGGAGTTCTATTA
This sequence comes from uncultured Occallatibacter sp., assembly GCA_964460385.1. Taxonomy (GTDB): domain Bacteria; phylum Acidobacteriota; class Terriglobia; order Terriglobales; family Acidobacteriaceae; genus Telmatobacter. The sequence continues at coordinate 2,702 of CAYWSR010000168.1, read as the reverse complement.
CGCCGGCGGCCTTCCCGCTGTATTGGCCAAGCTGGCCGCCCACGGCAAGCTCGACGAAGACGCGCTCACCGTGAATGGCAAGACAATCGGTGAGAACGTCAAGGATGCTCCGAACTGGAATAGCGAGGTCATCCGTGAATACGACAATCCGCTGGTCGCTTCCGGCGGCATCGCTGTCCTTCGCGGCAATCTATGCCCCGACGGCGCTGTTCTCAAGCCCTCTGCCGCATCCCCACATCTGATGAAGCATCGCGGCCCAGCGGTCGTCTTCGAAGACATCGAGCAATACAAAGCCCGCATCGAAGATCCCAACCTCGCCATCGACGAGAACAGCGTGATGGTGCTCAAGAACTGCGGGCCTCGTGGCTATCCGGGGATGGCCGAAGTGGGCAACATGGGCCTGCCTCCAAAGCTGCTGGCAAAGGGCATCACGGATATGGTGCGCATCAGCGATGCGCGCATGAGCGGCACCGCCTATGGTACCGTCGTGCTCCACGTAAGCCCGGAGGCTGCGCTCGGCGGCCCGCTTGCACTGGTCCGCGAGGGCGACTGGATTGCGCTCGATGTCGAAGCGCGAACCCTCGTCCTCGAAGTCGACGAGGTTGAACTCGCGCATCGCCGCGCCGAGTGGGTTGCCCCCAAGCCGGCAATGACCAGTGGCTATCAGGCGCTCTATGTGAAGCATGTGCTGCAAGCAGACAAAGGCGCGGATTTCGATTTTCTGCAAGGCTGTCGCGGCCACGAGGTTCCGCGTGATCTTCACTAAGGGACCTCGTTACGCCGGGAATGAGTCAGGGCCCGACTTCAGTCGGGCCGAAACGTCGCAGAATTAACGCGGGCTTCAGCCCCTGCAAATCTTCGCTCAACGAGAATCGATCAATGGAACAAGCCACAAATCGCTTCGCCCACTACCCAAGCCTGCGAAATCGTGTCATCCTCGTCACCGGCGGCGCCACCGGCATCGGCGAGTCCATTGTCACTCACTTTGCCCGGCAGGGCTCGCGCGTTGCGTTTCTCGATATTCAGGACGTACCGGCCACGCAATTAGCAGCCAAGCTCGCCGCCGAAGGCTGTCCATCACCGGAATATCTCCACTGCGATCTGTCCGATGTGGCCGCATTGAAGAGCTCCGTCGAGATGGTCCTCGCAAAGTGTGGCGCGGTGGACGTGTTGGTCAACAATGCGGCCAACGACCAACGCCATGCCATCGACGAAGTCACCGCGGAGTCTTGGGACCAATCGATCGCTGTCAATCTCCGCCCGCAGTTCTTCATGATTCAAAGCGTCCTGCCCGCCATGCGCAAGGCCGGCCGCGGTTCCATCGTCAACATGAGTTCCATCTCGTGGATGATCCCAACCACCGGCGCAGCGCTCTACATCGCGGCGAAGGCGGCCATCGTTGGGTTGACGCGCACCGTGGCTCACGAAGCAGGCCCCGACGGCATCCGCGTAAACGCCGTGCTCCCGGGAGCCATCGTCACCGAGCGCCAAAGGCGCCTCTGGTACACCCCTGAGTACAAAGCCGAAATCCTCCGCAGCCAGGCCCTCAAGCGCGACATTCTTCCCGACGATGTTGCCCGCCTCGTGCTCTTTCTCGCCGCCGACGACTCAAGCGCAATCACCAATCAGAGCTACATCGTCGATGGTGGCTGGGTGTGATCCGAATCGGCGATTCAGCCGGTCCGTTCCTTCGCCTTGAACCGGGCGCTCGTCAGCAGGTACACCGCCACTATCACCCCGGCCATTCCGACGAACTCCGCTGCCTGGGGACGTTCCTTCAGGACGAGAATCCCGAGAATCACGGCCACAACCGGGTTGATGTAAGAGTGCGAAACCACCTTGCCAACGGGAACATGCTCCAGAAGGTAGATGTACGCGGTGTAGCCAATGAGTGATCCGCCCGTGATGAGATAGGCGAGCGAGCCGATTGCCGCCGGAGCGAGATGGAACTGCGGCCACTCTCCCATCGCTGAGCCCAGGACCACACTGACGATCCCTGCAAATATCATCTGCCAGGCTGCCGCCACAAAGCTGTTTGCCTCGAGCCGCGCGCGGCGCGAAAGCACACTCCCTACGGCCCAGCAGACAGCGCCTCCAAGCAATGCTGCAAGCGCCAGCAGCAGAGCGCGGTCGCCCGTGACTCCGGCTTGGATCGACGGCCACACAAGCGCAACCAGTCCCGCAAATCCCAGCCCCATGCCCAGCCAGCCGCGCGCCGGCAGGGGTTCGCCGCCCGGCAGCAGCATCTCAATCAGCGCTACCATGAGCGGAATCACCGCAAGAACCAGCGAAGAAAGCCCGCTCGCCATCGTCTTCTCTGCGTACACCAGGCCCACGTTCCCGCCCCCGAGCAGCAAAAGCCCCACGGCGCAGAAGATCATCATCTCCTTGCGCGGCCACAAGATGCGCAACCGCCGAATGCGACACCAGGCGATTAGAATCGCCCCCGCAATCAGGAATCGCGTGCCGGCGAACAGCAACGCGGGCATGTCCGCAGCGCCAATCCGTATGGCGGTGTAAGTCGATCCCCAAAAGAAGTAAACCGCCGCGAACGCGAGAACGATGGATGCCGAAGTGGCGACCTTTTGGGGGGTGTGCGCGGACTGGCCTGTCGAGGTCGCCATTCTTGTGATTCCATCCTAGCCGTTTGCCATGCCGGCAGTGGTGAGGACTGGGCAGATGAGTCAAATGCCATGACAACG
>CAYWSR010000167.1:0-10131 GCA_964460385.1 uncultured Occallatibacter sp. | reverse complement strand
CCGGCTCAACGCGAATCCCGATTTTCGGCGTCTCCACCAGAGGCTCGTAGATTCCGCCCGGCCCCAGCTCCCTTCCCAGCGTTTGAACCACCTGCCCTATCCGCACCGGCGCGCCATCAAACGTGAACTCCACCCACGCCGCTAGCGGCCATGGCGCAAACGAGCGCTCGCGATACTCCGGGTGCAACAGATCGTAGTAGGGCTGCTCCGTGCTGGGCCGCGTGAAGTAAGGCTCGGTCGGCTCGGCGATCTCCGGCACGCGCAGCTTGTAGATTGCGTCGCTGGTCGTCTCCGAACCAGTTGCAGCGGTCGGCTCGGGCTCTATCCTCCAGTCGCGGCTGCCGGTCGGGCTCTCAAACCATGTCTTCAGCCCCCGCACTTGTGCGATCGCCGATGAGACGTGAATCCGGACCTTGAACTCTTCGCCCGGCGTCACGCTCCTCGGTGTCTCGTCGGCGGAGCTGCCGCGAAATCCGCCCGCCTCCACAGTGCTCGCATGGGTCGTAAACGCGACGATCTCCAGGCCAAGCAGATCCTTCAGCACTACCTGGAATTGTTCAATCTTGGTGTCGAGATCGAAGAGCAGATTCGCCTTCGCCGCGGGCTCGAGCGCGCTTGAGGCAACTCGCTCACGCAGGTCGAGCGCCTGCCGGTAAATCGGCACCAGCTTATGTGCCGCGCTCACATTCGTCTCAGTCAGCGCCGTTGCCGCGAACGCCTTGACGCCTGCATCGATTTTCCCCAGCTCCTTCCCAATCCACGCCGGCGCGGCCGGTCCGGCCAGTCGCGCAAGCCCCGCAATACTCGTATCGATTGCAACTCGCCGATTCTGAAACAAGCTGCTGTCTTTCGCATCCGAGCTTGTCGGCAATGCGTCGGCTGACGCGGGACTCGCCGCCCGATCCGCCGCCCATAGGTGATAGCGCGTGGTAGCCGGTCCGCTCAGTGTCGGATTCGCTCCGCCATTCTGCGACTTCTGCTGACCCCATCCTTCGCGCGCAATCTGCGTGTAGCTCCGGCCCAGATAAGGATCGAACGCTCCGACCTGCACCACCACGTCCGCCGACGGCACATCCGTTGTCCACTCGCCGGTCACGTAGTTATGAAAACGCGCCGGCGCCCACTTGCCGGTCGCATAGTCAAACATCTTTCCGTCCGTTACCGGCGCGAACGGCACCATCGAATACACGGCCAGCGGCTGCCATGGCTCCAGCCCATCTTTCAGTTGCTCGGGGAACACCTTCGGGTCGCCCGCCGCCTTGAACGCCTCCTGCATGATCTCGCCGCTCACCTGGTGGTGGCCGTGTCCATCGGTAATTCCGCCCACAAACGTCGACACCAGAATCTGCGGCCGCTCACGCCGCACCGCCAGCACCGCGTCGTAGAGCACCCGCTCGTGGGTCCACTTCGCAAACGACTCTTCCTGCGTTTTGGAGAAGCCGAAGTCCGCCTCCGTCCCCCACAACTGCTTGCGCCCGTAGTACTCGCCCGCTTTCAACAACTCCTGCGTACGAATGATCCCCAGCGCGTCGCCGCTGTCGGCCGACATCGCGTTCTGCCCGCCCTCGCCACGATTCAGCGTCAGCAGTGTGGCCCGCACACCCAGCCCGCGCGAAAGATAGGTCAGCAGAGCCCCGTCCTCATCGTCGGGATGCGCCACAATCATCAGCACGCTCGCCGTCGTGTCCAGCCGCTTAATGTCCTGCTCGAGCGCGGCACAGCCCCGGTCTTCGCCAATTGGCAGAGGATTCGTCGCCGGCTCCGGCAACGGGATCGCCGCAAGCCGGTCCGCAGTCCCCGTGGCTTGCTGTGCTCCGGCACTGGTGCCAAATGCCATCCCCAAAGCCAGAAAGGCTGTAGCAAGCGCGGTTCCCGCACGCGCGACCGCCGGGGCGCCTCTTCTCATCGGCCCTGCGGCAATGGCTAGACCCTCAACCCGTTGTCTTCCGTCGTCAATGACCATACTTCCCGTCAGTGTACAATCCGGGGAGCGTAAAACGCCCATGGAACCAGCAAACGCCACCGACGGCATCACCGCAGACTCGAACGGCGCCCTCACCCGCCGCATCGGCCTTCGCTCCGCAGTGCTCTTCAACATGCTGGAGATGATTGGCGTTGGTCCCTTCATCACGCTGCCGCTGGTCATCGCCGCGGCCGGCTTCCATCTCTCCGTCTGGGCCTGGATTCTGGGCGCAGCCATCGCTGTCGCTGACGGATTGGTCTGGGCCGAACTCGGCGCAGCCTTCCCCCGCGCCGGGGGCTCCTATGCGTTTCTCCGAGAGGTATACGGCCCGAAGGGCGCAGGGAATTGGCTCAGCTTCCTCTATGTCTGGCAGCTCTCCTTCTCTGCGCCGCTCTCCATCGCTTCCGGCTGCATCGGTCTCTCCAGCTTCCTCGCCTGGTTCTGGCCCGGCCTCGACGCCACGCCCATCGCCGCACTCCCCTTCCTTCACTGGTCCAACTGCACCGCGGCCGTCGCCTGCCTGCTGGTCACCGCATTGCTTTATCGCAACCTAAGCCAGGTCACGCGCCTCGCCTGGGTCCTCTTCGCCGGCGTTATGGCAGCAATCGCCGGCGTCATCGTCTCCGGCTTTGCTCACGCCGCAGCCACCGGCGGATGGCACATGCCCGCAGGCCCTGCTCAATCCGCAGCGCTCGCACTCGGCGGACTCGCCCAGGCCACGCTCATCACCACCTACGATTACTGGGGCTACTACAACATCACCTTCCTTGGCAGCGAGGTTCGCAACCCCGAGCGCACCATCCCCCGCGCCATCCTTCTCTCTGTCCTCTTCGTCGCGGCCTTTTACGTCGCCATGAACCTCGCCGCGCTGCCCTCGTTGCGCGACGCCGCGTCCCATGCAGGAGAATCCGCCCTCGTCCGCCTGCAGCTGGTAGCCCAAATCGCCCAGTCCGCCTTTGGCCGCTGGGCCGGCGCGCTGATGGCCGCTCTCGTCGTCTGGACCGCGTTTGCCTCGGTCTTCTCGCTTCTGCTCGGCTACTCCCGCGTCCCCTACGCCGCCGCCCGCGACGGTAACTACTTCCGCTTTCTGGCGGCCGTCCATCCTCGACACGGTATTCCCCACCGATCCCTCGTGGCCATGGGCCTTGTCGCCACCGCCTTCTGCTTCCTCTCGCTGCAACAGGTCATCACCATGCTCGTCATTACGCGCATCCTGCTGCAATTCTTCTTGCAGCATGTCGGCGTTATCCTCCTGCGCATCCAGCGCCCCGAACTCGACCGCCCGTTCCGCATGCCGCTTTTCCCGCTGCCGCCGCTGCTCGCAATGGCCGGCTTCCTCTACCTGCTTATTTTTCGAAGGGACCCGTTCATCGGCCTGCTCGTCGCCGCAGGCATTGCCCTGAGTGGAACGCTCATCTACCTCATCCGCGCGCGCTTCCTTCACGAATGGCCGTTCGCCCGGCCCCGCTAGTCCCTAACCAGACTCGTCCAGGGCTTCTCCCGCTTCCGCACTCCGCAATCCACCCCAGCCCCCGCCAACGTATCCTGTAATGCAGGGACGCTTTTGCGTGTCTAACAAATGCGCGGCAACTTCCCAGCGCGAGGTCAACCCATCATGCTCATCGGAAAACCGTCGGAAATCCCCTCTTCCGCCATTACGCCCCGGGATCTCTACTTGAATCGCCGCAGCTTTCTTCGCCGCGCCGCCGGCGCTACCGCAGCCGCCGGTGCTACCGCACTCGGCCTCGACCGCGCTGCCGAAATCGTCTCCCCCAGCCTTGGCGCGCACGCTGACACCAAACTCGAAACCATCAAGAGCCCGCTGACCACCACAGGCGAAGACCTTACCAGCTTGAACGACGTCACCCACTACAACAACTACTACGAGTTTGGCGTGGCTAAAGACGAGCCAGCCCAGCACGCCGGCGCCCTGCCCACGCGCCCATGGACCGTGAAGGTCGACGGCCTGGTCAAGAAGCCCCTCACCTTCGACATCGACGCCCTGCTCAAGCTGCGCCCGCTCGAAGATCGTGTCTATCGCCATCGCTGCGTCGAAGCCTGGAGCATGGTCATCCCCTGGGTCGGCTACTCCCTCTCAGAGTTCATCAACCGCTGCGAGCCGCTATCCAAAGCAAAATACGTGCAGTTCATCTCCTACTTCAACTACAAGGTCGAGCCATGGGCCGGCCAGTCCGCCATCGATTGGCCTTACAAAGAAGGCCTGCGCATGGACGAGGCCATGAACCCGCTCGCGCTCTTCACATTCGGACTCTACGGTGAAGTTCTCCCCAACCAGAACGGCGCGCCCGTCCGCGTCGTTCTCCCCTGGAAGTACGGCTTCAAATCCGCCAAATCCATCGTTGCCGTGCGCTTCCTCGAGCAGGAGCCGACTACCACCTGGAACCAAATCTCCCCGCAGGAGTACGGCTTCTACTCCAACGTCAACCCCAACGTCGACCATCCCCGCTGGAGCCAGAAGACCGAGCGCCGCATCGGTCTGCCTTTTTACGCGCCGCATCGCACCACCCTCATGTTCAACGGCTATCAGGACCAGGTGGCCTCGCTCTACAACGGCATGAACCTCAAGAAGGATTTCTAGCCTGCAAAGCTGGGTGCCCCATCCATTCCGCGGCTTTTTTTGCGGAATGGGTGGGAGGCCACTAAAGTTTAGGGCTACGTCATTTCAGAACACTTCTTGATTCAAGCCAACAACCCTCGCAGGCCCGCTCAATGAAACGATCGATCCTGATTCCGCTGAAAGTCCTTACCTGGATCGCCTGCCTGGCGCCCCTCGCGAGGCTGGTCTGGGGCGCGGTCATGAACACGCTCGGCCCAGACCCCACCGCGACCATTGCCTTCGCAACCGGTTCCACCACACTCAACCTGCTCACCATCACGCTGGCCATCACGCCCGTCCGCAAGCTCATCCCCCAGCTAGGCTGGCTCATCCGCTTCCGCCGCCTGCTCGGACTCTTTGCCTTCTTCTACGGAACGCTTCATCTGCTCACCTACGTTGCCCTCTACGCAGCCTTCAACGTCGAGACCATGCTCGACGATGTAACCAAGCGCCGGTTCATCTTCATTGGCCTCGCGGCATGGCTCTTGATGCTCCCGCTCGCCCTCACCTCGACAAACTGGGCCATACGCAAGCTGGGCGGCAAGGCCTGGAACCGCCTCCACAAGCTTGTTTACCTCGCCGTCGTCTGCGGAGTCATTCACTACTGGTGGCAGGTAAAGCCCGGCGTCCTCGCGCCTATGTCCATCACCATCATCGTCGCGGTTCTGCTGCTCGCCCGGCCTGTGCTCGACCTGTGGCAAAAGCGTCGCGCAGCGACACTCAAGCAGGCCTGAACTCCTCAAGGAAGCCCGAGCCCAGCCTGAATCTGCACGGCGGCCTCAGTGGGCGTCGTAACGCTGGTATCAATGGTCACCGCTGCCTTGGGCATGTGAGTTGTATCGAACTGCCCTTCCTGCTCGAGCTTGTCGAACAGTTCCAGCGAGCTCAGCTTTCGGAACTTCGATCGGGATTCACTCGCCATCCTTCGTCGCAGCTCATCGAGCGGGCAAACCAACTCGACAAAATCCACCCGGCCGCCCTCCTTCACAACAGTCTCAACAGCCTGCTCCACAAACCCCGCCCGCACCGTCTTTTCCGGATTGAAGGTGAAGATCAAACCGGGCACCTGCGCTCGACTGGCCTCGCGAAAAACGCCCAGCCAGATCTTCTCGCGCAGCCGAACAAATTGCGCACTGCCAAATTCGAGACTTGAAAGCAGCAGATCTACGACCATGTGGTTGTGAAATAGCTTGTAACCGGTCAGCTTGGCCAGTTCCTGCGCCACCGTCAGCTTTCCGGTCGCAGGCAGTCCGTAGATAAAGATCAGGCGCATTTGTTCCTCACTGCGTTGCCGGCTGCGCGGCTTGCGGCGCGCCCGGCACTGGGTTGGCGGCAGGGACGGCGAGCGGCAGCGAGAAGTTGAGATTCCCAAGATCGTTCAGCACGTTGACGGGCATCTCCTTGTCAGCGTAAGCGGGAGGCGGAACCGGCTGTGCGGCCTGCGGCTGTTGATCCCCCTTGCCACCCACCGCATCCTTGGTCTCTTCATTATGATCATCATGCGCTCCAGTTATGGACAGAATGTATTTCCCATCCGGAACGTAATCAAATCCATAGTCTCCGCTATCGTCCAGATCGGTCTGGCGCGCCGGCTCCCGGTCGTCGGCATACAGCAACCGCACCGATCCATGGGTAATTGAGTGGGCGTCAGCCAGCGCAGAGACCGTGCCGGAGACCCTGTGCAACCCGCTCAGTGGAACCTCAATGTCGGTGCCCGCAGCATTCTCTCCGGCAGCCACCTTCACCGTCTTTGCGTCCTTCTTCCGGTAGACGTTTCCCAGGCACACCCGCGACGCAGCCTGCTCCGTGTCGGTGGGCATCAGTGCGCACACCTTGTACTCGCCCGCGGGCAGATTCGTCACCGAGTAGCGCCCGTGGCTGTCGCTGGTGGAGTGAATTGCAAACGTGTCCTCAAGCGGCAGACCCACGCCGGCCCAATCTCCCGTCGCGGTCTTTCGTGAAAGCTCGAATCGCATCCCGATGGCGGGCGATCCATCGTCAAATGTCACTGTGCCCGAGATCTCGGCAGCCCGCTGAATCGAAATCGAGATCTCCGCGGCGCGATGCACTGAGACGGTGACTGCTACCAGGTTGTCCTTCCATTGCTGGATCGAGTAAAGATGCCGCTCGCGGTCCGTCCCCAGCGACTGCAGTTTGTCCGGATCAAGTCCGAACGCCGGGTCAAGGTAGCCGTCCAGCGTCGCAAACGCGTAGTAGCTTCCGGGATCTACCGCCTCCATCCGGAACCGACCCTCCAGATCGGTCACTGTCATCTCCGCCGCCGGCAGCGGGTCGCCCTGGTCGTTCTTTTCGCTCTCCTTGGGCGCGGCCGTCAGCGCCACCGTGGCAAACCGCGCCGGCTTACCCGTATCCGCGCACAGCACCACGCCCGTCACCACCCCCTTGGTCGGGTCCGGCTTCTTGTGTTGATACTTGTTGTTGCACCCCGTCATCACCACGCACGCGACGAGCGGGATCAAGTGCCAGCGAAACCTTTGCAAAGGCAAGCCTCCGGTCAGATTCAGAGCTCAGGAAATTGTAGCGCCGTTTGCGCCACCAGACCGAAAACTGAGGATTTCTCTCCGGAAGATCATTTCGAAGATGGTGCCGGGGTTGCCCCTTGATCAGGTGTTTGAGGAGGCGTTGTTTGTTTCGTCGGCGGTGGATCGGGCACTGCAATCGTGATGCCTTCCACATCGCCTCTGACCAACAACGGGATTTCGACAGCGCCAGCCTGCTTCCACGAATCTGATGGACCGGACCGCACTCCTGTCATGAAGAAGCCTTCCCCTGCACCTTCCCCGTCGCCGAAATCCATATCAGGCACTGCCTCTGGTCCCGCAATGGCTCGAAGGAGATAACTCTCTTCCGGAACATACGGGAGATCGAAATGGCCGTTTGGCGCAATTGCGATTCGAGCCGGCTCCTGTGTGTCCGAATAGACAAGTTGCAAGACCGCAATAGGCGGCGGCTGGCCGGTGCTCTTCAACACAACGTCTCCCTGAACAGAATGCAATTTGCTGAGCGGGATGATGATGTCCGCGTCCGCAGACGCGCCTCCCGCCGTCACCTTGATGGTCTTCGCCTTGCTGGCGCGCAAACTGCCCCCCACGTACACAAGAAGGCCCCCCATCGGGGTGGACGCGAGAAACTGAGCCCAGCCGTTCGTCCGCGATGGGTCGGCAGATGCGGTCGGCACGGTCACGCTCACCAGGTATTCGCCTGGAGGCACGCCGAGAACCCGAAAGCGCCCATGATCGTCGGTGGAGCACAACCGATCATCGAAGGATCCGAACCCGAACATAGCTTCCTCCGGGGACTCGGCCCCATTGGGCTTCTGGGTCACGGGCTTCAAAGCGATCTGGAGCGATATTGCGGGGCTACCGTCGTCATAGGTTACAGTTCCGTCTATTTCGGTCCCGCGCTCAAGGCGAAGGGAAACCTCCGCCGGTTGGCCGGCAGACACCACCACGGTCGTGACGTGCGCGTCGAATTCCTTTCGGTCATCGGGTGACATGGCTACCAGGCGTGCCGCAGAAACCTGGGCGAGAAGATCGACATACCCGGGTAGCATTGCGGCAATGTAATACCGGCCCTCCGGCACTTTGCCGAGTGCGAACCGGCCGTTCAGGTCAGTAGCTGTAGTTCTGGGGATCCCTCGATTTTCGCCCGAGGTTGGGACGAGAATAATCTCGCCGTTTCGAGCCGGAAGATTCGTGTCGGCGCAATAGACTGTTCCACTCACGATTCCGGTCGGCGGCTTTGCCTTCCCTTCTTTCGGTGGCATCTCGGGAGTTGCCGTCTGGGCGACGCCAGCGAAGGCGAGTGGCAACGCTGCAACTGCAAGGACCGCCGCAATCAAAACCTTTATCTTCATAGGTCTCCAGCCTCTAGGAAGTCTGGGAACTCCAGCATCGTTTGCGCCACCGGGCTGAAGCTTTTGCGGTGCAGCGGCGTCGGTCCCAGCCGCGCCAGTGCATCAAAGTGTTCGGGGCAGCAGTAGCCCTTGTGTCGCGCCAGCCCGTAGCCCGGAAACTCCCGGTCCAACTCCACCAACAGCCGGTCGCGATGCACCTTGGCCAGCACGCTCGCCGCCGCAATTGAAAGACTCGTCGCATCGCCCTGGATTACGGCTTGCTGCGAGCAGGGCCAATCGATGGTGTCGCGGCCGTCAATCAGCAGAAAATCCGGTGACAGGGCGAGCTGCTCCACCGCTAATCGCATCGCCAGCAGGCTCGCCCGCCGGATATTGATCAGGTCGATGGTCGCCGCGTCCACCGCCGCAATCGCCCACGCGACGGAATTCTGCCGAATCTCCACGTCCAATTCGTTTCGCCGTTTTTCCGTCAGCTTTTTCGAATCGGTCAATCCCTCAATCCGGCATTTCGGCGCCAGGATCACAGCCGCCGCCACCACCGGCCCAAACATCGGCCCACGCCCCACCTCATCGAGCCCCGCGATGCGCAGCGCCCCGTTCTGACGCGCCGCATCTTCAAGCTGCATTCCGCACCGTGGCGCCTTCACCATGCTCCCAGTATAAGAACACTCCTCCGGCGAGCGCGATTCCCAGGTATGCATTTTGGCGCGGCCTCCATCACGCTGCCAACCCGCCCGTTCAAATCCATTTCCTCCACAGCAGCCAGACTTTGACCCCTTGCGTAAGGCACGAGTAGGCAAGCAACGTGGCAAGCAGAATGGGCCAATAGAGCCCCGGCAGGTGCACAAGGCCAAGCGAAGAGGCCAGTGGGGAGTACGGAAGCCACGCTCCCAAGGCCATGATGGCTATTGTTGTGAGGGTCAGGGACCAGCTTGCGCGGCTCTGAAAGAAGGGGATCTTATTGGTGCGAATGATGTGGATAATGAGTGTCTGCGTCATGATGGATTCGACGAACCAGCCGGTCTGAAAGAGCGGAGCGCGGGATGGATCCCAGCACTTGAACAGATAGAGCATGACGAAGAAGGTCGTGTAGTCGAAGATCGAGCTGATGGGCCCGATGCAGAGGATGAAGCGCTTTATCTCACCAATATTCCAGGGCCGCGGACGCGCGACCAGCTCGTCGTCCACCGCGTCGTTGGGAATAGGAACCTGCGAGAAGTCGTAGAGCATGTTGTTGGTCAAGATCTGAATCGGGGCCATGGGAAGGAAGGGCAGAAAGGCGCTCGCACCCAGCACGCTGAACATGTTTCCAAAGTTGGAACTGGCTCCCATGCGGATGTACTTGATGATGTTGGCGAAGACCTTTCGTCCCTCGATGACGCCGCCTTGGAGCACCATCAGATCTTTCTCCAGCAGAATTAGATCCGCCGACTCCTTGGCGATGTCCACGGCTGTGTCCACCGAGATGCCGATGTCCGCCGCATGCAATGCGGGAGCATCGTTGATTCCGTCTCCCATGAATCCGACCACATGTCCCTTGCTGCGGAGAAGGCGAACGATCCGCTGCTTGTGAGCAGGAGTAAGACGTGCGAAAAGCGTCGTCTTTTCCGCCGCATCCGCCAATTCCGCGTCGGACATCTTCTCCACGGCCTCGCCCAGGAGCATTGGATCGGG
>CAYWSR010000166.1:0-10176 GCA_964460385.1 uncultured Occallatibacter sp. | reverse complement strand
TCCACCTTCGCCGCCCTCTCCGACCCCACCCGCCGGGCCATCCTTTCCCGCCTCGCCCTCGGCGAAACCACGGTCATGGAGCTGGCCCGCCCTTTCGAAATGACCCAACCCGCCATCTCACGCCATTTAAAGGTTTTAGAAACCGCCGGCCTCATAATTCGCCGTATCGACGGCTCCAAACGCCCCGCCCGACTAGCTCCCAACGCCATCGAATCAATCGACCAATGGCTCTCCATGCTGCGCAACGCCCCGGCGCCAAACTACGGCCGGCTGGACCGCATTTGGTAACTGATCTCTGATCTCTGAAATTTGATCTCTGTCATTTGCGTATAATTTCCCCCTCCCGGCGCACAATTGAATCGTGAAGGTCAGAACGCATCACCGGGAGCCATCGCCATGATCCAACCAACCCAGCCGGCAACACCGCCGCGCCGTCGCCAGCCCCTTGTTCCTCGCCCCCTCAACCCTGAATACCAGCCTTCATCGCCGAAATCCCAAAGTGTCAAAGCCATTAACGATTCTGCCTCGAACTCACTTGTTTTCATGGGCCTGGATACATAATCCCTACCCCTCCCCCTCCCTGTGGAAAACAGCCGTCCAGACCGTCGCCAACCTTGATACCAAAGGAGTTATCTGAAATGGAGGGTTCAAAAAGGCATCAAAAAGCGCCCATTCTTCAGTCAAAAACAGACATTTTTCAATCAAAATCCGCCTCTTTCAGCCAAATATCGGCACTTTTTCAATTCCTCACTTTTTCACCGCTTCACTGCTCTTCTGCTTCCCGACCCTTGACCGCTGCTCTCACTGCACCGTCTCCACCTTGCAGCCGTAGAACTCAATCTCCGTGAAACTCACAACAACCTTCGCCGTGGCAGCGTTGCCAGGAGCGGGATTCAGGGGAATCAGCAGGTGCCGGTTGAACGACGTCATTGGGCCGCCGGAATAGTTCGGGCCGTTCCCGTGCGCGTCGACAAAGGTTGTCCCTACCTTGTATGTGCCATCTTCGCCCACGGAGCAGTCCAGCAGGTATTGCTTGCCCGGCTGCGCGTTGAAGTCGATCTCCACATAGCCGTTGGCCCCGTAAAACACGGCGTCAGACACGGCCGTGGTATTCACCTCCGCGCCAAACGTGTTGCTGTAGCTTTCAAGCTGGTAGCGGACATCCGGCGTGTAAACCCCGGGCAGCCTGAGCCGGCCTACGACGCCCACCTTGTGCGCCGCTGTCGTGATCTCCATATCGCTCAGCGCTGCTGGCCGCGGGCGCATGCGGTTCTGCGCCGGGTGCGGAACCACCATCTCTGCCCGCGACCCCGTTTGCATCACGGCCTGTCCGCCGCTCTGCATTGGCTGCGTCTCAACTTTGCCCATCCCGCCCCCGCCCGTCGCCCCATACGCCCCCATGCCCGGCAGCACCACCCGCGTCGCTGCCAGTTGATTGTCCTGCTGGGTCTGCGAGCGCACCGCCATCGTCACGCACACGTGATCCTGCGGGATCGCCTGCCGCCACACATACCCCTGCACGCACGAATCTTTATTCGGCGCCGGGCGGCGCGACGCAGCCAGCCGGTTGTCTTCCATCGCCTGCGCCCGCGTCTCCGGCGTCACGCACACCTGGTCGCCCGCATACGCCTCGCGCATCACAAACCCCGGCTTGCATTGGGCCTGCCCCGGTGCAAACTGCGCGCTGTACGCCAGTACAGCCGCAACCAACGAAATCGAAACTTCTGACACACGTGTCATGGGGACCTTCCTCATGCGGAGCTTTGCCGCGTCCGCCAGCTTACCACACGAACAGAACGGTTTTCCCCCACTGATCTTCCGCCCGGCCATCAGGCTCCTCAATCTCGCCCGCGCCGTTTCCGGTTGCATCGCCCGGCGCTTTCCTGTATTCCTGACACTCTCTACTCACTGGAGGTCTCAACCATGCCCAAGTACGTCATCGAACGCGAAATCCCCGGCGCCGGCAATTTCACGCCCGAACAGCTCCAGGCCATCTCCCAAACTTCCTGCGGAGTCCTGCGCAGCCTCGGCCCGCAGATCCAATGGCTCCACAGCTATGTCACCGACGACAAGATCTACTGCATCTACATCGCCCCCGACGAAGCCACCGTCCGCCGTCACGCCGACCAGGGCGGCTTCCCCGCCAACCGGGTCTCTCAGGTCCGCACCACCATCGACCCCACCACCGCGGAATAATGCTCCACAAACAAATCGGGCGCTGCCCTCGGCAGCGCCCATGGTTCTTCCCTCAACTTGATCTCCTCTAAATCGAAGCCCCTGCTTCAACCCCGCCCTCGCAAGGGAACTCCTGCTTCCACTCGAATTAATTGTGGCGCTTCGAATCCACCTGCAGGGTCACCGTCTGCTGCTTCCGGTCGCGCAGCACCGTCACCTGAACCGGCTTGCCTTCATTCGACCGCAGCGCTCGGTCCCATCCCGCCAGGTTCGTCACTGGCTCGGTCCCTACCCGCAAAATCACGTCAAAGGCCTTCAGCCCTGCCGCTGCTGCCTCACTCTTCTTCGCCACTTGCTTCACCATCACGCCGCTGGTTACGCCCATGTACTGGGCCAACTGCGTCGTCAGCGGTTCCACCAGCGCGCCTACATTCAGCGTGCTGCCGAAGAAAGGAGTGTGCAGTCCACCCGGCAACTCCACGTCGCCGCCCCCGGGCAGAATCCCCATACCCGCCGCCTGCGAGAATACCGGCCCGCCGCTGTTGAATCTCTGCCACGCCTCGGCCTCGATCTTCCTTCGGTCGGCCAGTTCCACGGTCAGCGTCTGCACGTCGCCGTCGCGGCTGATTTCCAGGCTCACCTTCCTCCCCGCCGGGATCTCCCGCAGCATCCTGCGCAACTGTTCTGCGCCTTCAACGTTCTGGCCGTTCAGTTGCAGCACCACATCGTTGATCTTCAGTGGAATCTGCCCTGCGGGCGCGTCATGGTCGATGAGTGTAATCACCGCTCCATGCACGTCTTTCAGCTTCAGCGCCTGCGCCTTTTCCTGGTCCACGTCCGACAGCCCCACACCCAGATAGCCTTGCGAGCCACCCCCGGAGTGCCCCAGCAGCGGGCTTGGATCCTGCACTAATTCGATGATCGAGCCCACTTGCGCCTGTGCAACCGAAGCTGATCCCATCAGTCCGGCCACGGCAAGCGACGCACACCCGAATCCGATTCCGATTTTTCTCATTGGCCCCAAAAGGTACTTCATGATTCTTTCTCCTGCGCTTCTTTCGGCCTTGCAGTCTGTCTAGCGACGCAATCGCCGGTCTCGCCTTTTACCTCTATTGGAACTGAGGAACGCGGCTCAGCACCTGTCTCGAAACGGTCCGGATGTGAGGATTCTCGTCCGAATTGGCTACTGTATGCAACACCTGCCGCACGCTCGTGTCCGCTTCCACAGGCTCCAGAATACTGATTGCCGAAGTCCTGATCCGAGGATCGCTGTCGTTCATCAGCGCCTCAAGCACCGCATCCCGCACCCGCACATCCTCGGCCACGTATGGTTGCAGTCCCTCCAGCGCCTTGGCTCGTACGCCCGCATCCTGGTCGTAGCGCAGCCGCACCATCAGTGCATCCCGAATTCCCGCCGCCTGGCAGCTATGCCCCGTGCGGCACTCGGCCACCAGCAGCCCCACCGAATCGTCCCGTACGCTCGCCGACTCCGAACTCTGCGACGCCATCATCAGCAACTGCCGGATCGCGGGATCGTCCAGAGAACCCTCCAGCCGCTGCGGAACCACCTGGCTGTAAGTCACCTCAACCATCTGGCTGTTTGGAATTCGAGTGACGCTCGAAATACTGGCAATCTCGTCTCCCTTCGGCACCTGCGGCCCTGCAATGGGAGGCTTCGGCTGCCCCTCAAAGACCGCCACTCTTCTCTGGGTCACTTCATATCCGCCCAGCACACCCGCGCCAGCGCCCACAATCAGAAGCAGGCACGCTCCAATCGGCGCCGCCTGCAGGCTGGCAAAGTTGTTCATCATCCGCTGGCTCAGCCATTCATACCAGCGCTTCGGCGGCAGCGCATCCAGCGCCTCTTCCAACCGCCGCCGCGAACGCGCCACCAGATTCGCATCCGGCTCCATCACCGGATTCGCCTCCGCAAGCACCTTCAGCGCCAGAAGCTGTTCCCGTTCCGTCCCGCACTCCGCGCAGTTGCGTACGTGCCGTTCCAGCTCGTGCAACTGCTCGTCCGGCAACTCCCCATAAGCCGCCGTAACAATTCGCTCATGTGCCAGTTCGCAATTCATAAGTACATCCTCTTAGCCTCAAAAGTCCTTCATCCATCCGTCCTGCAAACTCCTCGCTGCGCTTATGCGCGCAGCTCTGCCAGCTGGGTTCGCAGTTTCTTTGTCGCTCTGAAGAGCGTATTCTTGGCGGTCTCTTCCGTCGTGCTCAACATCTCGCCAATCGTCCTCAGACGTAGCCCTTGATAATGCTTCAGTTCAAACACCATCCGCTCCCGGGGCGTCAGCTTCCCGAGAGCAGCCTGAATCCGCGCTCCCAGCACCTTCCTGTCCAATTCCCGCGCCGGATTCGAATAGCTCCGTTCGTCGCTCACCGAGGCCAACACGTCGATCTCGTCCCCGGAGTTGTCCAGCACTACCGCGCGATCTTCCCGGCGCGTTTTCTTCCGCCTCAGCTGATCGAGGCACAGGTTCGTCACGATCCGATAGATCCAGGTGTAGAACGAGCACTCGAACCGGAAGTTTCCGATATACCGGAACGCCTTCAGGAATGCTTCCTGGTAAATGTCTTCGGCGTCGTGTTCGCTGCCCGTCAGGTGGAGCGCCAGCCGCAGAACCTGGTGTTCATACTGCCGCACCAGCGCGTCAAATGCCCCGCGCGAACCCGCCTGCGCCTGCCGGATCAACTCCATCTCCGGCGCACGCGCAGCCGCACGTTCCTCGGCAGTAGACAGGCCCGCTTGCCCCGCCTTGCCCCGTCCCGACCCTTCTGTTGTAGTCGCCGTGGTCATGCCTGGGGCTGATTTTACGCCGCTCCCAGCCAACCACGCCAAACCCCTCGCCCCGGAAATCGGGGAAACAGGGAAATTCGCCGCTTCAGTCGCCATCTTTTCTCTTCTCCGGAGTCAGAGGATGGTCTGCTGCTGTTGAGACGACATATTCCTCAATTGGTGAGCGTTTCGCCCCTTGGCCTCCGCCCCACCCTCATTACCAGAACGCTCACTTCAGGACCACTGGATTCAACTCTTACTCCGATTCCCCCGCTACACTGAATCAGATGACCGGAAACCTCTTCGCCGACGCCGCCCTCTCCTCCGTACCCTGGTTTACCGCCCACTGCGACGGCGGCTCCCGCGGCAATCCCGGCCCCTCCGGCTACGGCGCAGTCATTGAAGGCCCCGACGGCATCGTCGCCGCCGAGCTCAGCGCATTCCTCGGCATCCAGACCAACAACTACGCCGAGTACTCCGGACTCCTCGCCGTCCTCAACTGGGCCCTTGAGAACGGCACGAAGCACCTCCGCGTCGTCTCCGACTCCGAGCTCATGGTCAAGCAGATGAAGGGCCAGTACAAGGTAAACAGCCCCGTCCTCCGTCCGCTTTGGGAACAGGCCCGCGCCCTGTCTCGCAAACTCGACCGCTTCGAAATCCGCCACACCCTCCGCGGCGGCAACAAGCAAGCTGACCGCCTCGCCAACGAGGCCATGGACAAAGGCATGAAGCAGTCTTCCCCCGGCGCTTCCCGTGCCAATCCATACGAGAAGCCGCCAAAATCGCCCCGACCCACCCAGCTCAACTCGGAACACGCCCTAGGACAGACGTTTGAAGGCTACGTCAAAGGCGGCGTCGTCCACCTCCTCGAAGGCGAACTCCCCGACGGCATCTTTGTCAAAATCACCCGCAAATAGGTCGATAGATTTCTGAAAAAACGCGGCTCCTGCCACCCTGCTTTGCCCCGAGTGCCTTACTCCGCGAACGTCTCCACCAGCGCCGCCAGCGCAGTCGACAGTGTTGCCGGTGCGACCCTCCCCAGCCGCTTCGACAGCCGAACCTTGTCCACCGCGCGAACCTGATCGAGCAGGATGAGCCCGCTTTTCCCCGCGTGACGAACGGGAATGCGGAATGGCGCAGCAAATCCCTTCGTGGTCATCGGAGCAATGATCGCCGTGCGCAAGTGATCGTGCATCTCCGGCGGAGAAACCACCACGCATGGTCTGGCCTTCTTGATCTCGCTGCCCACAGTGGGATCGAGATTGACCAGCCAGATCTCCCCGCGCTTCACCACGTCCAGCTTTTGTCCTCTTCGTTCGGAAACTCGGGCAGCGCCAGTGCATCTTCGCTTGCCGCGGCAATCCGGCTGCTCGCTTCGGCCCATCCGCTCCGCACGTGAGGCCTCGCCGGTCGCAAAACCAGTGCATCGCCCTCAACCATCATTTCGGCCTGGCCCTCCAGCCCCACCTGCTTCAGGAGCGGCTTCGGAATCAGCACTCCTTGCGAATTGCCCATGCGCCGTATTGTTACCTGCATCGCCTCACCTTTGTTATAACAATATTATAACGTCGCTCTGGCCATCCCCGCCACTGTCCTTTACCCCAGACCCCAGACCCTAACCCCCGCCCTTCACGCCTTCCGTCCCAAATCGTTCCTCCACACATGCCCGCTGTTCTCCAGCAATCGATCTGAGCACTCCGGTCCCCACGTCCCCGCAAAGTAATTCGGAAACACCTCTGGCGTCTTCGCCGCCCATGCCTGCAGCACCGGCGTATACAGCGCCCACGTTGTTTCCACGCCGTCCCTGTGCGAGAACAGCGTCTGGTCGCCCAGCATCGAGTCCAATAGCAGCCGCTCATATCCATTGGCGCTCGACTTCCCAAACGCCGCCGCGTAGTCGAAGTCCATATTCACTGGGCAGACGTCCATATTCGGCGACGTCGGCACCTTCGCCCCGAACCGCAATGCAATCCCCTCGTCCGGCTGAATCCTGATCGTCAGCAGGTTCGGCTGGATCTCCTGGCACGGGCCGGCCGCCGCCATCCGGTTGAAGATCAACAGCGGCGGCTGCTTGAACTGGATCGAAATCTCCGTCGCCCGCCTCTTCATCCGCTTGCCCGCGCGCAGAAAGAACGGAACCCCCGCCCATCGCCAGTTGTCGATCGCCAGCTTCACCGCGGCATACGTCTCCGTGCCCGACTCCGGATTCACCCGTTCCTCATCCCGATAGCCCACAACGTGTTCCTTGTCGATCAACCCCGGCCCATACTGCCCCCGCACCGTGTTCAGGATCGGAATCGACGGAATCGCCCGCCACGCCTTCACCTTTTCGCGCCGCACCGCCTCCGCGTCAAAGCTCGATGGCGGCTCCATCGCCACAAAGCTCAACAGCTCCATCATGTGGTTCTGCACCACGTCCCGCAGAGCGCCCGCCTTCTCGTAGAATGGGCCACGCCCTTCCACGCCTAACGTCTCAGCAGCCGTAATCTGCACGTGGTCGATGTAATTCCGGTTCCAAACCGGCTCGAACATGCCGTTTGCAAACCGGAACACCAAAATGTTTTGCACCGTCTCCTTGCCCAGGTAGTGGTCGATGCGGAAGACCTGGGTCTCGTGAAACACCGCGTTCACCTGGCTGTTCAAGAGCTTCGCCGACTCCAGGTCATGCCCAAACGGCTTCTCAATTACCACGGCCGTCTTCCCCTGCTCGGGCTGCGCCATCCCCTGCTTCCCCAGGTTCTCCACGATCCCCGCAAAAAACTCCGGCGCCGTCGCCAGATAAAACAGCCGGTCGTTCCCAATCCCCTTCTCCTTCGCAACCCGCTCCAGCTCGGCCTTCAGACCCGCGTAATCGTTCGGGTCGTCAAAGTTCAGCGCAAAATAGCTGATGTGCTTTACAAACTCTTCCAGCTTCGCGTCGCTCGCGTCCACGCCGCCAAACTCGATGATCCCCTCTCTCATGTCCGCGGCAAACTCATCCCCCAGCGGCCTCCGCGCCACGCCCACAATGGCAAACTCCTTCGGCAGCAGGTCGTTCTGCCGCAGATGAAACAGCGCCGGCAGCAGCTTCCGCTTCGTCAAATCCCCCGAGGCCCCGAAGATCACCATGACCCCCGGATCGGGAATCCGCTCCTTCCCCACCTGCACCTGCGATAAATCCTCCGGCCTCACGCTCATCTGCATCGTCGCCATTTCGTCTCCCTGCCTCCGTCCCTGTGCCTTTAAGCCCCTGATCTCTGAAAACTGACAACTGAAAACTGACAACTAGTCTTTCTTCACCGCATGCCCGCCAAACTCATTCCGCATAATCGCGAGCATCCTGTCGGTAAAGTTATTCTGCTCGCGCGACCGAATGCGCCGCATAAGGGACTCGGTAATCACTGGCGCAGAAACATTCAGGTCGATCGCCTCCATCACCGTCCACCGTCCTTCGCCGGAATCCTCAACAAACGCCTCCAGCCCTTCCAGCGTCGGGTTCTTGCTCAGCGCATCCGCCGTCAAATCCAGCAGCCAACTCCGCACCACGCTGCCATAGCGCCAGATCTGCGAGATCTGCGGCAGGTCCAGCCCTAGCTCCTTCTTGGTCTCCATGATCGTGAATCCCTCGGCATAGGCCTGCATCATCCCGTACTCGATGCCGTTATGCACCATCTTCACAAAATGCCCGGCCCCTGCCGGTCCAACATGGCCCCAGCCCAAATCCGCTGCCGGCGCCAGTGCCTCAAAGATCGGCCGCAGATACTCCACCGGCTCTTTGTCCCCGCCGATCATCATGCTGTACCCCTCTTTCAGTCCCCAGACCCCACCCGAAGTCCCCACGTCCACAAACTGGAACCCCTTTGCCGTCACTTCCGCGTGCCGGCGCTGCGAATCCTTATAGTTCGAGTTGCCCCCATCGATCAGGATGTCCCCCGGGCCGATCAGCGCCTCCAGTTTGGCAATCGTCTCGTCCACCGGCTTGCCTTGCGGCACCATGATCCAGATCGCCTTCCGGCTCTTCAGGTTCGCGGCCAAATCCTCAAGCGACGAAACGCCCACGTTCCCGGAAGCCGTCAGCTTTGCCACCGCATCTGCGCTGAAGTCGAAGCCCACCACCTGGTGCCCCGCCAGCCGCAGCCGCTCCGCCATGTTCCCGCCCATCTTGCCCAGCCCGATCAATCCCAGTTGCATATCGCCTCCAGTGCTCCTCTTCTATGATTCCTAAAAATCTGTGGGTGCTCCAGGTCTCGCTTGTGAGACCTGGGAAACCACAAATCTCAACTCGTACTTCTTTAGCCAACCAACATGCACCGTGCCCCATCCATTCGCAGTCTCATCGCGAATGGGTGGGAAGCGACACACCCAACCTCACAACGCTCCCAAATCCCTCAGTTCCAGCCTCAAACTCTCCGCACCCTTGAACTGAATCGCCTTCATCCCCACGCCAGTCGCGCCCGCCACGTTCTCTGCCCGATCGTCGATGAACAGAACCCTCTCTGCTGGCCGGCCAAGTATATCGAGCGCCCGGTTGTAAATCGCTGCGTCCGGCTTCCGTACACCCAGGTAGCACGAGCTCAGTGCCACGCTGAAATATTCCCGCAGCCCAAACTCCCTGAAGCGATACTCATTCGTCTCGCGCGCCTCGTTGTTCAACGCGCCTACCATGCACTTCTTCGATGCGGCAACCTCTTTCAGGATTCCCATCGCCCCGTCCGGCAACAGCTTCGACTGGCTCAGAATGAACGAGAAAAACGCTCCCCGCGAAAAGCTCCGCGGCTCGTTAAAGATCACCGTCGTCAGGTAATCCTTGCCCGTGATTGCGCCCCTCTCCCACGCCGGATACACCTCGGCATGCCGCGCCTCCAGGCCGGCCAAATCCAGGTCAAACTGTCTGGCTGCATCCGCGCGTTCAGCGTGATCCCACCCATTGGTCAGCAGAACTCCGCCTACATCGAAAAGGATCACGTCGAAGGGGAACATCGGCGCCTTTCAGTATTGCGTTTCAAAATGAACGGCTGATGAACTCACTTAAGCCGGGTTCGAGCTCCCGTCTCCGCACTGGTACTTGGCCTCAATCGCCAGCACCTTCTTGAACCGCCGCACAAATCGCTCGCCGTTCGCAATAAACTCCGCCTTCACGAACGCATCCACGCACTCAAACGCCAGAGATGCGCCAATAATCCGCGCGCCCAGCACGATCACGTTCATATCGTCGTGTTCCACGCCCTGGTGCGCCG
>CAYWSR010000165.1:0-10234 GCA_964460385.1 uncultured Occallatibacter sp. | reverse complement strand
CTTCGAGCGCCAGGATCGCCTGCATCGCGTCTCCGGGGAGTGGATTCAATCGATTCTAGCAGGTTTGTGCGGTGGAATTCCGGGTACTTTTCGCGATCTAGCGAACTACCCCGGCGTCCTTTGTAGGCCAGTAGACAAACACGGCCTTTCCGTAGATCAGGGGCCGGTCCACAGGACCGAATTCTCTGCTGTCCCTGGAAACGCAGCGGTGGTCGCCGAGAACAAAATAGTAGTTCGGCGCAAGCGTTATCTCGTTGAATGACTTGTAATCCCGGAACTCTTCCGGCACGTAGGCCTCGTCCACTCGTTTGCCATTTACAACCACGGTTCCCCGGTCGATCCGGATTCGGTCGCCGGGAAGCGCGATCACACGCTTGATATAGCTATTCTCCGGCGCAAGCGGGTAGTGAAACACCACAACATCGCCACGCTCGATGGCCGAGATCCGGTAGACGAACTTATTGATAAACAGCCGGTCGCTGTCCTCCAGCCGGGGCAGCATGCTGGTGCCCTCTACGCGCACCGGCTGATAGAGAAAGGTGATGATCAGGATCGACGCAACGGCCGAGACCACGAGATCGCGCACCAACAGAGCGAAGCCTTCAGGCTTCCGTGCCGGTGCAGCAGGCGGAGCAGCCTCAGGCGGGTGCCCTGGCATTCCCGGACCAATCTCATCGGCGGCTGCTGGGTTTGGAACGGGTTCGAGGTCTCTCGGTTCCGTTTGCATCTGATTTCGATTTTAGATGAAGTGCGCCCTTTTGGTTTAACTGCAGCCGAGCCCACCGCTGGGACAGAGAATCTGCGTCTTCACTGGCTTCGGCATCGGCTTGGGTTGCTGTGGCGAAGGAACCAGTTCCCTCCCCGGGGCATCCGCCGACAAATTCGCATCCTCGAGCAGCAGCGGCCGCTGTAGCACCATCTCCACTTGCGCTCCGCTTTCGATATTCACATCGGCGCCCCGCGTAAAGAGCGATGCAATCCCCGCAGCCGCCAGCCCCACTCCCAAACCTTCAATTCCTCCCGCAAGGGGATGTCCGCTTGCCAGACCGCCAATCGAGCCCACCGTCCCGCCCGCCGGCACCGTCACTTCCGCAATCTTGCCGAGGTTACGCGCCTTATCGCCTTCTTGCTCAATCGTTCCTTCCCCGTCGTCCTTCACGCTCTGCTTGCTGGCCCCTGGAAGGCTGTTAACCAGCCCCGGAATCTCCACGACTGAACCGTTGGGAAAGATGATTGAGGTAAAGTGCATATCGAGCTGCGCTCGCCCTTTCACATGCCCAGCCCGCTGCACCCTGTCCACCACACCCTGCACGTACACCCCTGCGGGGATCATCACACGCGTTCCCACCACTACCGGAAAGGTGGACGCAAGATACACTCCATCCCCGGGCTTCGCGCTCTTGGTATTCACCGCACTTCGCAACTGCAGCAGCACCTTCGTCCCAGCCGGAACGGTGTAGGTCACCTTCTGCGGCGCGGCTGCGCTTGCCGGGGTGGCCGGCGCCGCATCGGGCGCTTGCGCCGGAGTCCCCTGCTGTTCCTGCGCTCCGGCACCCTCGGTCAAAGCCAATATCAGTGTGATTGCCGCTGCCTGCGCGCCCGTCCGCCAGATATGCCTCATCCTCTTCGGTCTCCCCACCCTTATTGACGCCCTTAGTCCCACCCAGGGTAGCTCCGGAAACAGGATAGCCCGGGAACAGTTCTTGCGGTGCCATTTTTCCCGGGATTCAGAGGATCACGGCCACAAAGCAGGAAAACAACAATCCTCAACCTCTGCGCCTTCCTCTTCGGCGACAATACTCCGTAAGACGTGATGCCCCAGCCCACACCCCAATCTGGCTTCTCCCGCACTCGCCGTGTTCTCAGCGACGCAATCGCTGCGCATGCCTTTCCCGGCTGCGCCTATGGCGTTTTCGCGTCAGGCCAACCGGTGGTCGTCGACAGCCTCGGAAGCTTCACCTACGAGCCGGACTCGCCCACGGTCCAGCCAGAAACTGTCTACGATGTCGCCAGCCTCACCAAGGTCGTCATTACCACGGCCCTCGCCATGCTGCTCCATCAGCAAGGCCAGCTCGACTTGGAGCAGCCGCTTGGCGATCTGCTTCCCGGCTTTGTTGTCGGCCGCGAACCCGGTTCCGCCGCTCGCCACGTCACACTCCGCCATCTGCTCGCCCACAACTCGGGTCTGCCTGGCTACGTGGAGATTTTCCGCACAGCCCACACGCCGGCCGCACTCTATCGCGCCTGCCTCGAACTGCCTCTTGAAGCCGAACCCGGCACACGCACCGAGTATTCCGATCCCGGATTCATTCTTCTCGGCAAGGCCCTCGAGGTTCTGAAGCAGGAACATCTTGCCCCCTGGGCGCGACGTGAGCTCGTTGAGCCCCTCGGCATGAAACTTACCGGCTTCTGCCCACCCCCCGCCGCGCGGGCCCTGATTCCGCCCACTGAAGAGGACACCGCCCTTCGCATGCGCCGCATCCAGGGCGAAGTGCAGGACGAGAACGCGTGGCTTCTGAAAGGTGCGTCCGGCCACGCCGGCCTCTTCTCCAATGTCCCCGACCTGCTTCTCTTCGCTGCCGAAGTTCTCGCCGCAGCCCAAGGCAATGGATGCCTATTCGATGCCTCATCCATCGAGCTCTTCTCGCAGCGCCAGGCTCCTCCCACGGGCTGCCGCGCCCTCGGTTGGGATACGCCCTCACCAGACTCCTCGGCCGGCCGCTACTTCTCTCCTCACTCGATCGGACACCTTGGATTCAGCGGTTGCTCCTTGTGGATCGACCTTGATGCGCGCGTCGCCGTTGTCCTGCTGACCAACCGCACCTGGCCCGACCGAAAGAGCCAATTGATCCGTGAAATTCGCCCGGCTTTTCACGATGCCGTCCGCGAGGAACTTGGCTCCGCATCGCTTTAACGATTTAGCGCCAAGGGGTTTTCGATCAAGATTACCGCGCGTCAGAATTCTCTCGGCAGTTGCGCGGTTAGCAGCTACAATAGTCAATTGGGGGCATACGCATGCTGACAAGTTCCACGGTGCAGGAAGCGGCCGGCGCCCAAAAACACGACGTCAAAAAAGATCCGGCCTCCCTGCTTCAAGATTTGACCACCGAGAGCCAAAATGAGGCTTCTCAAGGCTTTGACACCAAATCCGCACTCGATATTGCCCGCATCATCAACCACGAAGACGCCAAGGTAGCTGCCGCCGTCAAGAAGGCGCTTCCTGAGATTGCCCAGGTCATCGATCAGGTTGCGCGTTGTCTCCGGGATGGCGGGCGGCTCATTTACATCGGTGCAGGTTCGAGCGGCCGCATTGCCGCTCTCGATGCCTCGGAGTGTCCGCCAACCTACTCCACCGCGCCCGGCCAGGTGCAGTACATCATGGCCGGAGGACCCAAAGCTTTGGCCTCTGCCGTGGAAGTGAACGAAGACTCCGAAGAGCTCGGCCAGCGCGATATCGCTCGTCGCCGGCCCACCCGCAAAGACGTCGTCATCGGCCTCTCAGCTTCCGGTCGCACACCCTACGTCGTCGCCGCTGTTGCTTATGCCCGCGCTCGCGGCGCCCACACCGCAGCCGTCACCTGCAATCAGGACTCGCCGATTGCCGCCGCTGGCGACATTGTCATCGTCGTCGAGGTCGGCGCAGAAGTCATCTCCGGATCCACGCGCATGAAGGCCGGCACCGCCCAGAAGATGGTCCTGAACATGATCACCACGGGCGCGATGACGCGCATGGGCTATGTGTACGAGAACCTCATGGTCAACGTGCACATGCAGAACTCCAAGCTGGTCGAGCGCGGCATCCGCATTCTCATGTCCGCCTGCAAGATCGACCGTGCCACTGCCGTTGAGACCATCAAGAGCGCAGGCCGCAGCGTTCCCGTCGCGCTGGTCATGCTCAAGGCCCGGGTCGACAAGCCCGAAGCCGTTCGCCGCCTCGCCAGGTCCGACGGCAATGTGCGACTGGCGATCGAAGACAATAGCCTGGAAATGTAAAAGCACGACAATTTTGCAAGCACAGGAAGTTGGGGCCGCCATCTCCGTTGGAATCGGGGCACCGATCACTCCACTAATAAACCCTCCCCGCGCATCAACTCCCAACCGCCCACATTTACACTGACCATGGAGCTCGTCATCCTTCATGGATAAGTTCGTCATTCGCGGGGGCAATCCCCTTGTCGGCACGGTGCGCGTCTCCGGTGCGAAGAACTCAGCGCTTCCCTGCATGGCCGCCGCCATCCTCACGGAGGAAGAGGTCATCCTCGAGAATATTCCTCAGGTTCGCGACATCGAAACCGAGCGCAAGCTGCTCTCATCGATGGGGGCCGAAGTCGAACTCGGCTATGGCCGCGCCCAGCACCGCACCACCATCAACTGCCGCATCCTCTCTGAACCGGAAGCCAAGTACGAGATCGTCAAGACCATGCGCGCAAGCTCGCTGGTGCTTGGGCCTCTTATCGCCCGCGCCGGCACTGCCCGCGTCGCCATGCCCGGTGGATGCGCTATCGGCGGTCGCCCAATCGATCTCCACATCAAGGGCCTCGAGCGAATGGGCGCCACCATCACCCAGGCTCACGGTTATCTCGAAGCTCACGCCGACCGCCTCAAGGGCGCGCACCTGGTCTTCGACCGCATCACCGTTACTGGCACTGAAGACCTGCTCATGGCCGCCGTCCTCGCCGAGGGCGAAACCCTCATGGAGAACTGCGCGCGCGAGCCCGAAATCGGCGATCTGGCGGCGCTGCTTACAGCCATGGGCGCACGGATTCATGGAGCCGGAACATCCACCATTCGCGTCCATGGCGTCTCCCGTCTTCACGGCGCGCGTCACCGCATCAATCCCGACCGCATCGAAGCGGCAACGCTTCTGGTTGCCGGGGCCATTACCCAGGGCGATATGATTGTTGCGAACTGCAATCCATCCCATCTGGGCGCGATAATCGCCAAGCTTCAGGAGGCGGGGGCCCGCATCGACATTCTCGGCCCTGACGCCGTGCGCGTCCGTGCCGACGGGCCTCTTCGCGCTGCCGACATCTCCACTGAAGAGTATCCTGGCTTCCCCACCGACATGCAGGCCCAATACATGGCCCTTGCCACGCAGGCTGACGGCGTCAGCTCGGTAAGAGAGAACATCTTCGAGAATCGCTTCATGCACGTGCAGGAGCTTGTCCGCATGGGCGCCAACATCAAGGTCGACGGCGGCACGGCCACCGTTCGTGGCCCCTCTCGCCTCTCCGCCGCCGCGGTCATGTGTTCTGACCTGCGCGCTTCGGCCTCTCTCGTTCTCGCGGCCCTCGTTGCCGATGGCGAGTCCATTCTTGACCGCGTCTACCACATGGATCGCGGATACGAACGCATCGAAGAGAAGCTTCGGGGTGTGGGTGCGCAGATTCGGCGCATGGGAAACGTATTTCCGTCGAAGGAAGAGTAGCGGACGCAGGCAGCTGCCAAAGGCCAGGTCGGCATCTAAATCCAGCTCACGCTCTAGAGCCAGCTCACCGCCAGGTGCCAGCGAAGCCCGAAGAATGCGGTCTTTTCGAGCACGCGCTCGTACTCGCGCAGTTCTGAAACCGCGGCACCGGTCTCCGATCCGAGAGCCACGGGATTCTCACCCAGAAATCGGATCAGCGAACGCACGGTCGTCAGCCCTGCAGGTGCTTGAAACCACTGGGGCTCTGGCAGATGTTTACCCCAGTCCGGGTCTCCAGCCCCTTGCTCCGAGAGCAAAGCCATTGAGTTTTCGTCTGCTGAAAAGAATTCGAGAAGTGGTGGTACTCGCAGCTGCTGCGCCATCCGCTCCAGGGCATCCTCGTTGCGGGCCAAAGCCTGCCCGTTGACGAAGATGTCGAATCCGGGGTCTTCCCCCTCTACCACAATGTATAAACTGGCTGCCATCGCATTGAGTCTACTGGAGATATAATCTGAGACACGACCAAAACGATCGAACCGTTACCTGAGTCATTACCTTCTTGTTGCCCTCAAGTAATTACCCAAGTTTACCCTATTGTTGCCCCGGTAATACGAAAGGGTTATGGCAACCCCCTCGATTTGGTCGATGCTAATAGATGCAGGACATTCTGTGAGGTGATTGTAGTGAATTGGAGTGCGCTCCCGGATCTGGCAGCCGTTGGTCTTTTGACCGGAGCCTTCGCCTCAGTGGCAAAGCGCAACCAAACCGACAACTCCAATTCTTGGCTCATCGCATGGTTGATGATCGCTCTCCACTTCGCGGCCTCTCTCTTTCAGAATCTTCCCGGCGCTGTCGGCAGTTGGGCCCAACTCATCTCGATGGTTGCTCTGGGATGGAGCGGCATTCTCTTCATGTGGGCTTCGGTCCCCTACCGTCGCATGCAGAATTCGAGTCGATGGATGTTGTTCGGTCTTCTCGCCGCAAATACCCTCTACTTCTCCCTCGTCGTCTTTGCCTCACCCACTTCCTGGGCCTTTGTTCCCGCCGCTTCGCTGTTTGGCCTTGCTCCATTGACCATCGCCATCGTCTCCGTCCGTAAAATCAACCATCCCTTGCGCTGGGCCGTCGTTTTGCTGTACCTCGCTCTTTCAGCGTTTCTGCTCATCGTGCAATATCGTCCCGACGGACTCGACCTGGCCTTAAACGGTGTCCTGTTCACGGTCTACTTCGGCTGCTGCATTCACTTCGGGTATGCCTACCGCCGTTCAAGCGCCGGTTCCATCATTACGACCTTTGGCTTTCTCGCCTGGGCCTCCGTCTTTGTTGTAGGCCCGTTCATCCAGATCAACTACCCCTCGATTCATGTCGAGGCCGAAGTCTGGAACCTTCCAAAATTCCTTGTTGCAGTTGGCATGATTCTTCTGCTGTTGGAAGATCAGTTGGAACACAACCGGCATCTCGCGCTGCACGACCATCTCACCGGGTTGCCCAACCGGCGCCTCTATCAGGATCGTCTCGCGAACGCCCTTGAGCGTGCTCGCAGGGGTGCGAGCCACGCCGCGCTGCTGGTCGTCGACTTGAACGGTTTCAAGATGGTGAACGACAGCTTCGGCCATCATGTCGGGGATCTCGTCCTGCAACGAGTCGCCGAGCTCTTCTCCTCGCGTGTCCGCCGATCCGACACGGTTGCTCGCACTGGCGGCGACGAGTTCACAATCATCCTCGAAGAACCGACCAGCGCTTCAGCCGCCAATCACGTAGCAAGCTCCTTGATGCATTTGCTCGATCAACCGCTCTTGATCGGAGAGCACACAGTCCAAATCGGCGCCAGCGTCGGGATCGCCATCTTCCCCGAGGATGCCCGCGACATGGAGTCGCTCTGCATCGCCGCCGATCTGCGGATGTACAACATCAAGCACAGCGCTTCTGACGGCCAGCCGAGTTCCGCTCTCCCGGATACGGGATCATTCCCCTCTCTCCAACCGGGGATGGAGCCCGGGTTCCAGGTGGCCGACTAGAAAACCAGCCGCTTCCGCCAATCCCTGGTACAAGCACGCGGAGCAAGCGCGACCAAATCAGGAAAAGCAAAAGGCCCGGACTCAAAGTCCAGGCCCTTTGTTTCTTTCTGTGTGAAGTTCCCCTATCCGTGGTGACCGCCGCCTCCCGGACCGCGTCCACCGCCACTGCCCCCCGGACGACGGCGCCGGCGACGCCGATTGTTCGCCGCTGCAGGCGGCCGCGCACCACCAGCAGGCGCTCCGGCCGTCACGGGCACGCCATCGGCGCGGTTGAAGTTAGGCTCGTCTCCCTCTTCGACCTCAGTTGTCTCGTCATCCTCGTCAAAGTCGCCGCCCTCGATCAGGATGGTGCTTTGGTTGGAACGAGGCTGCTTGTCGTCATACTCGTGACGAGGCCGCGGTGGAGCAACGGGCGCTGCTGGTGCGGCCTGCGACTCTTCCTCCGCAAACTCTTCGGTCTCTGCGGGTGCAGCAGGATTTGCCTGCGCCAGCTTGGCCTTTTGCTCGCGGATCAGCGCCTTGCGGCTCAGTTTGATTCGGTTGCCTTCAATCGCCAGAACCTTCACCATCACCTGGTCGCCTTCGCGCAGTTCGTCCTTCACTTCCTTCACACGGTGCTCGGCAATCTCAGAGATGTGCAGCAGGCCATCGGTGCCCGGGAAGAGCTCGACAAACGCGCCGAATTCTGCCAGCCGGACAACCTTTCCCAGATAGATCTTGCCAATCTCGGGAACGGCTGTGATGTTGCCGATGATCTCCAGCGCCCGCTTCAGGCCGTCTGCGTCGCTCGACGCAACGCTCACCTTGCCGGTGTCGTCCACATCGATCTTCGCGCCGGTCTGCTCGATGATGCCGCGAATGGTCGCGCCGCCCTTGCCGATCAGATCGCGAATCTTGTCGGTCGGAATCATGATCGTCTCAATGCGCGGTGCGTAGGCCGAGCGCTCTGTGCGAGGTCCGTCCAATACGGCATCCATCTTATCCAGAAGGAAGAGGCGCCCACGGCGCGCCTGCTCCATCGCCTGTTGCAGAATCTCCCGCGTCAGTCCGCCGATCTTGATGTCCATCTGCAACGCGGTAATGCCCTTGCGGGTTCCCGCCACTTTGAAGTCCATGTCGCCGTAGTGGTCTTCCGCGCCGGCAATGTCGGTGAGGATGGCATAGTCATCGCCTTCCTTCACCAGGCCCATCGCCACTCCGGCAACCGCGCCCTTCAGCTGGATGCCCGAGTCGTAGAGAGCCAGGCTGGCGCCGCAAACCGAGGCCATCGACGAAGATCCGTTTGACTCCAGAATGTCGGAGACAATCCGGATGCTATAAGGCGATTCTTCCGCCGTGGGCAGGACCGCTGTGATCGCGCGCTCGGCGAGCGCTCCGTGACCGATCTCGCGTCGGCCCGTGCCGGTCATGCGGCCCGTTTCGCCAACGCTGAACGGCGGAAAATTGTAGTGGAGCATGAAGTTTTTCTTCTTCTCGCCCTCATAGCTCTCCAGCCGCTGCCCGTCGTCGGCCGTGCCCAACGTGGCCGTCACCAGTGCCTGAGTTTCACCTCGTGTGAACAGTGCGGACCCGTGCGTACGCGGCAGAACGCTGGTCTCGATGGTGATCTCGCGAATTTCGTCGAACGCGCGACGGTCAGGGCGAATGCGCTCCTTGGTCACCTGCTCACGGAACGTCCGTTCGCGCAGAAGCTCGTAGTACGTGGAGAGTCTCTTCTTGGCGTTTGGATCGTCGGCCGGCAACTCCGCCGCCAACTCGTCCTTGATCGTCTTCACCAGCGCGTAGCTTTCCGTCTTCGCGTGCTTGTGCGTATCCAGAGCATCCTTCAGCCGGTCGCCGATCTTGGCCTTCAACTCTTCGTAGTAAGCTTCGTCGGTCGTCGGCGCGGTGAATACGCGCTTCGGCTTCCCGGCCAGGGCCACCAGGTCGTCGATGGCGGCAACGATCTTCTTGATCTGCTCGTGCGCAAACTCAATCGCGGCCAGGATGACCTCTTCGGTCTCTTCCTTGGCGCCCGACTCGATCATTACGATGCCGTCTTTGTGACCGACAACCATGATGTTCACCGTGGTCTCAGCGCGCTCGGCATACGTGGGGTTGATCACAAACTCGCCATTGACGCGGCCCACGCGGACCGCGCCAACCGTTGCGTTGAAGGGAATATCGGAAAGCGCCAGCGCGGCCGCGGCGGCATTGATGCCTATCACGTCCGGATCGTTCTCTTTGTCGGCGGAGAAGACCAGCGCGATGACCTGGGTCTCGTTGCGGAAGCCGTCGGGGAAGAGGGGGCGGATGGGGCGGTCGATCTGACGGCAGGTCAGCACTTCCTTCTCGCTGGGCCGGCCCTCGCGCTTGATGAAGCCGCCGGGAATGCGTCCACCGGCGTAGGTGTACTCGCGATAATCCACGGTGAGGGGGAAGAAATCGATGCCTTCCCGGGGATCGGGAGAGGCGACTGCAGTTGCCAGCACAACGGTTTCGCCTGTTGTCACCAGTGCTGCGCCGGAGGCCTGCTTGGCCATGCGGCCGGTTTCAAAAGACAGCCGCTTGCCACCGGCAAGCTCGACAGTTACTTCTTGTTTAGACATTGAGTCCTCGTTTCGTTTTTTTCGCTTGGGAAACTTTTCGAATGGGTGTCGCCTGGGAAGGGCACGAGTTTCGTCAGATACACCTCGGCCACAAGTTCCGTATAGAACGAGGGCCGTGACCATCGGGGGTCTGGGCGCTTCCGGTTCAAGGCTTGTGCTTTCCGGCTACTTGCGGATTCCGAGCTTGCCGATTACGTCGCGGTAGCGGTCGGTATCGTGCG
>CAYWSR010000164.1:0-10330 GCA_964460385.1 uncultured Occallatibacter sp. | reverse complement strand
CATCGCTGCCAACCGCATCTCCTACTGCTTCGACCTTCGCGGCCCCAGCCTCGCCGTCGACACTGCATGCTCTTCCGCGCTAACAGCCTGTCACCTTGCCTGCGAGAGCCTCTGGCGCGGAGACTGCGAGCAGGCCCTTGTCGGCGGCGTCAATGCCCTGCTCAGCTCCGACACTTTCGTCGCCTTCAGCCGCATGTCGATGCTCTCGCCCCAGGGCCGATGCAAGGCCTTCGATGCAAGCGCCGACGGCTTCGTCCGCGCCGAAGGCGTGGGCGCCGTGCTGCTCAAGCCGCTCCCCGCGGCCCAGCGCGACGGCGACCGCATCTACGCCCTCATTCGCGCCACTGCCATCAATCAGGACGGCAACAGCAACGGCATCACCGTTCCCAGCGAGCCGGCGCAGCGGGCTCTGATCCTCGAGGCCTGCGCCTCAGCCGAAATCCGTCCCGCCGACATCGGCTACGTCGAAGCTCACGGCACGGGCACCCAAGTGGGCGACCCCATCGAAGCCAGCGCTCTCGGCGGCGCGCTTGGCCCCGCGCGCAAGCACCCCTGCCTCATCGGTTCGGTCAAGACGAATATCGGCCACCTCGAAGCAGCCTCGGGCGTCGCCAGCCTCATCAAGGTTGCGCTCGCGCTCAGGCACCGCGCCATTCCGCCCACCCTGCATTTCAATTCGCCGAATCCCAACATCGACTTCGCGGCCCTCAACCTGCGCGTAGTTCAGGAGCTGCAACCCTTCCCCCGCAACGGCGGGCCAATGCTCGCTGGCATCAACTCCTTCGGCTTCGGCGGCGCCAATGCTCACGTCATCCTTGAGGGTCCGCCTTCGCGCAATCCGGCCCGTAAATCCAACGAAAGATCCTCCGCACAAAGCGCAGTCCCTCCGCTTGTCCCTTTTGCCTCCGGTCAAACGCCGCTCGTCCTCCCCATCTCCGCGCACACCCGCGATGCGCTGCACACGTTGGCTGCCGGCTACCGCGATCTCCTCACGCAAAACGCCACGCCCGCTCGCACCGTCTGCGCCGCAGCCGCTACGCGCCGCTCTCATCTTGCGCACCGCCTCTGCCTGGTTGGCGAATCGCGTCGCGCGCTCATCGATAGCCTCGACGCATTCCTCCGCGGCGAGTCCACTCCCTCCGCTTTCACAGGACTGGCTTCCTCCGCAATCGCGCCCGTCTTCGTCTTCTCCGGTCAGGGACCGCAGTGGTGGGCCATGGGTCGCGAGCTGCTTCATTCGAGCCCCGTCTTTCGGGCAAGAATCGATGAATGCGACGCGCTCCTGCGCGAATTCGCCGGCTGGTCGCTCATTGACGAGCTCACCCGCGACGAAAAATCCTCGCGCATCCACGAGACCCATATCGCTCAACCTGCAATCTTTGCCCTCCAGGTCGCGCTCGCAGCTCTTTGGGAGTCGCTCGGCATCTTGCCCGCCGCCGTCGTCGGCCACAGTGTGGGCGAGGTCGCTGCTGCCCACGTCGCCGGCGCGCTCACCCTCCGTGAAGCCGCGCGTGTGGTCTTCCATCGAGGGCGCACCATGGGCTCCGCACCCGATACCGGCCGCATGCTCGCCGCCAATCTCGACGCCGACCAGGCTCGTCGCATCATTGCGCCCTTCAAAGGCCGCATCGTCGTCGCCGCGTTCAACAGTCCCAACTCCGTCACCCTCTCCGGCGAGCCCGAGCCGCTGCGCCAGATTGCCGCCGAACTCGAAGGCCGTGGCATCTTCAACCGCTTTCTTCAGGTCAATTACGCATTCCACAGCCGCCAGATGAATCCGGTCAAGCGCGACCTGCTCCACTCGCTCGGCAATGTCGAGACCGCGCCCACGCGCATCCCGCTTTACTCCACAGTCACCGGAAAGACAATCGAAGGCCGCGGCCTGAATGCTCACTACTGGTGGCGGAACGTGCGCGAACCCGTCCTCTTCACCACAGCCATCGCCAACCTCGCCGCCGAGGGCCACCGCACATTTCTCGAACTCGCCGCCCACCCCGCTCTCTCTGCATTTGTCGCGGAGACTGTCTCAGCCGCCGGTCATTCCGCCATCACAGCATTTTCGCTTCGCCGCCGCGAGTCCGAGTTACCGACCTTCTTCTCCAATCTCGCCGCGCTTCACGTTGCCGGTGCCAACGTCGCCTGGAAAAACCTCTACACCGAAAATGTCTCCGATGTCGCGCTTCCTCCCTTCCCCTGGCAGCGTGAGCGCCACTGGTCGGAATCGCCCTCCAGCCGCGCCTCGCGCCTCGCAAGCCCCATCCATCCGTTCCTGGCCGCGAGGCTCCCCGCAGCGCAGCCCGCATGGAGCGCATCGCTCGACCTCTCGTCTCATCCCTGGCTCAAGGACCACCGCGTGCAGGGCCTCATCGTTTTTCCCGGCGCCGGTTACGTTGATACCGCCCTCGCCGTCGGCGCTTCACTCTACCCTTCGCAGCATGCCGAGCTCGAGGACTTCGAATTCCTTCGCGCTCTCCATCTACCCGAAGACAAAGAGCCCGTCCAACTGCAAACCGCATTCGCTCCGCTCGACGCGCGACTCACGTTTCTCAGCCGTGGCTCCGACACCGAAGAGAACTGGGTACGCAACGCTTCGGCCCGTGTCCGCGCCCACGCCGTAGTCCAGCCCGAGACCCTGCACCTCGACCGCCTCCAGGCTGCACTCCCCAATCAAGCGTCGAAGCAGGAGATCTACGCCGCAACTGAGCGGGCCGGCCTCAATTACGGCCCCTCATTCCAGGCACTCATGTCCGTCCGTTTCGGCGATGGCGAATCACTCGGCGAAATCCATCTTCCGCCTGCGGTCGCTGAAAGTGCGGCTAACCACCGCATTCACCCATCGATCCTCGACGCCTGCTTCCAGGCCGCACAGTTTGCCGCCCCCGCCTCAAGCGTGCGCGGAACCTTTCTTCCGGTGCGAATCGACCGGCTCATGCTTCTCCAGAGGCCAGGTCAAATCCTTTACTGCCACGCCCGCCGCGTCCACGAGACGCTGCAATCGGTCACCTATAACCTGCGCCTTACAGACGCATACGGTCGGGTGCTCCTCACTATGGATGGCTACCACACGCAAGCCGTTCGCGCCCACGCATCGTCCACGCACGACTCTCCGGACCACTGGCTCTACGAAACTAAATGGGTCCCAAGGCCGCTCGAGCCAACCGCTGTTCGCAAACTCTCCGGACAATGGCTCATCTTCGCGGACCGCGCCGGACTGGGCCGCACGCTGGCCTCCGCGCTCAAGCAGCACGGCGCAGAATCTATTCTCCTTGAACAAGAGGAGTTCGCCCACGCCGGAAAGCCCAACGGCAAAATCCACTTATCGATTCCTGAACGTCTCGATGTGCTCTTCGCCTCCGGGCCGCCGATCGCGGGCGTCGTTCATCTCTGGAGCCTCGACGCGCCTCCCACCGCAGCGCTCGACGCATCCGCGCTGCGTCTGGCGGAGGCCGCCGGATGCCACAGCGCGCTCCAACTCGCGCAGGCCATGGCCGCCCACAACTCCTTGGCGCCCGTATTCCTCGTCACCGCCGGCGCGCAAGCCGTTCTCACTTCCGATCGCGTCAACCTTGCGCAATCCCCGCTCATCGGATTCGGCCGCAGCCTTTTCACCGAGTTCCCTCGCGTTGCGAGCCGCCTGATTGACCTCGACTCAGCTCCAACGGGACGCAGCGCCGATTTCCTGCTTCAGGAGATCCTCTTCTCCGACGCCGAATCCGAAGTCGCGTGCCGCAACGGTGTCCGCCTGGCAAGTCGCCTC
This sequence comes from uncultured Occallatibacter sp., assembly GCA_964460385.1. Taxonomy (GTDB): domain Bacteria; phylum Acidobacteriota; class Terriglobia; order Terriglobales; family Acidobacteriaceae; genus Telmatobacter. The sequence continues at coordinate 6,573 of CAYWSR010000164.1, read as the reverse complement.
ACGCGCACCACCCTCGACCAACACCCGGTCAAAACACGCGCAAAGCAGGCGACTGCCTATCGTCTTAACCTTCCCTCCTCCGGCATCATGGACGAGCTCGCGCTCTACGCAACGCCGCGCCGTAAGCCTCGCCCGAACGAAGTTGAAGTCGAAATCCATGCCGCGGCTCTCAACTTCCGCGATGTGATGAAGCTGCTCGGCATCTACCCGATGGAATCCGACCGCGACTTCCTCATCGGCGACGAATGTTCGGGCCGCGTAGTCGCCGTCGGCAACCGCGTCACTCATTTCAAGGCCGGCGACGAGGTCATCGCCTGCGGAGCAGGCTGCTTCGGCTCGCACCTCACCATTCCCGCGGCACTCGCCATTCGCAAGCCCGCGCGCCTTACCCACGCGCAGGCTGCCACCATCCCCGTTGCGTTTATGACCGCGTGGTACGCCCTGCACACTCTCGGCCGCTTGCAGCCCGGCGAGCGAGTCCTTATCCACGCAGCCACCGGCGGCGTCGGCCTCGCCGCCATTCAGATCGCCCAGGCCGCAGGCGCCGAGATTTTCGCCACCGCCGGCAACGACAAGAAGCGCCGTTATCTGCGCAAGCTCGGCATCCGTCATATCTTCGATTCGCGGTCAACTGACTTTGTCGACAAGATCCGTCGCATCACTCGAGGCGCGGGCCCAGGCAGTTCGGGACCACGTAGTTCGGGAGTTGACCTCATCCTCAACTCCCTCGCTGGCGAAGCCATCGAGAAAGGCCTTTCCATCCTCGCCCCCGGCGGCCGCTTCCTTGAGATCGGCAAGCGCGACGTCTTTGCCGACTCGCCCATCGGCCTGCGCAGCCTGCGCAACAACGCGTCGATCTTTGTCATCGATATGGGCAAACTGATGGCTGAACAACCGCACGCTGTGCAGGGCATCCTCAAATCCCTCAGCCAGGAGTTCCGCGCCGGTCGACTCTCTGCGCCTCCCTGCGAAGCGCTTCCCATCTCTCGAGCAGCCGACGCATTCCGCACGATGGCGCAGGCCAGGCACATCGGCAAGATCGTTCTCAATACGCGCGAGGTGGTAGCCTCCACCATTCGCACACCCGCTGCTACTTCCATAGCCTTCTCGCCGCGAGCTTCCTATCTCGTCACCGGCGGTCTCGCCGGCTTCGGCCTCGCCGTCGCTCAATCGCTCGTCGCCGCTGGTGCACGCCACCTTGTGCTCTGCAGCCGCAGCGGCGCAGCATCCCCCGAATCGAAGCAGGCTATCGCTGCGCTTCGCCGTCAGGGCGCAAAGGTCGTTGTAGTTAAAGCCGACGTTGCTCAAGAACAAGATGTAGTCCGCCTGCTTGTCCGTATCGCGCGCACCCTGCCGCCCCTGCGCGGCGTCTTCCACGCGGCCAATGTCCTCGACGACGGCCTGATTGTCCAGCTCACACCCGAGCGCTTCGCCCGAGTCATGAACGCAAAGGCCATCGGTGCCTGGAACCTCCACGCCGCACTCGCCAAGGCCAAGCTCGACCACTTCGTGCTCTTCTCTTCCATCAGCTCGATTCTCGGATCGGCTGGTCAGGCGAACTACGCAGCCGCCAACAGCTTTCTCGACGCGCTCGCGCACCATCGCCGCGCACTCGGCTTGCCAGCGCTCAGCGTCAATTGGGGAGCGATCAACCAGGTCGGCATTCTCGCGCGCAACCCCAGCGCCGCTGCGCACCTCGATGCCAACGGCGTTCACCCCATCGACCCCAGAGATGCTACACAGATGCTCGGCTTCCTGCTCACACGCGACATCTCACAGATCGCCTTTGCCCATTTGGACTGGCAGCGCATCTTCGGCGCCGGCTCCGCCGCTCCAATCTCGCCCCGCTTCACTGAACTCTTCACCGCCTCCAAGGACGACCGCGCTGAATCAGCAGAGGAGACTGCCGACCTTACCTCTGCGCCGGCCACTACGCGCCCCGCGCTCATTGCCGCGGTGGTTCGCGACTCCGTCGCCCGCGTCCTGCGCACCGGCGCCGATAAGCTCGATCGCAATCGGCCTCTGCGCGAGTTGGGCCTCGACTCGCTGATGGCCTTCGAACTGCTCAACCGCCTGCAAACCAGAACCGGCGCTTCCCTGCCTACCAGCAAAATCTCCGCGAACTCCACCATCGAGAGCCTCTGTGCGCTCGTCGAAGAAAACCTCGCGCCTGCCTCAACCGGCGCACAACCGCCCGCAACGCGATCGTCCGCTGCGCTGACCAACGGTGCGTCCTCCCCGCATTCATCGCAATCCCCTGCTAAACACACACCGCCGGCAGTGTCTCCTCAGCTTCTGGCGCTACGTTTCGCCGTGTCGCTCGACTCGCTGTTTTTCATCCACCCCTCCGGCGGGCGCACCAACAACTACGATGCGCTCGCCCGTAACCTTAGCAGCGATCTTCCCGTTTACGCACTGCAATCGCGCGTCTTTGCAGGAGCCGCCGATGAATTTCCCTCGCTCGACGAGATGGCGCGGAACTACGCCGACCTTATCGCCGAGCGCCAACCCGAAGGACCAATCCGCATCGCCGGTTTCTCTGCCGGTGGCATCTTCGCCCTCGCCACGGCGAGCCAACTTGAACGCCGCGGCCGTGCCGTCTCGCACCTTATGATGATCGAGTCGCCGGTCACAATTCTCGACCCCGCTGTCTCTCGCGTCTCCATCATGGAGAACGTGATCCACGAAATGTACGACTACGTCTCCACGACTCTGTCGCCATTGGGTAATTCGCGGAATGGCCGACCGGCCCCGTCACCGCTTGTGATTGCGCATCGAATCCTCCGCGCCAGGACCGAAGAGGCGCGCCTGCGCCTGGTCATGGAGTGGCTTGGAAAGCTCGGTCTGTCTGTTCCCAACAGCCAGGACACGGAAACCCGCCGCTTCTTCCGCGCCTTCATCCGCCATTCGCAGTTCATCGAGAGCGCGCAAATCGAGCCCATCCATGCGCCCATTCATTATTGGCGCGCGAAGCACTCCTGGCTCACTTCTGTACCCATCTCGGCAGCGCTGCGCTCGCGCATCACACAGAACGCATTCACGCAAGCAACCGTCGAAGGCCGTCACTTTGAAATCATGGATGAGCCGCGCGTCCGCGCGTTGGCGAGGCAGATGGACCTGGTTCTGCAACCGTCCCCAGCCGCACAACCGGTCCCCGAAGCTCCCGCCTCGCTGCGACTGATCGCAGAGAAGTCAATCAAATCGCCAATTGCTGCGATGCGTCGGCCCTGATTGTTTTGCCTTGATTTGCCCGCGCCCGCGCAGCTCTCAAGACTGGCCCCTCAGCGCCGCAACGCGCGCCCCCCGCCAGAGCGCCTATCTCCAGCGGAATATCCGTAACGACACCGCAAACGGCACGACGAACCACGCCAGCAAGATCAGCAACTGCGGCATCATCAGCTGCAAACCGGTCCCTTGCAGCATGTTGCCGCGCATCGCTTCAATCGCCGCCGTCAGTGGCAGCGCCCTTACTACCGGCTGAATTACCGCCGGAAACCTCGATGCCGAAAAGAATACGCCCGACAAAATCCACATGGGCAGCATCACCAGGTTCATTAGCCCTGATACCGCCTCCGTTGTCTTCGCGCGCGAGGCTGTCAGCAACCCCAGCGCGGAAAACGCCATCGAAGTCATCAGGCAAAGCAGGCCCAGTTGCCACAACGATCCGCGAAACGGCACCCCGAATACGACTCTTGCAAATCCCAAAAAGAAAGCAACTTCGATAATCAGCATCCCCAGCCGCGATACCAGAAACGACCCCAGGTACTGCGATTTCGGCATCGGCGAAGCCACCAGCCGCTTGAGCAATTTCTTCTTCCGCTCATCGACAATCGCAAATCCAAGTCCCCACATCGCCGATCCCATCAGGTTCAGGCCCAGCAGTCCGGGCACGGCAAAGTCGATGTATCGTGCGCCCGCCTCATGCACCAGTTCGTTCCCAGCCTGCACGGCATCCTTCCTCCCCGCGGCCGTCTGTACCGCTCGATCCGCCAACAGCCGCGCCGTCCTTGCATCCGGGTTGGTGTCGTCGTACTTGTAAGCCACTCCGTTTGTCCTCTGGATCGCCAGCAGCACAATCTGCCCGGTCGCTAGTTCATGGGTGCCGGCAGCTTCGTCCAGAATCTTCGACGTCAACCCCTTATCCGCCGCCAAAGCCTGCGTCAACTGCGCCGTCGTCGCGCCTACCGGCAACAAATCCGCAGGCCTATTCCGAAATGCAATGCCCAACCCCACAGCCAACAAGATCGGGAAAATGAATATCCAAAAAATTGCCTCAGGCTCGCGCACAAACAGCTTGAACCGCACCGCCGTCAATTGATAGAAGCTGCTCAGTTCCAACTTATTCATCGCGCAGATTCCTTCCCGTCAGCCGCACAAAAACATCCTCCAGCGTCGCCGAGTGCGTACGAAACTCGCTCAGGTGCAGCCCCTGTTCCTTGAGAACCGCAAAAATCCGCGGAACCGCCACGTGCAACTCGCTCACTGAGAGCTGGTGCAGCCCCGCATCCACCCTGTGCGACTGCACACCTCCAATCGCCATCAGCGCTCCCAGATCAACCTCAGCTCTGGGTGCCCCAGGTCTCGAATCTGAGACCTGGGAATCGCTCACCGCAAACTCCACAATGTCCTCGGCGCCGATGCTCTCGATCAACTGTTGCGGAGTCCCCAGCGCAATCACCTTCCCGTGATCCATAATCGCCACGCGATCGCACAGCCGCTCCGCCTCGTCCATGTAGTGCGTCGTCAGAATGATCGTCCTGCCCGCCTGCTTCAGCTCATCCACCAGGTCCCACAAGTGCCGCCGCGCCTGCGGATCGAGCCCTGTCGTCGGCTCATCCAGAAATAGCAACTCCGGGTCGCCCACCAACGCCGTGGCCATCGCCAGCCGCTGCTTCTGCCCGCCACTCAGCTCAACCACCCTCGACCGGCGTTTCTCTTCCAACTGCGCCGTCTTGATCGATTCCTCCACCGGGATTCCGCGTTTGAAAAAGCTGCGAAACATCCGCAACGTTTCTTCAACCGTCAGCTTGTCAGGGAACCGCGTCTCCTGCAGTTGAATCCCGATCCGCTGCCGCAGTTCCTTCGCTCCGGTCAGCCAGTTCAGTCCCAGCACCTCCACCGTGCCGCTATCCGGCGTCGTCAGTCCTTCGCAAATCTCAATCGTCGTCGTCTTCCCCGCGCCGTTCGGCCCCAGCAGCCCAAAGCACTCGCCCCGCGCCACTTCCAGGTCCAACCCATCCACCGCCTGCACATCCGCATAGGCCTTGCGGAGACCGCGAATCAGCAGCGCAGGGCCGCTTGTGCCATCCGCCGCCAGCTTCCCACGCCCCAATTTGGCCTCATCCGTCATCGACCCAGATTAACCGATATCTCTATCAATTCCATGAACAAAGCCCTCAATAATTCTCCCCTAAACTCTTCGTCTGTCACCGGATAACTCGCCTGACGTTACCCATCGAGATTCTGTTCTTTCCGTCCGGCATCACCAAATCCGGTAAACTGGATGCATGGCGGAGATCAAGCGCAGAAAAACACCTACGGTCAAGATCGGGCACGTCCGCGTCGGCTGGGAAGTCCCGGTCCTCGTTCAATCAATGACCAACACCGACACAGCCGACATCGCCGCAACCATCGAACAGGTCGCCGCCCTCGCCCTCGCCGGCTCAGAGATTGTTCGCCTCACCGTCAACAATGAAGACGCCGCAGCCGCCGTCCCACACATCGTCGAAGGTCTCGACAAGCGCGGTCTTCGCGTCCCCATCGTTGGCGACTTCCACTACAACGGCCATCTGCTGCTCAAAAAGTTCCCCGCCACGGCCCGCGCGCTCGCCAAGTACCGCATCAATCCCGGCAACGCCTCCATCGGCAAAAAGGACAACGACAACTTCCAGGTCATGGTGGAGTGTGCCGTCGAAAACCGAAAGCCCGTCCGCATCGGCGTCAACTGGGGCTCGCTCGATCAGTCCCTGCTCACCCGCATGATGGACGCCAACTCCAAGCTCGCCGAGCCTCTGCCCGCGCGCGACGTCATGATGGAGGCCATGGTTGTCTCCGCTCTCGACTCTGCCGCAGCCGCAGAGCGTTATGGCCTGCGCCACGACCAGATCATCCTCTCCGCAAAAGTTTCCGGCGTCCGCGATCTCGTCGATGTCTATACCAACCTCGCTGACCGCTGCGACTATGCGCTGCACCTCGGCCTCACCGAAGCAGGCATGGGTCCCAAGGGACTCATCGCCTCCACAGCCGGCCTCGCTCCGCTTCTTCTTGCCGGCATCGGCGATACCATCCGCGTCAGCCTCACCCCCAAGCCCGGCGGCGACCGCACTGAAGAGGTCCAGGCCGCGCAGCAAATCCTTCAGTCGCTCGGGATCCGCAGCTTCATGCCCCAGGTCACCAGCTGTCCCGGCTGCGGCCGCACCACCAGCACCTATTTCCAGGAGCTCGCCGAGCAGATCCAGTCCTACCTCCGCGCCTCCATGCCCGAATGGCGCAAGCAATATCCAGGCGTCGAAGAGCTCAAGCTCGCCGTCATGGGCTGCGTCGTCAACGGCCCCGGCGAATCGAAGCACGCCA
>CAYWSR010000163.1:0-10398 GCA_964460385.1 uncultured Occallatibacter sp. | reverse complement strand
CGCGCCGTATAAACGTCCCATTCTGCAACTCGCGCACCGCCTGGTTCAGCTCGGTCTGCGTGTTCATCACGATCGGCCCATACCACGCGACTGGCTCTTCCAGCGGCCTGCCTGAAACCAGCAGGAATCGCATCCCCTCCGGCCCAGCCTGCACGCTGATTTCGTCCCCGCGGTCGAACAGCACCAGGGAGTGGTTCTTCGCGTCGTACACCGGAGTGGCATTCGGGTCCACTCCGCTCTCGGTCAGCACTGCCTGCGGCGCCGATGCATCGTTAAACGTCCCCGCTCCCGCAAACACATAAGCAAACGCATTCCGTGTTGTCTCCACCTGGATGCGCTTGCTTCTCCCCGGCGGCACCGAAATGTCCACGTAGCGCGCGGCCACAACCGAGTCGGTTGCTACGCCGTCCACCGGCCCGCGCTTGCCCCAGAAATCGCCGCAGATCACCCGCGCCTTCGTCCCATCGTCCTCCGTCACCTCGGGAATCTCGCTCGAATGAATGTCCTGGTAGCGCGGATCTGTCATCTTCAGCGCCGCGGGCAGGTTCGCCCACAGCTGGAACCCGTGCACGCGGCCCTGCCCGTCGCCCTTGGGCATCTCCTGGTGCAGAATCCCGCTCCCCGCCGTCATCCATTGCACGTCGCCCGCGCCCATCTTGCCGCGGTTGCCCAGGCTGTCGCCGTGCTCCACCTCGCCGGCCAGCACGTACGTAATCGTTTCAATCCCGCGATGCGGATGCCACGGAAACCCCGCCAGGTAATCCGCCGGGTTGTCGTTCCTGAAGTCATCCAGCAGCAGAAACGGATCGAACTCCTTTGTTTTGCCAAATCCGAACGCCCGCTGCAGCTTCACTCCCGCTCCCTCCAGCGTGGGCTTCGTGCTCAGAATCTCTTTCACCGGTCTCAGCGACATGGCCAACCTCCCTTTTTCCTACACTCTCTTGGATGCGCGAGCTCGATATTCGTTGCAACGACTATCTTCCAACGACTCTAGCGCCCCAAAGGAGTTCGATCGATATACCGGTGGGCATCACATTCATCCGCAGAATGAACGCGATAGAATTGCGCCGCTTCTTTTGCGTGTGTGGGAACGGCGGCGCTAAATCGGGACGGAAATTGTCCGGCCCGGAAGATCGGGCCGTCGGTCCGCAGGCCGCTTGAACGACCTGCGGGCCGTGCTAACGCGAAGGAGGTGAGGGCGATTGGATGAGAAATCGTCCTGGATGCGAGTTGCAATTACCATCGCCATTGACTGGCGGTTCGTAACAGCGCTCGTGATCCTGGTCCTGGCGCTACTGCTGAAGTAGCCAAACTCCCGGGAGGACCCTACCCCTTCCGGGACCAGATAAGTATAGCAAAATGCTGCAAACACGGCCGATGGCATAAGCCCCAGTTTCCCGATCTGGGATCCAAGATGCCCGCGCCCCATTCCTCCCGATCTCAGCCACAACCTTCCCTCCGAGTGACGACTCTCTGCGGCTTCCGTCTATCCTGTATCGCCGTTTGAAGATCGCGATCCTGAGTCTGACCGATGCCGTCGTCGGCATGGAATCGAGGTCCTATGCCCGAACCGCGCGCGCTGAACACCGCCTCCCAAACCGAGAACCCTCCGGCCCCCGCAGGCCCGCCCAGCCCCTTCCACACCACCGCCTTCGAGGAGAAGCCCATTTGGTCCTCTCTTTACGAAAGCTTTCACGATACCTTGTTCCCACCCAAACTTCCGCCCCTCGAACTGACCTCAACCCCGGTCCCCACGCCCGACCGCATGGCCGTCAGGGCCAATCCCTGGGCCATCGGCACCGCAACCATCGCCAATGGTGGCATCCTGGCGCTGATCATTTTGCTGGGGTTGCGTACGACAATCTTTAATTCGCCCCACGCGCCTTCGAGCGACATCCATCTCAAGGACTTCACTCTCTTTGCTCCATCCGCCGCACAGTCCGCCCACGGTGGCGGAGGAGGCGGGGCCAACGATCTCATCGACCCCATCACCGGCCGCCTGCCCCAGCGTGAAGAGATGCCCCTGACGCCTCCGCAGGTCCCCATCCTCGACCACCCGCAGCTCGCTATCGATCCGGCCATCGCCGTCCCGATCGAGATCAAGCTCCCCGACAATCCATCGCTCCCCAACATTGGCGTCCACACCTCGCCCAACGTCAGCCTTCTCTCCTATGGCCCCGGCGGCCCAACCGGCATCGGCAGCGGTCCGGGCGGCGGTGACGGACCGGGTAAAGGTCCTGGCTGGGGCCCCGGCGCCAATGGCAGCTTCGGTGGTGAGACCTACACATCCGGCGTTGGCGGCGTCTCCAATCCCGTCCCAATCACCACTCCCGAAGCGGAATTCTCTGACGAAGCCCGCCGCCAGAAGTTTCAGGGCGTCTGCATGATCTCCCTCATTGTCGATTCCCACGGCTACCCGCAGAATCCCCGCGTCGTGCAGCCCCTCGGCATGGGCCTCGACGAGAAAGCACTCGAAGCAGTCAAACTCTACCGCTTCAAGCCAGCGATGAAAGACGGCAAGCCCGTCAACGCCAGAATCTGGGTCGCGGTAAACTTCCGACTCTACTAAACCAAACCCCCATCGAGCAGCACTTGCTCCATGGGGGTCCGTCTTCCATTGCCCTGCAGGTCTCTTAGCCGCCCCTACTCCACCACCGCCTCTTTCACCTGCACCTTGCTCTTGAGCGGTGTATCTGCCGACGAGTCTCCCACCAGAATTCCGAACTCCCCAGCGTCGACCTTCCAGTGCTTGCCTTCCACGTCGTAGAAGGCGAATGCCCGCCCGTCAAGTTCGACGCTCACGTGCTTTGTCTCTCCCGGCTGCAACATCACTCGCTCAAATCCCTTCAGTTCCTTGAGCGGCCGCGGCACGCTGGCGCGCGTCTCGCCAACATACACCTGCGCCACCGTTGCTCCGGCGCGTTGCCCGGTGTTGGTCAAATCGAATGAGACCTTGTAATGCGGCCCCGATCCGCCTGCCCCCGATGAACCTACAACAGAACTCACCGCAAGATTCGAGTACTTGAACGTCGTGTAGGAGAGTCCGAATCCGAACGGGAACAGCGGCTTCACTTCGCTCTGTTCGTAGCCACGATAGCCCTCGAACACGCCTTCCTTGTAAACCACCCGAATCGAATCTCCCTCGGGATAATAGTTGTAGTAAGTCGGGTTGTCTTCCGCGTGCCGCTCAAAGGTCGCCGGCAAGTGCCCCGACGGATTCACCGCGCCAAACAGAATCTCTCCAAGCGCCGTGCCGCCCTGCTCCCCGCCGTACCACGTCTCCAGGTATGCAGGAATCTTCTCCAGCCACGCGCTCGAATCCACATTGCCGCCCGACGTGATGGCCACCACCGTACGCGGATTCACTGCCGCGATCTCGCGAATCATCTCGTCCTGCCCGATGGGCAAATCGAATGTCCGGTCGCCGCCCTCGCCTTCGCTCGCGTTGTCAAATCCCGCCGCGATCACCACCACGTCGGCCTTCGCAGCCAACGCTTTGGCCTTCGCCGACACAAGCGTCCGCTCGTCCGCAATTCCGACGCGCAGCTTTCCGTTAACCGGTTCGTATCGGTAGTCTTCGGCCACTACCTTGTGCGGACCCGCGGTTAGCTGCAGCGTCGTGTGCGGCTGGAACGCCCGCACCAGCTTCCAGTTGTCGAACACCAGCTTGTCGTCCACAAACAGCCGGTTGCCTCCGCCTTCGCCCGGACACTCCAGCACAACTTCATACGGGCCGTCCGTCGCCGCGCGATAATACCCCGTCCAGCGCCGGCTGTGCCTCTTTGCTCCCGGCTCCGCCGGCGTCCCCCAGCCCATTCCCTGGTCGTTGATACTCCTCGCCACCCTGGTCGATGCAGGCGTTCCCGAGACGTCGAGATTTTCAAAGGTCTCTACCGTCACGCCTGGGCCGCCGCCTTCAGCCTCGGTGTAGAACTGCGTCATCCGCGCCAGGTCCTGCACCGCCGGCAGTCCGCGATCGTAGAAAACGGTCACATCCGGCCCGGCAATCCTCTGAATCCCCTCCACATCGCTCACCAGGCTGAACGGCCTCACGCCTGCGCTGCCGCCGCCCACCGGCACTCCGGGATACGCATCCGGCCCCACCACCAGAATCGATTTGATCTTGCTTTTTTCCAGTGGCAGCAGGTGTCCTTCATTCTTCAGCAGCACCGCGCCCTCCCGCGCAGTCTCCAGAGCGACCTCATCGTTCTTTGCGCTGTAAACCGATAGCGAACTGTCCGTCTGCTCCCGATCGAGCCAGTCAAACCGCTCCGCCAACCCCAGAATGTGCTTCACTTTCTCGTCAATCGTCGCCTCGCTCACCTTGCCGTCTTTCATCGCCGGCAGCAGGTTCTTCCTGTTCATGAACCTTCCCGTCGGCATCTCAAGGTCCAGCCCTCCGTTGGCCTCGCCAACAGCGTCGTAGCTGGCATCCCAGTCGCTCATGATCACGCCCTTGAAGCCCCAATCCTTGCGCACCACGTCGATATTCAGATACCCGTTCTGCGTCATGTGCAGGCCGTTGGTCAGGTTGTAGGAGTCCATAATCGCTCCCACCTGCGCCTTCTTCACCGCGGCCTCAAACACGGGCAGGTAGATCTCCCGCTCCGTTCGTTCGTCGATGATCGAGTCCGAATCGTGCCGCAGAAACTCCGAGTTGTTCCCCATGAAGTGCTTGATGGTCGCGCTCACTCCCTGCTTCTGCATCCCCTCGATGTACCCCACCGCAATCGTCGCGGCGAGATACGGATCCTCGCCGAAGTACTCGAAGTTGCGCCCGTTCCGCGGCGAGCGATAGATGTTCACGCCGGGCCCAAGCATGTAGTGAACCCCGCGTGCCCGCGCGTCCCTGCCGATCCCTGCTCCCACGCGCTCCGCCAGCTCTCGATCCCACGAAGCAGCCAGCCCGATGCCGATCGCATATGTTGTCGACGGGAAGCCGGCATTGCTCCGCACTCCATAGGGCCCGTCCGACATCTCAAACGACGGCAGTTGCAGGTTCGGCATCGCCCTGATCGCGAACCCTGTCCCGCCAATGTAGTCCAGCTTCTCCTCCAGGGTCATCTTGGCAACGATGCCATCAACCCGAGTGTCGACCCGCGCGGCGCCCGAAGCATGCTGGCTTGTGTTGGTCGACTGAGCGATCAGCGTGCTCGCGCTCAGGCAGATGCAGGCAATACTTGCGGCGAATTTCATGGTTCTCCTTGAGTCTTTCCTGGTAAATCGATTTCTTCATTCCGACGCAGAGCAGCTCTGCCGGCTTGTCGCAATACGCAATCCGTCCTGCGTGCGCATCCGCCGTCCGCTTCAAGGTCGCACGAATTCTATAGCAGTGAGCGCATCCCCGGCTCGGCTCGCCGGCACATTTAAGTCGGCCTTCAAACTTTTTGAGCTCCACTCGCTTACCATCAACTCTCCGAAGCGTCCCAACAACGGTCCCCTCTGAATCCTCCATCCAATGTTGCAAATTGCCTTCATCGTGAATGTCTGAGATGGGGGACTTTAATTCAGAGGCCAAATATGACCATTTGCTTTTCGTTCAATGAATCCCTTCGGCGCGATTTGTCTGCATCCATTCGCGGCGCTGCGCTCGCGTCGTTCGCCGGCGTGATGCTCTCCTTACCCCTCGGTGCGCAAAACTCCGCGCCTGCCGCTGCGGCCGACGATCACCCGGCCACCGAACAGATCAACATCCTTGCGCACAATCTTCTGCAGTCCGGCGTCAAGGCCAACGGCCTTGCAGGCAGCGGTCTTGCGCCCTGGCATTTGAAGATCGATCTTCATTATCTTGGCGGGGAGAGCCCCAAGCCCCTCAGCGGAGCAGTCGAGCAGTGGACCGTTGCGCCCGACCAATGGCGTCGCGCCTTCTCTGGGCCGCCCGGAATGAACTTCTCCGAGTGGAGCGTCTCCCGTCTCGAAAAGTATCAGTCAAAACAGGGGCACGATCTCTTTGACGCCAACGTCGCCAATGTTCGCTTTACCCGCGCGGTCATCGACCCTCTCGCCCTGGCGGCCAACATCCATCCCGACTACCAGATGGAAGCCAAGAAAGGAGATCTTGGCGGCATTACGGTCACCTGCGTCTCCGTGGTCAATCCCCACCGCTACGCTCCCAGTGAAAACCCCGATGAGTTCTTTCCAACCTATTGCTTTGATCGGGATTCTCACCTGAGGATCATCGTCTCCGGCAAGAGAACCGTCCAGTTCGACGATATTCAAGTGTTTCAGGGCCGCGCCGTCGCTCACGACGTGAAGGTCCGTATCGATGGCAAACTCGACACCGAGATGAATGTTTCGCTCCTTGAGCCGCTGGCCGATGCCAATCCCGATCGCGTCAAGCCCGGCAAAGACGCTGTCGTCCAACCCTATGCCATTGAGCCCGGGCTCCCGCGCCCCGAACCGGTCTACCAAGCGGCCGCTGCCATGCCGATCCAGCACGAGGGTTTGCCCTATACAGGCTCTTTCAACGTCCCCATCCTCATCCGCAAAGATGGAACGGTCAAAGTCCTGCCCGGCGCCAACATCGATCCCCAGGACCTGAAAGACGCAATTCAAAGCGCGGTCGCCAAATGGAAGTACAAGCCTTACCTGGTCGACGGCCAACCTATTGAGGTGCAATATACAGCCGGTTACGTCATCAATGGCAAGACCATTGTCCCCGCGTCTCAACCGGCCAACCCCGAATGGGCCGCATACACTGGCGCACACTAAGCGAGTGCCTCCAATTCGAAGCGCGATCCCGTCAGCGGTCGCGCTTCGGGGAGCCGATCACGGCTATTTAGTCCAACGACCGGTTGATCCAGTTCCTCTGTCAAATTGGGCCAAGGTAATCTTGCGCATTCGATCTCCGTACCAAGGTCGCACGCTCTCTATGGCAGTGAAGGCATCCTCGGCTCGGCTCCCACCTCGTCTCCTCGGTTACAACTTCACTTCGTCACGATTGTGTAAGATGGTTGGCGTTGTTCTGAGGCACAATATGACCATCCGTTTTTCGTTCACGAAATCCCTTCGCCGCGGCTTGTCCGCATCCATTCGCGTTGCCGCATTGGCAGCGGTCGCTGCCTTCCTGCTCTCTTGCCCACTCCGCGCGCAAAGCTCCGCGCCCGCCGCTGCTGCAGACGATCACTCTGCCGCGGAACAGATCAATTCCCTTGCGCACAATCTTCTGCAGTCCGGCGTCAAGGCCAACGGCCTTGCCGGCAGCGGTCTCACGCCCTGGCATTTGAAGATCGATCTTCTGTATCTAAGTTGGGAAAGCCCCAAGCCCCTCAGTGGGACAGTTGAGCAGTGGACCATCGCGCCCGACCAATGGCGTCGCACCTTCACCGGCCCACCAGGAATGAACTTCTCTGAGTGGAGCGTCTCCCGACTCGAAAAGTACCAGTCAAAGCCCGGGCACGATCAGTTCGACGCAATCGCCGACAATATTAAGTTTGCCCGCCCGGTCATCGATCCGCTGGCAATGGTCGCCAACATCCATCCCGATTATCAGTTGGAAATGAAAAGAGGGGATTTTGGCGGGATAACGCTCAACTGCGTCTCGGTGGTCAATCCCCACCGCTATGCGCCCGGTGAAAACACCGATGATTTTTTCCCAACCTATTGCCTCGATCAGGATTCTCACCTCAGGATCATCGTTTCCGGCAAGACAACCGTCCAGTTCGACGATATCCAGGTGTTTCAGGGCCGCGCCGTCGCCCACGATGTGAAAGTCCGTATCGACGGCAAACTCGACACAGAATTGAAGGTCTCGCTCCTTGAGCCGTTAGCCGATGCCAATGCCGATCGTGTCAAGCCTGGCAAGGACGCTGTCCCTCAGCCCTATGCCATTGAGCCCGGGCTCCCGCGCCCCGAATCGATCTACGAAGTGGCGGCTGCACTTCCCATCCAGCCCACTGGCATGCCCTATCGCGGCGTCTTCAACGTTCCCATCCTCATCCGCAAAGACGGAACGGTCAAAATCCTGCCCGGTGCGAACATTAATCCTCAGGAACTGAAAGACGCCCTTCAAAGCGCGGTCGGCAAATGGAAGTACAAGCCGTACCTGGTCGACGGCCAACCCATCGAGGTGCAATATAGCGTCGCCTACAACATCGACGGCAAGCCCTTTGTTCCCTCGTACCAACGGCCCAAGCCATGACAGGTCGCGACCGAGCCTAACCATAGTAGATTGCCTGCGAACTGAGACGAGGTCCCGACAAGGACCTCGCCATGGCCAAACCAGATGCGGCGGTATGTTCGCCCGAGCCAGCCAGCTCCATCTTCCACATGAGCGAACGCTCGGAAGCCTTATCCTCAATACAGCCCCCGCCGTGTCCGACTTCGCACAAACCGTCAAGCAGCAGGCCGATATCGTCAAGATCATCGAGGGCTACATCCGCCTGCGCAAGTCCGGCGCGCAAAACTACTCCGGCCTCTGCCCCTTTCACAAAGAGAAGTCCCCCTCCTTCTCCGTCCACGCGGTCCGCCAGTTCTATCACTGCTTTGGTTGTCAGGCCTCTGGCGACGTATTCAGCTTCGTCGGCAAGATCGAGAATGTCGGCTTCCCTGAGGCTGTCCGCATCGTCGCGCAGAAGTGCGGCATCCCGCTCCCCAAGCGCGAATTCTCCTCGCCCGAAGAAGCCGCCAGCTCACGCCTCCGCAGCAAGCTCCTCGACCTCCACGAAGCCGCCTGCGTCTGGTTCGAGGAGCAGCTAGCCGCCCCCGAAGGAGCCACTGCCCGAGCGTATCTGTCCGGTCGCGGCCTCGCTCCAGATGGAATAAAAAAATTCCGCATCGGCTATGCGCCCGACAGCTTTCACGCTCTCGAAGAACGACTCAGGTCAATGGCCGACACTGAGACCCTGCGCGCCAGCGGCCTCTTCAGCTCAAAGGAGCAGGGCGATGGTTCGCAGGGTCCGCTCTACGACCGCTTCCGCAAGCGGGTCATGTTTCCCATCGCCAACGAGGGCGGCCGCGTAATCGCCTTTACCGCGCGCACGCTTGAAACCGGCGACAAGGCCGGCCCCAAGTACATCAACTCGCCGGAGACGCCGCTCTACACCAAAGGCAACGTGCTCTTCAATCTTGACAAGGCCAAGTCTCCCATCCGGCAGATGGAGATTGCCCTGCTGGACGAGGGGCAAATGGACTGCATCTCCGTGTTCTTGCGCGGAATTCAAAACGTAATCGCCACCAGCGGAACGGCCTTTACCGAACAGCAGGTGGCGCTCTTGCGGCGGCACACGTCGAACCTGGTGGTCAACTTCGATCCCGATGCGGCCGGCGCAAATGCCGCGGAAAAGTCCATCGCGCTGCTCACTGAAGAGGGCTTCGTCATCAGGATCGTGACCCTCGACGGCGGCCTCGACCCTGACCGCTTTATCCGCGAGCGTGGCGTGGAGGCCTACACTGAGGCGATTCGCAACGCACGCCGCCAGTCCGATTACCTGATCGAGCGGGCGCGGCAAATGTTTCCCGGAGCCAGTGCGGACCAGAAGGTTAAGGCGATGAACTACCTGCTGCCGCACATCCGGCGCATGCCAGAGATGCAGGCCCGCGCCCAGTTCGCCGCAGACGCCGCGCAAAAGCTCGGCATCGACTCCGCCGTGCTGCGCGAGGAGCTGCGCCAGGCCGCGCTCCGCCGGCGCGACCGTGTGGAAGCAAAAGCCACCACTCTGACCGAGGTTGAGCGCGTTCTGTTGCGTGCGTTGGCCATCTCCGACCCTGAGAACGAGCAGGCCCGGAGCCAGGCCGTGGCCGCAGTCCAGCAGCGGCCCGCGTGGTTTGAGCATCTTGGCGCGTATCTGGCGCTGGTTGCGCTGGCCGGCCGCGCCGCCCGCGATCCCATGGCCGTGGTCGAAGATGAGGCGCAGCGCGCCCTGCTGGCTGAGGCCCTGCTCTCCGAGGTCAAGCCACCGGAGTACGAGGAGGTGCAAGGCGCAATTCAGGAGATTGAGGAGCGCGCGCTTGAAAACCGCCTACGCGACCTGCGGTCGCTCATTGCGGAGGCCGAGCGCCGTGGCGATTTTACTGAGCTGGCGCTGCTTACGCAGCAAAAGCTGGATCTGGACCGGGCGCTGCGCACGCTGCACCAGCGCATTGAGAAGCCGGCCTGATCCAACCCCAACCCGATCACCGGAAATCGTGACTTTTCGCAGCGAATGCAAGCTAAAGTCAAGTGTTTCGTGCGTCGAATTCCCCATCATCAGCGTCTAATCAAATGAAGCAGAAGCGGGTGGTAGACAATCCGCCCTGTCCGGCAGAAATGAAGAGCAGTCCTCCCGTACCCGAGCAAGGCCCGGATTTTTCTGGAGCCGGCTGGGTGGATTGTGGTAATCTATTGATCTTAGTGAGGATGCGCGCCCCTTTGCCCCACACATGAGCTGCGGCTCGCGGGCTACCCAGGCGAAACCTGAA
>CAYWSR010000162.1:0-10557 GCA_964460385.1 uncultured Occallatibacter sp. | reverse complement strand
GCCGCTGCCGTCGGTTGCACGATCGCGTGTGCCGTGTGGCAGTCCGAGCAGACCGGCGCGTTCTTGTTCCCCGCCGCCACGGCCTTGCCGTGAATGCCCGTCATGTAATCGGTTTCTATGCCCGCGTGGCACTTCCCGCAGGTCTCCGGAACATTCACGCGGTTCGTCGGGCTCTGCGGATCGTTCCGGCTCAGGATGTGATGCGACCCGTGGCAACTATTGCAATTGGCCGCTACAAGCAGCCCTTCCTTGCTCAGCGCGAAGCCGTGAATCGAGTCCATGTACAGCGGATACACGCTCGCCAGCCCATGCTTCTTGGCCATCCCCTCGGTCCCGTGGCACTGGCCGCAGGTCTTAGGCACATTCAGCGGATACACCGCCGAGCGCGGATCGGTCTTGGGCTGAATCTCGTGCGCGTTTCCGTGGCAGCTCGTGCACGGATGCTCTTTTCCATCGGCATGCACGCTGCCCACCAGCCCCTTCGCCTCGTCCGCATGGCAGGTCTCGCACTGTACCGGCGCAATCTTGTCCGGGTGTGGATATCCCTTGATATCGCCGTGACAGTTCGTGCACTCCAGCGGCCCGTGGATGCTTCCATGGAACTTGTCCCCGTCCACGGCAATCGAGTGCCCCGAAGGGTCCTGCATGCTCGCGTCTCCGTGGCATGCCAGGCACTCCGAACTCGTCTGTGCCCCGCTGTGAGCTGCACCTATCGCAAACACACCTGCGGCAATCATCGCAATAATCAGCGAAACGTTTTTCATCTTGGCTCCGGCAAAGTATCCCGGTGCCCGCACGCGCTCTGGGGGAATGGAGAGGGGGAATTTGCGCCCCCACTCCAGTGCCACGCCGGGCATTCAGGCCTGGCCTGTTCTCGCTACTTTTGCAGCGTGCGAATGTACGCAATCACGTCCGTGATCTGCGCATCGGTCAGCTTGCCTGCATAGGCCGGCATCTTCCCCTTGCCCTTGGTCGTCGCTGCAATCAGCTCTGCATCGGTCAGCTTCACCTGGGCCGGATCCTTGAACGACTTGATGTTCATGGTCTTGCCCATGCCCGTCGCTGCAAGTCCATCCGCGCCGTGACACATCGCGCACTTCGCCTTGTAATCTGCCTCACCCGTTCCGGCTCCGAACGCCGGCATCGCTACACTTGCGGCCAACACCATCACGGCCGCCAACTTCATTCCCTGCGTCATCTTCCTGGCTCCTGCTGCCGGCTGAACACATCTCCGGCTCCAGAGATTGATACGCGTTTCAAATCTCTCCGCCAGTGATGCCAGTCACAGTCCGATGTGCCCCATGAACAAGGAATGTGATAAGCCCCTTGTCTCTCTTTGCATCCAACCCCTTTCCTTCTCCCACACCCTCACTTCAGCGCGTGATCCCGCTCACACGCCGGCTGCCCTCCGCCCGCGGAATCGCCGCGCTCATCTTTCGGAGCTTTGCCTGTTCACTTATCGATTGGAGTTCGCCCGGAACGTGCCGATCATTGGCACGTCACAAAAAACTTCTTAGACCTTCAGCCCCGACGGCAGCGAGAGCGTCGCCATCATCTCTTTCATGGCGTTCTCGTCGTCTCCAATCGCAGCCAGCAGCCTGTCCTTCAGCGCCTCGCGCTTGCCATAGAGCCGCAGCGGCTCCGGCGGGTTGTGCAGCAGTTCTTTCCCCACAAGCGCCCGCACAAGAAAAGGCATGTAAGTCGAATAGTCCCCCTGCATGCTCACCGTCTGTGTCGTGTAAGTCTCAGGATTCACCTTCCCCCACGACACCGCCTCCGAGGGCGCGCACGACGACAAGCTGCCATCCGTGACCGGCGAAGAAACAATCTGCGCATCGTAGTCGTACCCGCGAATGTCTTTGAGAAAGAAGATCTGCGAGAGCATCGGCTCCGGCTGCAACGAATAGTTCTTCGGTACGCCGCCTCCCAATATCAGAATCGCCAGCGACTTCGCCTCCGAGTCAAACAACCCCCAGTGGTGGTACGCGCACGATTCAAACACATCCTCATGCAGATCGTAATCGAAGCCGTATTGGATCTTCCCCAGCCGCGCAAGCGTCCATAGCTTCACCGAATTCAGAAACAAGCTGCCATCCGCCGGCGCTCCAATAAACACCGGCAGTTCCATCTCCGCGCAGGTGCTCATCAAGCCAGGGGCAACCCCGAGCGCCTTCTCCCGTGCGCCAAACTCCTTGCCCAGCAGGTAGTTGCGCTCGGTGGTCGTCATCCGCTTCTGAAACTCAGGCCTTTGCAGAATCTCCGTCGCTACAGCGTCCTGGTCAAACAGCACCTGTTCCGCAAAGCCGGTATCGGCCACGCGAATCACGCCGTTCTCGCGAAGTTCCGCGTCGTCTCCAAACAGCTCAACCTCGCGTATCGGCCGTTCGACAGTCTTCTGCAGGCAGTCGTGCCCATCGTGATAGCAGATTGCGTCCGTGACTGTGATATATGCCGTGTTCGCCGCCTTCAGCAGCGGAATGAGCCAGGCCCTATGCTGATCGGAAACCGTGATCGGTCCCGCGCAGGTCACCACCAGCGGGATGCGCTTTTCGATCACCGCCTCCAGCGCGTCATACACCCGACGCAGGTACGCCCCGCCAAAAGCCGGAAGAGATGCCCTGAACACCTCGTTTAGATCCTCGCACTCCGTCACCGGCTTTCCCGTCACCGCCCCGCCCATCAACCCCTTCGCGCCGGAACACTCGCTCATTGCCCTCGCCTCGTCTCGTATGAAAGTCCCTCACCAGTCTCCCATACTAAATCCAAGCTCAATTCCCCCCATCTTCGCCTACATCCTCGGCTGGAAATCCCGCCTGCCCAGAATTGTCATCACAAACGCGGATGCCATGTAACACCCCGTGTTACACTACCCACGTGATCAGGAGCTTCCGGCACCGCGGAATCGAACGATTCTTCCGCACCGGCTCAAAGGCTGGCATTCAGCCCAAGCATGAGATACGCCTGCGGCTCCAACTCACCTCACTCAATCTGGCGTCCGCCCCGCAGGACATGAATCGCGATGGCTGGGGTTGGCACCCGCTGAAAGGCGACCTTAAAGGCCACTGGGCCGTCACCGTGAACGGAAACTGGCGTCTCACCTTTGCTTTTGAAGGCACCGACGCCATCCTGGTCGACTACCAGGACTATCACTGAAGGAGAGCCAGCCCATGACCGGTATGTTCAACCCTGCCAGCCCCGGCGAACTCCTCCGCGAGTTCATCGGCAACCGCCCCATCACCGAAGTAGCTGCGCACATCGGCGTCGCCCGCGCTACACTTTCCCGCATTCTCAATGGCCGCACCTCCGTAACCGTCGACCTCAGCATCCGCCTCGGCCAGGCCCTCAATCTTTCGCCCGACTTCTTCAGCAAAGCCCAGCTCCAATACGATCTCTGGCTCGAATCGCAAAAGAAGCGCCCCAAAATCAAGCCCCTCGCCGCCTGAGCCGTGCCGCCAAGCCCACGCTCTGCCTCACCACACCGGCCAAACGCCTAAATCACTCAAACCCCGTCAACCGACCCGCCCTTCGGTCGAACGTCAGCGTCTTCTCGCACCCCGCCCATGCATTCAGCGCCCCAATCAGCGCGTCTTCAAACTCGCCCGTCCCCCGCTTCAGCGCATACGCCGCCTCAAAAACCTGCTGCTCGTTCTGAACCACCAGCGAATCCGCCGCCAAAAGGTGCTCAAGATGCGCCGCAATCTCCACCGCACCCTGCCGCAGCAGACTGCGCAGCACCCACACAATTTCCAGCACACAAACAAGGCTCAGGAATCCCGGTTCCTGCTCGCTCAGCCGCCCATCGATGATTTCATTCGCCTGCCGCGTCTGTTCCGGATCATCCTGCAGCAGATACCGCAGCACCACATTCGTGTCGAGCCCGGTCACCGCCCCAACCCATCTTTGAAGCGCTCCACCGCTCCCGCCGCAATCGCCACATCCATCTCCTCTTGAGAGACAGGCCGATCAAGCTTCGGCACGCTGCCCTTCAACCGCGACACGGGAATCTGCGGCAGAATCACCACCGCCCCATCCGGCTGCAAGAAGAACTTGAACCGGTCGCCCGCCTTCAGGTTCAGATACTCCCGCACCGATTTCGGAATCGTGGCTTGATTCTTGCTGCTGAGCGTCGCTTCCATGGAAGATCCCCCTTCCTTTACTTTATACCGAATGTAAAGCGGACGCCTCATGCCGTCTTCGGATTCACTCGTTCACTTCTTCACCGATTCACTCGAGCTTAACCTTGACATTTAACTTAACAACGTTATACTTTGAATTGTCGTTATAGGAACCAGAGAAATGGGAACCAAAGAACGCAGAGTTCGCGAAAAAGACCAGGTCCGCGCAGCCATCCTCGATGCCGCCCGCGAGCTCTTCGTCGCTCAGGGCTACGAAGGCGTCTCCATGCGGGCCATCGCCGAGAAGATCGAGTACTCCCCCACCGTCATCTACAACTACTTCAAAGACAAGGACGCCCTGATCCTCGAGCTTTGCCAGAGCGACTTCGCCCAGCTCGCCGACCACCTTCACGAGGCCGCTAAAATCTCCCACCCCGTCCAGCGGCTCCGCCAGTGCGGCCGCGAATACGTCCGCTTCGCGCTCTCCCACCCCAACCACTACCGCCTCATGTTCATGACGCCCTATCCCCTGCGCTCCAACGACCCGGAATTCGACCAGCACAAAGCCGAAGTCAAGGGCAACCCCGAAACCGATGCCTACGCCTTCCTCCTTACCCTCGTCCAGCAAGTAGCTGACGCCGGCCGCCTCCGCGGGCCCAATCCAAACATCCAACTCATCGCCCAAACCCTCTGGGCCGGCCTCCACGGGGTCATCTCTCTCGAAATCGCCATGGGTTGCGACAAGGAATGGACCGATTGGCAGTCCGTCGAAATGCGCACAGAAGCAATGCTCGACGCCATGACCTTTGGCCTCTTCTCCTCCGGCCCCATTACCGAGGAGAGCCTCGCGTCCAGTGACCCCCTCTTTCCCTCCCGCCCGCAGGAGGCCTACTAATGCCTCCTCTTGCCCGCCGCAACCTCTTCCACGACCGCGTCCGCCTCATTGTCACCCTAACCGGCATCGCCTTCAGCGTGGTCCTCATGGTGGTGCAGTGGGGTCTTTTCCAGGGCTTTTCCACCAGCACCACCAGCATCATCGACCACTCCGGCGCAGACATCTGGGTCGCGGCAAAAGACACCGCCTACCTCGAACAGGCCGTCCCCTTCAACGAGCGCAAGTACTACCAGGTTCTCGCCACGCCCGGCGTCGCCCAGGCCGTCAAGTACATCGTGCGCTGGTCCATCTGGAAGCAACCCGGCGGCCGCGCTGAGTCCGTCGCCATCGTCGGCTGCGATCCCGACGCCTCCATCGGCGGCCCCTTCAATCTCGTCTCCGGCGATGCGCAGCAGCTCAAGCAGCCCAACGCCATCATCATCGACCGCATCTACACCGACAAGCTCGACGCCCACAAACTTGGCGACATGGTCGAGATCAACGGCTATCGCGCCAAGGTCGTCGGATTCACCGATGGCATCCGTGCCTTCACCACCTCGCCTTACGTCTTCACCACCTTCAAGCGCGCCCAGGACTACGTCGTCATCGACGACGACCACCTCAACTTTGTCCTCGTCAAGGCCGCGCCCGGCGTCGACATCAAGAAACTCCAAGCCGATCTCAAATCCCGCCTCCCCGACAACGAGGTCTTCACCACCGCCGAATTCAGCCAGATGACTCGCCATTATTGGATGTTCACCACCGGCGCAGGAATCGCCGTCCTCATGGCCGCCGCTCTCGGCCTCATCGTCGGCATCGCCGTCGTCGCGCAAACCATCTACGCCACCACTATGGACCACATCCGCGAGTACGGCACCCTCAAGGCCATGGGCGCGCCCAACGGTTATGTCCTCAGCGTCATCATGCAGCAGGCCGCCATCGCCGCCGCCCTCGGCTACGTTATCGGCATGACCGTCAGCCTCTTCGTCGTCCATGGCGCGTCCAAGGGCGGCGCCAACATCATCCTCACCGCCCAGACCGCAGTCGAACTCTTCTTCCTCACCCTCGCCATGTGCGCCGCGGCCGCCGTGGTCTCCGTCAAAAAGATCCTCTCGCTCGATCCCGCAATGGTCTTCAAGGAATAGGAACGCTTCATGCCCTACGCGATCGAAACCCGCGCCGTTACCAAGCAGTACATCGAGGGAGAGGCCAGCACGCTCGCCGTCTCCGGCGTCGACCTCACCGTCAGCCGCGGCGAGGTTGTGCTCCTCATGGGACCCTCCGGCAGCGGCAAAACCACGCTCCTCTCCCTCATGGGCTGCATCCTGCGCCCCACCGCCGGTCAGGTCATTCTCGAGGGCCGCGACGTCACCGCGATGAATGAGAAAGAGCTCCCGCCCATGCGCCTCAAGCACATCGGCTTTGTATTTCAGGGCTTCAACCTTTTCCCCACGCTCTCCGTCGGCGAGAACGTCGAGCTCAGTCTCTCCCTCAAAGGCGTCCGCGGTCGTGAGGCAAAAAAGGAAGCCCGCCGCCTCCTCGATCTCGTCGGCATAGAGCAAAAGTACAACTCATTTCCCGCCGACATCAGCGGCGGCCAAAAGCAGCGCGTCGCCATCGCCCGCGCTGTAGCCGGCTCACCGGTAGCCATCCTCGCCGACGAGCCCACCGCCGCCCTCGACTCGCATACCGGCAAGGCTGTCGTTGAAATGATGGCTCAGCTCGCTCACCGGGAAAACCGCGCCGTCGTCATCGTCACTCACGACGGCCGCCTCGCCGAATTCGCCGACCGCATCGTCTGGATGGAAGACGGTTCCCTCGCCAATGTCCCTGACAAGACAACGGACCACGCTCATCTCCACGCAGCCCAGGCTTCCGATTCAACACAGCAACCAAACGCAAACCAAAGTCACCCGTGAATCCAGCATAGGAATCCGGCTCATTTTTTGAGCTCTAAACCTACTCAAAGGCAGGACCCCAGCCATGAAGCTCAACTTGAATAAATCGCAATTGATCATTGCAGCCGCGGCACTTTTCGCTGTCGCTCTCGGCGCAGCCTTCCTCCATCAGCGCGCAACGCAGAAGGTTGCCGCTGCCTCTGCTGCATCAGCCGCGGACCAGGCGCCCATCACCAAGTCCGTAGTCGCCGGACCAGGCCTCGTCGAGCCCGACTCCGAGAATGTTCAGGTCGGCTCCGAGCTTGCCGGCAAACTCAAGCAGGTCCTCGCCGAGGAAGGCGACACAGTGAAGAAGGGCCAGATCCTCGCCATTCTCGTCAACGACGACTACCACGCCCAGGTCGAGAGCAGCCGCGCCCAGGTCCACCAGGCCGAAGCCGCCTACGAAAAGATCCTCAACGGCTCGCGCGCGCAGGAGCGTGGCGAATCCGCCGCCGCCATGCGCCAGGCCGAAGCCGTCGAGGCCTCTGCCCGCGCCGACTGGGACCGCCGCCAGAAGCTCTTTGACGCCGGCGTCATCTCCCAGGAGGAACTCGATCACTACCACCGCGACTTCAACGTCGCCGAGCAGCAGTTCCAGGCCTCCGAACAGCACTTTCACCTGATCGACGACCGCCAACGCGACGAGGACATCGCATCCGCCAAGGCGCAGCTTGAAAACGCCCGCGCCCAGCTCGATAACTCCCTAGCCGTCTATGCCAAGACCTTCCTGCGCGCGCCCTTCGACGGCACCATCCTCCGCAAGCACCACCGCACCGGCGAAAGCATCACCAACTCCAGCGTCACGCCCGACCCCGTCTTCACCATGGGCGATGTCGGCGGCCTGCGCGTCCGCGTCGATGTCGATGAAACAGACGTCAGCCGCGTCGCCAACGGTCAGCGCGTCTACTGCACCGCAAACGCCTACGGCAACCAGAAGTTCTGGGGCCACGTCATCCGCGTCGCTGGCCAGCTCGGCCACAAGAACGTCCGGACCGACGAGCCCAACGAGAAAACCGACACCAAAATCCTGGAAACCCTCGTCCAGCTCGACCCCGGCGTCCACCTCCCCGTCGGCCTCCGCGTCGACGCCTACATCCAAACCCAATAACACCGCAGTCAAGAAGCAGCCGCCTTACCAAACAAAAACCTCTGTGCCCCATCCATTCGCGCACTATGCGAACGGGTGGGAGACCAGCGCTCTCGATCCGCCCATATACGCTTCCAATGAAAATCACTCCTGACACAACGCTGTCAGGAGCCCCGGCGCATGATCTCTTCCATGGACAAAGTGATTAGCTGGTTTGAAATTCCTGCGCTCGACCTCGGCCGGGCGCGCGCCTTTTACGAAACCCTCTTCGGCGTCAGCCTGCTCGAGCATATCGATGGCCCACAGGTCATGGCCGTCTTCCCCTACAACCGCGAAACCTCCACCGGCGGCTGCATCCTCTTTGGCCCCGGCTACAAGCCGAGCCCCGAAGGATCCGTCGTCTATCTCCACACCGAACCCAACCTCGATACCGTGCTCGGCCGCGTCGCCGAGGCAGGCGGCTCCATCGCCAAGCCGCGGACGGAACTTCCCCCAGGCATGGGCGCCTATGCGCAAATAATTGATACCGAAGGAAACCGCGTTGGCCTCTACGGCACAAACTGAGCCGGCCTCAACCTGATAGAAAGAGATCATGCGCCGAGCAGACCGGCTCTTTCAAATCGTGCAGCACCTCCGCGCGCGGCGGCTTACCACTGCCGCGCGCCTTGCTCAGCTGCTTCATATCTCCGAGCGCACCGTCTACCGCGACATGCGCGACCTCTCGCTCTCCGGCATTCCCATCCTTGGCGAAGCCGGTGTCGGCTACTCGCTCGACAAGTCATACGAACTGACCGCCCTCATGTTTACTCCAGAAGAAGTCGAAGCTGTGGTTGTTGGGCTGCGCATGGCTCGCGCCTTTGGCGGCCATCGCATCGCCGATGCCGCCGGGCCCGCGCTCGACAAAGTAATCCTCGCGCTCCCCAAGGAGCGGCGCGCCGAAGTGCACAACTCGCAGATCTACGCCCCGGCTGTTCATGCGAACCGCGATCTTGAGCCGCTCATGGAACAGTTGCGCGCAGCGATAGCGGCGCACGATGTTCTCCGTATCTCCTACGCCGACAGCGCAAACAAACCCACACGCCGCAACGTCCAGCCGCTTGCGCTTAACTTCTGGGGTTCGGTCTGGACCCTGGTCGCCTGGTGTGAGCTGCGCGTCGATTTCCGCAGCTTTCGCGTCGACCGCATACGCAAGTGCGCATCAGCAGGTCATAGATTCGAGGATCAGCCCGGCCGCACCCTAGAGGACTTCCTCCGTCGCGAGGGCATCACCCAGGGCCGCTTCAAGGCAGACTGAAATCTGCTCGGCCTACGGCTTCAGCATCAGCCACGACACCCCATACCCGCCCAGCGTCACCGGCATCCGCGCGGCCGGCGTCACACTCACGGCCGTCGCCGGTCCCGTCGTCGCGCTTGTCGAGGCATCGATCGTCAACACGCTCGCCGAACTGAAATTCCCCAGCCCTGACAAATCCACAATCACCGTCCGCGGCGCGCCGGGCCCGTTGTTGTCTGTCGCTGAAGCCACCGCGTGGTCGTCCACCATCACCGTCACTGACCCATCCGCGTTCTGCGTCGCCAGCGTCTCCACCGTGGTCGTATCTGTCGCCGTCAGCTCCAGAATGTTTGGCCCCGCCGAAGCCGGCGTCGATGGGTAAAGCGTCGCCAGCGTCTTGTCCACCCAGTAGCTCAAATATGTATTCCCGCCGCCGTCCACCTCGCCGTATTGCTGGTCTCCGTCATAGGCCCAGTGATACAAAGCCTGATTGCCCACCTTTCCCAGCGCCGAAAATACATACGGCCGCCATCCCGCGAAGAACGCGCTCGTCCCCCGATGGTCATCCACAAACACCTGGTTCGGATTGCATGTGCTCATGCCGTTCGCGCCCTCATAATCGGCGTTCACATTGTTTTCCGTCACCCACACCGGCACATCTGCCAAATCCGCCCGCGTCTTCAGCTCCTGGTAGAAGTAGCTCACATTCGCCGCAAACTGCGGCACTGTATTCATCAGGTCAGTGTCCGTGTTTGTCTGGTCGCAGCTGCTGTAGAAGTGCGTCGAAACAATGTTCACCTGCGCATTGGCCCCGCCCGCATTTGCCGCCGCCACAAATGTCGGCAGATAGGTCATCGGGTCGCCCCCATCTCCCGTCCCCAGCCCATAGTCGGAGTATTCAATCCCCGAAAGCTTGATCGTCGGATCCACCGCCAGCATCGCCGGCACCACCGTGTTGTAGATCGTCACATACTGCGCCGCGTCAATCCCGTTCCCGTTCGGCTCGTTGAATATCCCCCACCATGTAATCGGCAAGCCGCTCGGCGACTGGAAATGCGTCCCGCCCCAGTCGAACCCGCCCTTGTTGTAGTACTTCACCAGGTTCGCCGCGTACGCCGCAAAGTCCTTCACGTGGTTGGTCACGTCCAGTTGCCCGTTGCTGAAGCACATCCATGCCGGCGCAGTCGCTATCTGGAACTCAGGACTGTGATCCGCCGACGCCAGCACCGGCTGCACGGTTTGATCCATGATCGTGAAATTCCAGTCCG
>CAYWSR010000161.1:3578-10696 GCA_964460385.1 uncultured Occallatibacter sp. | reverse complement strand
AAACGCCTTTACAAACGCGCCCCACGTGCGCCGCTTCTTCCACGCCATCATCGTCATGCGCGCCAGCATCAGCAGCGGAAGCGCCGGAGAAAACGCGCCCCAGAAAAGCCGCTTGCCCGTCGTTGCCAGTTTCGATCGGCTCGCCGCGTACGACCGCCCCCAAACATACCGCTCCTTCAGCGCCGAGCCCAGCGTCAGCCCCAGTCGATGCTGCGAGACCACCGCAGCAGGCGCCAAAACCACCTTGTCTCCTCTTGCGCGCAGCGCATCGTTGATCGACGACTCGTGAAACACCTCGCGCCACACGCTGCCGATCCCGTCCAGTGCCGTTCTCTTGTAGCAGCAGTTTGCATCGCTGATCGTCCACGCCTCGCCGGCGGCTAATGGCTGCTGATAGCGCAGGAAATCGCAGTAGTAAACCGCCCAGTTCAGCGGCCAGTCGATGCCGTTCTCCATCGCGCCGCCCGCGCCGCCCATCGGCTCCCGGTGCGCTTCCACCATCCGCGCAACCCAATCGCTGGCCGCAATCCCGCAGTCCTCAATCAGCGCCACCAGCGCCCCCTGGGCCACGGCCAGCCCGCGCGCGCGCAACTCGTCGTGGTGCTCGCGGCTGTTCTTGCGACCGCTGTAGGTCTTCAGGTCGGTCACCTCCAGAAACGTCACCTGCGGATATCGGATTCGCGCCTCCGCGATTCCTTGCACACCCGCGTGATACGGCACGATGATCTCCATCGTCGGCGCTCCGGCCTGTGCCAGCAGCGCATCCAGACAGCGCGCCAGGTGCTCCGTGTCCGCGCTGTCCGTCGTGTCGCTCACCATCGCCACCACTACCGAAAATGCCGGCGCGCTCTTTTCTTGCTCTCGAGCTTCTTCCATGTCTGCCACGCTACTCCACCTTCAGCAGGGAATCGCCCTGCCCTGCCACGTAGCCCACAACCTCGCCCGTTACATACACCAGCAGCACCGGAACCAGCAGCGGCAGAATCTGAATGAACTTGTCCACGTGGCATTTCTGCTTCGCCACGCGCTGCGCCATGCGCACGGCCAGCAGCACCGGCAGCAGCGGCGACAGGCAAATGTATACCAGCTTCTTTGCTGCCGTCAGTCCGCGCGCGCTCGAGAAAGCCCTGCTGAACCAGAACCGCTGTTCCAGGTAATAACCAAAGTTGAACGGCCCGCAGTGGTAAACCACCATCTTCGGCGCGGAGCGGAACTTCACCCCATCGGCCAGCAGCCGCCAGTGCAGCCCTGCCTCCCAATAGCCTTCGTGCAGCAGGTCCTTATAGCGGAGCAACACCTCGCGCCTGTAGACAATGTTCGCGCTGCCCAGGCTCGTGGTCTCGCCCTCCTGCCACGGCGGCATCTGGTTGTTGTACTCGCAGAAGTACACCACCCAGTCCCGCAGCCGCGCATAATTCTGCGGCGCCACTGGCCCGCCCACTGCTCCGTACTCGCCCGCGCCATGCGCCTCCAACGCGCGTTCCAGCCAGTCGGGCGCGGCCACGCAATGCTCCTCGATGATTGCGATGAACTTGCCCCGCGCGGCCTCTACACCGTGACTGCGCAGCGCCGGAACGCTCTCTCGCCGGGCTCGATGGATCACGCGCACCCAGGGATGCCTCTCCGCGATTCCTCCTGCGAACTCGGCCGTTCCGCACGCAACCACAATCGTCTCCGCGACGGCCTTCTTCGCCTGCGCTTCAATCGATTTCAGGCAATCGTCCAGAAACTTCGCCCCCACAATCGAAGCAATCACCACAGACACTTCTTGTCCTGCGTCAATCGGCAAGGCTGCCTCCCAGAGCGGTTCCAGGGTTGCTATACCCCGAAATCAATGTCGTCGAGTCGCCGCGACCCCGAGGACCGGGGCCCCACGGACAAGTCTTCGTTCGTGGGGTGAGAAGAGCGGCGACCTTGATGAAAGCGAGAAAGGACACGTTTACCCTGGAACCGCTCTACTGCGGGGAACTCTCGTCCCTCCAGAATACCTGACACTGCGTCGCTTCAGTCTGGGGCATTGACCCCTCTCACCGCGTTAACCTACGCTGAAATCGTGGCCAAGCCCAGCCGATCCGCCATTCTCACCTATCACTCCATCGACGACTCCGGCTCGGTCATCTCCATGCCGCTCGCGACCTTCCGCCGCCACATGGACTTTCTCGCCCAGGCAGGCATCCCCGTCGTGTCGCTTGCCCAGGCGCTGACGCAGCCCGGCTCCGTTGCCATCACCTTCGACGACGGCTTCGCCAACCTCGTCGACCACGCCGTCCCGGTCCTCGCGCAGCACAACTTTCCTGCCACCATCTTCCTGGTCACCAGCTACTGCGGCCGCCAAAACAACTGGCCCGGCCAGTCTTACGACAAAGCCTCGGTTCTTCCGCTTATGAGCTGGGAGCAGGCCGCCGCGCTTCCTCCGGCCATCACGCTAGGCGCGCACACGGTCAACCACCCCGATCTCACCCGCCTCACCCCCGACGAGTGTGAACGCGAGCTGCGCGAATGCCGCGATCAGATCGGAGAGCACCTGGGCCACGCTCCCTGTTGGCTCGCCTATCCCTACGGCGCCTCATCCACCCATGTCCAACAGATCGCCAGGCGCTATTTCAACCTCGCGGTCGGGACCACGCTGCGTTTCCTGCCCGCCCATCCCAACCCGATGGACCTTCCCCGCATCGACACGTTCTACCTGCGCGACTCATTCCCCATCGAGCGGCTTTTTACTCCTGTGGGCAGCGCCTATATCGGCATTCGCAATCTGCTTCGCCAACTCCGCCAGCTCGCCTCGCACTAGGTCCCATCAAGAGTGAGCTGGGTGCCCCATCCTAGCCGCGCTCTTGTTTCTTGCGGCTCGGGTGAGACCACTCGTCTTCCCGCCTCCCCCGCCTACTTCTCCTCAATCCCCCTCAACTTCTTCACCCGCAACTCCAACGAATGAAGAATCGCAAGCGGCAGCCCCGCCAGACCCGGATGCCCGCCCGTCATGCCGCGCAGCACCTTCCCCGGCAATGTCTTTGCCTCCAGCCACCCAGGGTGCATGTTCAGCTTCCTCGCCACTTTGCGCGAAGCCAGCACGTACGGCGAAACATCCGTGGCCAGGTCCAGCAGCAACCGTTGCGCGCCGCTCGCAGCCGTCGGCTCCCACGGCTTGCGCCCCAGACCGTGAATCAGCGCGGGCAGCCCGCGAAATACATCCAGAATGCGATGCGTCGGCCGGTATCCCGACGATCCGGCGCACTGCGCAATCTCCCCGTTGCGCCGAATAAAGTCATACTCCACATCCGCAAACTCCTCGCACTCCAACAGTGCAATTAGCGGCCATCCATCGTGCAGAAAATGCTTCGGCCGCCGGTCGTATGGCAGTGCCTGCGCCGCGCGATAGCGCGGATCGTGCAGCATCGCGCGCCATTGCTCCATCATCGGTCTGTGCGCCTGGGTCACGCGAACAAAACAGTTGTTCACCACGCTGATGGGCCGCTTCGACTTCAGTCCCCATCCCGCGGCGATCGCCAGCGGCGGAGCATCCGTCCACTCCTCGGCCAGAAGCAGCGCATCCGGCGAATACCGTTGCACCACTTTCGAAATTGGCTGCGACACAATCATGTCGCTGTCCAGCCATAACGGCGCTTCCCATCCCGCGTCCAGTTCTTGCAGCAACAGCGATGGCTTGATGTTCCAGCCGCTCAACTCGGGCAGCCTCTCCGTTGAGAGTTCCACCTCCGGCCGGCTCGCCGCCCACTCCCGCACCTTCGCCGGCGCATCCGGAACCGTCAAATGCAGCGACACCGCCGGATCCACACTGCAAAGCGACTCGCCCATCAGGATCAGGCTGTCCATCCCGATTGCCCGATCCTCATACGAGCAGACGCGCAGCCACCTCCCAATGTCCGTCCCGGTCTCCGCCGCTCCGCCAGCTCCTGAATCAGTCTTCAACGACATGCGACTCGAATGCCTTTCGATGCTCGGCCCACTTCACTTGGTCGATTTTGCCTTCCGCATCCATGCAACTCACGGCAGCATACGCCGTCGCGCCCGTTCCTTGCTCACCAGTTGCCAGGTAGCGCCCACCCCTGCCGGTCCCGCGCCCGGAATCACTACCTGGGGCAGTTCCTTCGTCATGCCTGCCTTCCGTTGGTCTTCAGCCCTTCCAGTCTGCCCATCGCCATCGCGATTCCACCCGCAGTCAAGTTCCCCGTCATCATTACCGCCTGAAACGCCAGTCCAACCGCCAGCGTCTTCACGCCCGGCGCCCCAAACGGTATCAGCAGGAACACCAGCGTCGCTTCGCGCACGCCCAGCCCTCCCTGCGTAAATCCAAACAATGACGTCAGCTTTGCCAGCGGCCAGGCAAACAGCCACGCCGCCAGGCTCACGTGCAGCCCGGTAGATTCGCCTAGCCACCAGTTGATCGCCGTCAGTCCGGCCTGCAGCGCCATGCCCAGT
Source organism: uncultured Occallatibacter sp. (assembly GCA_964460385.1). Classification (GTDB taxonomy): domain Bacteria; phylum Acidobacteriota; class Terriglobia; order Terriglobales; family Acidobacteriaceae; genus Telmatobacter. The sequence goes on along the minus strand of CAYWSR010000161.1, from coordinate 6,256 downwards.
GTGAAGGCAAGGATCATCACCTGCGGCCGTCGCCACATCGACCGCGCGCCGTGACGCACCTTCACCAGCGTGCGCCGCCGTTTGTAGCTGAACCTCTTTACGGGAACCAGGAAAAGAACAGCTGCTCCTGCCAGGCTCACCGCTACCAGAAACCCCGCCGTGATCCACAAAATGTTCCGCGTCCGCGCGTCCGTGCTTCCCGGGATCAATGCCACGCCGATCAGCGTTACCGCCAGCAGGCTGCCCATATCCTGCATCCGGTCCATCAGGCTGCCCAGCACCACCGCCGGCTTTGAGCGCGCAAACAGGAAGGCCATCCCCGCACGCACCAGGTCGCCGCCCACCAGCGACGGCAGAAAGATGTTTCCGAACAGCCCCCAGTAATAGCACCGCAGCGCCTGCGGAAACGAGACTCCCGCCCCCGCCAGGTTGATCATCATTCGCCACTTCTGCACGCCCAGTAAGTGCATCAGCAGGTAGCACACAAGCGCTGCCACCGCCACCATCGGTGGAACGGCCTTCATCGTGGCAAGAACCTTTTGAAAGGGAAGAAACTTCAATAGCAGCGCCAGCACCAGCAGGCTCATGCCATAGCGGAAGTACGGCGTCTTCCAGAATTCCCTCTTCGGCGTTGTTGCGGGTGCCGTTGGCGCGATTTCCGTTTGCATGCGAAGGGGAGACCTCGGGTTGGAGTCAGAAGCAGGTTGGGGATGCAGGCTAGGGTTGTGGGTCCTTCGGGCGGCTCTGGTTTCCAGCCGTCTTCGACCAAGTTTGCGCGGGCGGGGAGGTTCACGCCTCTCTCGCCGCGCGCCCCGCACGCATTCAACTCAATTCCCGGTTCCCACGGGGTCGGGCATTGTTCGGTTCTTGGCTCTCGGGGATACTGCTCATTCCATTATGGAGTCCCGCCTCGCTTCTGCCTAGCTTCAGCTCCCAGTGAATGCCTCGCTTAGCCCCTGATCCACAACTTGTTCAAAGTCCGCCTCGCCCGCGCCCGCCGCTGCCGCGATCCGCTATCCTTCTATCTTGGAGATTCCCTCAATGGCGGCCCTTGATCGATCGGCAAGACTCTGGATTTTTCTGGCCGCCTGTGTCTGTTTTGCCGGCCCCGCCTTCGCTGCGCCGCCCACCCCTCCCTCCAAACCCGCCTGCGCCGGCCCCCAGCAGCTAGTCGCCAATCTCGCCGCACACCCCACATCGGAAAATGCCGTCTTCCTCGGCAGTTGGTACGCGAGCCGCAATCAATTCGGCTGCGCCGTCGATACGTTCCAGGCAGCACTCAAGCGCGACCCCTCCTCCGCACAGCTCCACTACCTTACGGGCCTTGCCCTCTTCGGTGGCGGCCACGAACCCGAGGCGATCGCCCAACTCCAGCAAGCCACGCGCCTTGATCCCAGCGTCATCAAACCTCATCTGGTCCTCGCCGCGCTCCTCGACCGCGCCGGCAAAAACGCCGACGCAGAGGAGCAGTGGAAGCTGGCTCTCGCCATCGACCCCGCCTCCACCTCAGCGCTCGAGGGCCTCAGCACAGACCTGCTCCTCCGCAAGGACTACACCGGCGTCATCAAGCTCCTCGACACCGCTCCCCGCACGGAGCCTCTCGCCCTCAACCTCGCCCGCGCCTACGGCCTTCTCAACAACCCAGAGCAGGCCAATCAAGCTCTTGCCGACGGCCTTAAGCTCACTCCCAACTCGCTTCCCCTTGCCCGGGCACTCGCCGCGGCTCTAGTTCGCCAGCACCGCTTTGAAGATGCCATCAAGCTCCTCCGCCAAGCCCTCGTCGACCACCCCGCCGATCCGGACGCCGAGTTCGAGCTCTACCGTGCCCAGGTCATAAGCAACCACATCGACGATGCCCGCCCACTCGGTCCCAAGCTTCTCGCCCGGCGCCCGCATGACCCCGAGATCCTTTACCTCAATGGCGTTGTCGAGCGGACCGACGGGGGCTATGCCCACGCCCGCGCCCATTTCGAAGAAGCTGTCGCACTCCAGCCCAAGGACTACAACCTTCATTACAATCTCGGCATTACCCTGGTCTTCCAGCGCGAGTGGCAAAAGGCCAGGGACGAACTCCTCAAGTCCATCGCCTTGGGAGAGTCGTCTCCTGAGGTGCACTTTGAGCTCGCCAAAGCTCTGCGCGGTCTCGCCGACAGCGAGGGAGCGAAGCATGAGATTGAGACCTATCAGCGGATGAAACAAGCCGACGAAGCCCTCATCGAGGCCGCTGCCTCCGAGAGGCAGGGCGACAAAAACCTCGACGCCGGTAACCTTAAAGAAGCGATCCTCCAATATCGTCAAGCCGTCGACAAGGTGCCCGAAAACGCCAACTACAAGTACAATCTCTCCGTCGCCCTCCACCAGTCCGGCGATTTCGCGGGCGAACAGGCCCAGCTCGAACAGGCCGTCAAGCTCAAGCCCGACCTCGCCGAAGCGCAGGGGCAGCTCGGCTACTTGCTCGACCGAAGCGGCGATCCCGACGCGGCAGTCCAGCACTTCCGTGCCGCCGTTCAGGCAGCCCCCGGATGGGTCGACGCCTGGATCAATCTCTCCGCCGAGCTCGCTGCCACAGGCCAGCTCGACGAAGCGCGCAAGGCCGTCGCGACAGCTCTGCACCTTCAGCCCGCCAATCCCAAGGCGCTCAAGCTCAGCAACCTGCTCGCTCACGATCCGTCCGCGCA